>DASUGQ010000277.1:0-3560 GCA_036273935.1 Cyclobacteriaceae bacterium | reverse complement strand
TTGAAGGTTCAGACTGCATATGACAAGTAAGGTTGCAATCATAGGTCTGTTCAGTTTGATTCTTGAAAATGGGTCAGGCCATCGACATAAAAGATCCAATAAAGTTTTTTTCATAACTTTGGGATAGGTTGACAATTGTTTATTTGACAGTGTTGATCAGTCTTGCCAGTAACTATTACTGCAAGGGTTTTGAGCCGGATTGTGGTGAAGCACTTTCCGGCTTCTTTTTTAATTAGTTGGGCTATGTTTTTTTCATTGATGATGGGTTAGGTTAAGGGTAAATCAATTTGGTTAATCATTACAAAAGCTTCCCTCCAGGTAAACATCACTGCCGGCGATCGTGTATCCGATTGTATCGGAAGTACGAAAAAGCTCCAATACCTCTTTCAGGGACTTATTGTTGATCTTGGCAGTAAACCGGCAATCCAGTGAGGACGCTTCATCCGTATGGATGGACACATTGAAGGTTCTTTCCAAAATAGGTAGAATTTCATATAACGGCTGGTCGTCAAATACCAGCACGCCCTGACGCCAGGAAGTGTAGGTGTCTGTCTCGACGTTATTCTCCACCAGGAGATTTCGTTTCTCTTTAAGGAAAACAGCCCGTTGATTAGCGGCAAGGGTCACATTATCGTAGGCCGAATCTCCTGCAATGGTGATTTTTCCATGCACGAGCGTCGCCTCAATCCTTGAATCCCCTTCATATCCCTTTACATTAAATGACGTTCCCAATACTTTTATTTCGACACCCTGCACATGGACAATAAAAGGATGCGACTTGTCTGACGTAACATCAAAAAAAGCTTCACCCTGCAGGTACACGTCTCGGGTAGCGCCTTTCAAAAAGTCGGGGCTATACTTCAGTTTGGAATCCGCATTTATCCATACGTGAGTACCATCTTCCAGGGTAATTCGTGACCGCTTGCCCTTTGGTATGACATGCTCCCTCAGGTGACTAACTGAGCGTTTCTTCTGAACAGCCACTGGTTCAATGTAGTCAACGGACGGACTCAGATTTACCAGCCACCATGACGCAAAAGCGAGCAGGGCCATCGTTATAACAGCTGCATACAAATACGTACGGTTCTTCCTTGACCTCGAGCGCACGATCTCATGCACGGTCGATGCGGAAACAGGCACATCGATGCGATCAATGATCTGCTGGTGAAGCCTGAGAAGCTTCTCGCGCGGCAATTCGGGTGTCTGATTGCCAAATGATTTCAGGAATCGGACTGCTTCTTCAACATCGGAAAGTTTCCGGGGATTTTTGGCAGTAAACTCAGACCAGAACAGATTGGTTTCGTCGCTCGGGAATTGAACCCATCGGATGAAGTTGTCATCGGTGATAAAGTCATCAACCGAGTAATCCTTGTAGTTTTTCATCAGCGCAAACGAATGTGTTTCTTAGCTAAAAAGCACAAAACCACGATTGTTTAGCGAAAATTCTAAATTTTTTTTAGGAGAAAGCCACCCTTAGCGCCCGGATTGCCTGAGACACAAGGGTACTGACGGAGGCTTCTGAAAGCCCCATAACGGTAGCAACAGCCTTATTATCCAACCCTTGAAAGAACTTAAGGTAAATGGATTCCCGCTGTCGTTTGGTAAGTTCTTCGATGGCTCGTTTGAGACGGGCGATCCGGGCCTGCTCTGTTTCCTGCACCACCAGGAAATGCTCGGCAGAGAAATTAATTTTTTCTTCCAGGTATTGAGCCTCCTCCGTGATCGCCTCGAATCGCTTCACACCGTGAATCGTCCGCGCTATCCTCCGACGAAGCGCCCTAAGCAGATAAAACCTTATTGAGTTAGTCTCACTGAGGCTTTGACGCCTGTTCCAGAGTTCCACAAACAAGTCCTGTATACAATCCAGGACAAGGTCCTGATCTTTTGTGAACTTCGACCCATAGGCAAAGAGGTTTGAAACATGCTGTTTGAAGATGTAGTCAAGTGCCTCGCGACTTCCGGCGCGGAATGCATTCCAGATTTTGAGGTCTCTATCCGCCTCACCGGTTTTACTCGTGAAGAGGATTGGCTCTGGCGAGAGCAGAGATTCCAGACTGCGACCAAATAATGTATCACTCTGACCTTCCATAAGGCAGCCTTTGCGGGCTAGTTTCCGTAAGTTAAGAGAAAAAAAACGCTCATTCCAAACGTTTGCGTAAAAGATGTTAGTTATACACTTAAAAGATCACGGGAGTACCGATGCGACGTTTTTTGCCTCGATGAGTTTATCAAATGCGCTTCCATGGCTGTGCCCGGACACAGACCAATATTGGGATGTCATCGCCCTGTTATTCTGCACTAATCATTCAGGGGAAGCCTGGTGATTCCAGACATTGGCGTTGCAAGCCGGCCTCTACTTCGCCAATCCCGTTTGGAGGAAATGGATCAACTTTGATCTTCACCATGTCAGTTGTATCATTGATACTCCTTGTGTTGGCAGATCAAATTTAATGACAGATTTTCCCATGTTTGTTTCCTTCCACTCAGGCGAAGTATACAATTGCAACTGCCCGTACCGCTCCAATGCCTTGTACTGATCGTCTGTAACCTGCTGAGGTTTCCCCATGCCCTTCCACTTTTCAAACGAATTACTGAATTGGTCGTCTACACGGTAGTGAAGAACCAGTACTTTTCCGGTGCCTATACCATTGACCGTCAATTCAACTGAGGCAGAGGGTCCCTTCAAATCATCATCATGATAATTCCAAACCATGACGCTGACTGTGTTCCCGTTCTTGCTGGCAATGGCGTTGATATCATTTTTTTCCCTTACGCCCTTGTCGATTATATCCGCCGCACTCAATCCATTTTCCGACAGGACGGAAATTCTTTCTCCATTCATCATACCCAACATTCGAAATACATTCAATACAGGTTTGTCCACACCATGTGTAGCAAGATCACGGAAACCAGCAAACCATTCCTGGTCTTCAAACTCAAATGACCAACTCACGGCTCCTCTCAGATTCACCTTATACTGATCCATTAATTCATAAATTCTCGCGAACGAGGATGCAGTATAACTGGAGTACATCGTACCATTTCTGTAACCGTATTTCGGATCTCTTGTTTCCGAGCAGGCGGCACAGCCTTCCGGGTCACATTCTCCTATAATAACAGGCATGTCTCTTAGTTCCGGAAAAGAATTGACCGCCTCAAAAGCTCTTTGAACATCTTTCAACTGAACCCCCATATTCATCCGGATATGGCCATCAACCATTTCCGGTGAGCCTTTGGCATGAAAACCAATGTATTGTAAAGGCGTACCCGTTTTTCCCGTAGCATAATTTTTTCCCTTAAGGCAGTGCCCGATGAATTTGGTAAGGTAGTTATACGCTTTATCACTGCGCGGGCTGGTGGTGTGCGGACCGCCAATGGTGCACTCCGCACAGGCACGTTTCAAGCCGTCGGCAGCATAGTCATACAGTTTGCAGTACTCTTCGAATGTACCCGACCAATATGGAATATCGGGTTCATTCCAAACCTCCCATAGCCACGTTATTACTTCTTCTTTTCCATAACGTTCAACGGAATGCTTCACCCATTCATACACGAGTTCC
>DASUGQ010000276.1:0-10609 GCA_036273935.1 Cyclobacteriaceae bacterium | reverse complement strand
TGAATGGGGTACACATCAACTTTTACGTTCTCCCCAACTACCCGCACGCGGGGAGCAGTTATTCTTTCGTTGATTTTGTAAGGTTCCTCTACGCGCTGGGGTCCCCGCCTAAAAGGTCTGTTGGTAAGGTTACTGATACGTTTTGAGTTTTAGTTTCTTAAAAATTAGGGTGCAAATATCGCTATATTTTTATTCTTTCAAAAACCAAAGTTAAATGGGAGTTGCGCATTCCTGTTGAAATTGGGTCACAAACTCGTCCAAAGGAACACTTCCTTTATCTCCCTCTCCATGCCGCCTGACGGCAACTTTTGCTTCTTTCGCCTCGCGCTCGCCCACAATGAGCATGTAGGGGATTTTTTTCGTCTCAGCATCCCGGATCTTCCGGCCGATTTTCTCATCCCGATCGTCAATTAATCCTCTGATATCCTGTGCTTTAAGTTTGTCAAAGACCTTTTGAGCATAATCATTGAAGCGCTCTGAGATGGGGAGTACCGCGATTTGATCAGGCGCGAGCCACAATGGAAAATTACCGGCACAGTGTTCAATTAGAACGGCAACAAAGCGCTCAAGTGAGCCGAAAGGTGCCCGGTGAATCATTACAGGTCTATGTCGTTGGTTATCTGCTCCGACATATTCGAGTTCAAATCGTTGGGGCAATTGATAGTCTACCTGAATTGTTCCAAGCTGCCAGTTTCTTCCTAACGCGTCCTTGATCATAAAATCAAGTTTGGGACCGTAGAACGCCGCCTCACCTTTTACGGATATTGTCTTAAGTCCTCTTTCATCTGCAGCTTCCTGGATCTCCCGCTCGGCCCTGTCCCACAATTCATCATCACCAATATATTTCTCCTTGTTGGCAGGATCCCGCAAAGAGACCTGGGCCGTGTAACTCTCGAATCCCAGCGAATTAAAAACATGAAGTACAAGATCGATTACTTTAATGAATTCGGACTTGACCTGGTCGGGGCGGCAAAAGATGTGTGCATCATCCTGTGTAAACCCACGGACCCGTGTCAATCCGTGCAACTCGCCACTCTGTTCATAACGATAAACCGTTCCAAATTCAGCCAAACGAATAGGAAGGTCCCGATAGGACCGAGGTTTCACTTTATAAATCTCACAGTGGTGCGGACAGTTCATCGGTTTAAGCAAGAACTCCTCATTTTCATCCGGTGTATGTATAGGCTGAAACGAATCCTTACCATACTTTTCATAATGACCAGATGTAACATATAGAGATTTGCTGCCAATGTGAGGCGTCACCACCGGATCATAGCCTGCCTTTACCTGGGCTTTCCTCATGAACTGCTCGAGCCGCTCCCGAATGATTGTGCCCTTAGGTAGCCACAATGGAAGCCCCTGCCCCACTTTATCAGAAAAAGCAAATAGCTCTAATTCCTTTCCCAGTTTCCGGTGATCGCGTTTCTTTGCTTCTTCTAAAACATGAAGGTATTCCTCGAGTTCCTTTTGCTTCGGAAAAGTGATTCCGTAAATGCGGGTGAGCATTTTATTTTTCTCGTCTCCACGCCAGTAGGCCCCGGCGATATTAAGAAGCTTGACCGCCTTAATAAAACCGGTATTCGGAATGTGGGGTCCTCTGCAGAGGTCAGTAAAGTTACCCTGTTTATAAAATGTAATGGATCCGTCCTGGAGATCATTGATCAATTCAATTTTATATTGATCTCCCTTCTCATTGAAATATTTTAGCGCATCTGCTTTGCTCACGTCCTCCCGGACATAGGCATTGGACTGTTTGGCGAGTTCAACCATTTTTTTCTCAACCGCCGCCAACTCTTCATCCCCAAATGGCTTCCCATTCAAATCCACATCATAATAAAATCCATTAGCAATGGGAGGACCAATACCGAATTTCACTCCCGGATAAAGCGATTCAAGTGCTTCTGCTAAAAGGTGTGCCGAGGAATGCCAGAAAGTAGACTTCCCGGTTGGATCATTCCAGGTCAATATTCTGATGGAGGCATCCTTCTTTATGGGACGTGATAAGTCCCATACCTCTCCATTGACTTCTATCGCTAATGCATTCCGGGCAAGGCCTTCGCTTATACTTGAAGCGATGTCCAATCCCTTTACACCCGATTCATATTCACGTACATTCCCGTCGGGAAATGATATTTTGATATTCATTTCAATAAAACTGTGAGATACAATAACATTTTCGAGGGCACAAATATGCAATTTTTAAGGACGGGATTAAAAGATTTTACAGTGTAAACTGGAAGCTGAACAATATCCCGAACTTTCGGATATCCTGATCAGTGGATTCCCTGGGTGTCAGATAAGATAAGCGATGTACGAAATCGATTCGGAAAAACTTGAAAATATTCTCAATGCCATAACCCAATTCAATGTAGGGTCTGCCTGGATCTAGATATCCAACCTGGAGCGCCTCGTCGCCATCCGGGGTGGTCGTCGAAATTAGTGCGCGGTTCGCCTGACTTAATCCACCATAAAGCACATTGGCAGTACCGACCAGTCTCCATTTCAATTTCTTCATCAGGGGTATGCGGTTCAGGATAAATCCTTCAAACTTATGTTGGTATTGCAACGAGACAAACCGATCGCTGACAAATTCCCCGAAGTTCATCAGGTTATAGGAAAATGTCGCATAGATCGGAGTTTGGTTACCAATATGCAGCGACAGCAAAGTGTATGGGAGTGCGTCGAAAATGTATTCGCCTGTCACTGTCATATAACCTGTCCCCAGTGGGCCAAAGCGGATGCGCTTGTAGACAGACAGTCTGAATTTATCATAATCAAAATCGCTTCCCAGTATTCCACTAATCCCTTTAGTATAACGGGCAGTAATAATAGGCCAGCGACTTGTACCCAGACTTATCCGGTCATTATCATTCTGAATAAATAATTCATCTCTTGCATAGCGCGATTCAATAACAACTTCAGATGTCTGATACGTTTCCTGTGGTGCAGAGTTCAGATCATTTGGAGGATAATACCCGAAATTAAAGAGCGGTGTAAAGGTATTGTACTTGAATGCAATGCGTTGCGTAAAACCCTTAAAAAGTTCCCTCCTGAAATCAAAACGGGATTCATCGAAATAGTAGCCCCTCCGAAAAGTTCCAAAACGCTGAGCTGCATAAAACAAGAAGTTGGCTGCGTAGTCCTCGTCATCAAGACCAACTCTTCCAATATCACTCCTCGTCTGAAATGTTGCCGTGGTCCACCGTTCACGTGAAAGGATGCGTTGAGCAAAGGCGTGATACTTTATTCTGTCGTCCTTAAAACCATAGCCTATCTGACCCCCGAAAACCCACTTATTACTGAACTTAATATTTGTTTTGAATCCCCCCTGCAAACGAATCCCTTCAATGTTATTGACGGCGAAAGTTGAAACATAGGGACCGAGGTAGAATTTGCCGGTCTCATAGTAGCCATTGACTATTATCTTGATAATCTCTGTGTACGTTTTAACGACCGGTATATTTTGCAGGGTATCTATCATTCTATAGACATTCTTTTCCGTCTCTGACAACGGTTCATGCCGGAGAGTATCCCAGTAGCTTTCTTCCTGCTTCATTCGC
Source organism: Cyclobacteriaceae bacterium (assembly GCA_036273935.1). GTDB lineage: Bacteria > Bacteroidota > Bacteroidia > Cytophagales > Cyclobacteriaceae > ZC4RG29. The sequence continues at coordinate 7,049 of DASUGQ010000276.1, read as the reverse complement.
GCATCTTCTGCAACGATAATCTGGCGCTCATAGAATGACGGATCATAAGGTTTGTTCACTACAAAGTTTTTATTCGATGTGTAAAACTTAGCCAACACACCTGCCATCTGATCATTAATTTCTCCAATATCAATTAAAACTCTGTTTTTCACCGGAAGCCATGCCCCACCATCAATTGGTTCAAGCTCCTGTTGAATTTTGATCTTCTCAACGAAGTTCAGGTTTGCCTCTTTGCCAACTGTCGCATCAATTTGTTTTAAGGCATATTCATCTTTGGTTATCCACATCGTTCCGGTAAAAGCCAGATCCTGCGGGCTTTTAGGGAAAAAATCCAGGCGGTAACAAAAGTGGTCGCCGAGGTACAGACTGTCAGTAAGGTCATATTCATAATAAATTTTCCACCCATCGGCGATGGGTGAAACGAAATCCTTGCTTACAATATTAAGCCAGTTCTGGTAGAAATTATATTCCTGAAATGATGAGCCAATAAATTGCGTCACTAATGTACCATCTTCAATGCCCACGCCATTGATTTTCGATTTTAAGATATTTTCAGTTCTTAAACTTGGCTTATCGCGATAGTATAGTTTGGACACACTCTCTGATATGAACATTGGAAGGATCGGTTTGCCATCCTCGCCGGCAATCCGTTCTACGCTATCAAGAACCTGCGTAATTTTTTTTATGAGTTTCTTCTCGCGGAATTTTTCGGAGATATTATCAACATCGATTTCTATTTTCGTATAAGTATCGTACTCGTAGGCAATAAGTTTACGCTTATCGTTTTGATTTTTATTTTTCACAACCCGGCGCATGATCTCGTAAGCCGGATTTTCACCCGCTTCAAAAACAAATTCCTGAAGTTTTGTGATATCTTCTTCCAGTTGAAAATTCAGCACCTGCTCACGTCCCTTCTGAACAAATTTCTTTCTTTGTTTATAGCCAATGTAAGATACAACCAGGGTGTCGGTGGGCGTCTCAGTCTTCAACTCATACAGGCCATCAAAATTTGTAGTCGTGCCAATATTGGTCCCCACGAAAACGACGTTAACAAAAGGGATAGGGTCTCCGGAATTTGCATCGGTGACCTTGCCACGCACGACAGTTTGCTGGGAAAATACCTGCGCCGATGATAAGATGAAAAAAACAAATTGTGCCGGAAAGAGGTAATGCCTGATCAAATTTTCGTAGCGCACAAATCTTGGATTACGTCTCAAAAATAATCAAATATATTCAAGGATAGAAAACAGAGTAAGAAGGTAACAGGTTTCGTCTAATTTTGAATAATTAATTCTTCTTTTTGCCCTAAAAATCGGGGAGATGTTCGCAAGACATAAAGATCCAGGACTGCTTTAGCCCTCGCAAAATATTCGCGGATCCTCACTGACGGGGTTTCTTCAAAATCAGGCTCTGCGGCCACCATGGCAACAGCGTCAATGTCATAAAAATGACTTATAAAAAGAGCCCGGTAACTGTGAAAAGGTTGGGTGATAATAATAATTTTTTCCTGGCCAAAAATGGCCTTGCTCCTCACAATTGAATCGAGGGTGCGCAATCCCGCATAGTCAAGCGTAATCGATGCCTCAGGTACACCCCTCTTGACAAGTGCCCGTTTCATCGCCATGGGTTCGTTGTAATAGGGAGTGCGATTGTCGCCACTCAGGATGAAATGCACCACCTTGCCTTGTTGGTAGAGGTGAGCTGCAGTTTCCATGCGCTTCTCAAAAAAGGGATTCGGCTGACCTTTCACTGTGCGGTGGCTGGTGCCAAGTACTAACGCCACTCGTTTATCCGGCAGAAGTTCGCTTTTCGAGTAAACATTTCGCTCAGTGCTCTTAACAATCCAAACATTAATCGCTATAAGGAAGAGAAAAAAGAACAGAACAGAAAAATAAAGGACCCTCCAAACTTTTCGCATAGCAACTATAAACTCTGAAAGGCAAAGTTACACAATTGTCGCCAGAAACTGCCGCTCCAGTATATGTGATCTCCTCACAATTCTTTTATACCAATTATAACGAAGCATATCCTTCTCGTCATCATCAAGACTTATTTCTATCCCCGAATCTCTAATCCTGTTCATTACCGATTGTATACACAATGCGGCACTGACGGAAATATTCATGCTCCCCGTAAATCCGTACATGGGAACCGTAACGCGTTGATCGCAATTTTCAACTGCATAAGAAGACAGGCCGTTCAACTCATTTCCCATGACAATGGCCACGCGTTGAGTTAAGTCTAATGAGTGAATCGAAGAACACCTTTCATCTGGACTGGCAGCGACAATCCTGTATCCGTGTGATCTTAGTTTCTTAAAGCACGTTGCTGTTTGATTGTCCGTCTGCTCATCGCGGTAATGGTGTAGTGTCACCCATTTATCCGCTCCTTTCAGCACCTTTCTGTTTATTGAATACCTGGCGCTATTTTCCACGATGTGAACATCCTGCAAGCCCATGCATTCACAAGTCCGGATTACGGCGCTTGCATTTTGTGACTGGTAAATGTCCTCCAAGACGATCGTTAAATACCGGGTGCGATTACTCAATACTTTTTCAATGATCGCCTTCTTGTGTTCAGTAACATACTGGGATAAGTGTTGAAGAAAAAGTCGTTGATGATGGGTGAACATTTCTCTTAGCGAGGCATTTTACGAATCCATTCTTCGATAAGGGACACTCCTTCCTGGTGTACCTGCTCCCTGCCAATCTCAGGCATTGCAATGGCAGGGTCATTAGTTTTCATCCTGAATACAAGGATTGAGTTTTGAGGCTGCCCAGGGGTAATATCGAAATTCAAATCGCCGGCACCTCTTCCCGCTGCAACCGGAGATTTATTGACTCCTAAGTGATTCTTTTCTTCTTCATAAACATCAAGGAACAAACCTGAAGTGGACGCTGGTCCGAGTCTGTTGTGACAATTTCCGCAGTTAACATCAAGATAAGCACGCGCCCGCGACGCTACATCACCTGTTGAAGGATCATTCCATACAGGCAGTCGTGGCGTATTGGAGGGATAACGATCCAGCATCTTGGTTTCAACCCAGTACGAAAGTTGATTTTTTGAACCCTCTGGATATAAAAAATCTTTGTTCAGATGCCGCGCGGCCGGCCCGATCGGCACCATGGATTGTCCCCTCACATGGCAACCTTTACATTGATTTTTGTTCGGAATTACATAGGTAGCTTTCACCTTCTTCCCGGAAGCGCTGATGTATTGTATGGATTTTGTTTCACCTGCCGGATCGTAATCAGCGTCGGTTTGTTCATCGTCCCAAATGTAAGGATAGGCAGTCCATCCCTTTTCTTCATGCACGAGCAATCGCGTCTCAAGGATTTTCCTTCCCTTCTCATGATTTCTGAAATCGGCGGGATAATAAAAGTTCTTGATAAAAACTGTTCCGATTGGAAAATCAAAAACAACTGAATCATTGTATATCGCCTTTACTCCCTTCGGAAGTTTTATGAACCGAAGCTTCTCAGCATAATTACTGAAGAGTGACGTATTAAGATCGTATGGAACAACGCCATCTGCTGGTTTGAGATCAGACATCTTTCCCTGGAAGAAACCATAGTCCGAAAGTTTATCTTTAAACTCAAATGTTTCAGATGGAATCCTCCACGATTCCATGACAATCATAGCAACGGTAACAAAAAACGAAACCACAGCCGTTCTCATAACTCACTTTAATTAGCACTCAAAACAACAGCACTTATCGGTTGAATCTCGCAATCATGCGGCGACAGATCAAAAGATTTATTTTTAAATCCATTCGCTGCATCAATATTGACAAATGTGGCATTTGTGTTATTCTTAAAACAGATGTTGCGCTCTTTGTTTTTATCATCTTCGATTCCATCATACATGATATGAGGAACATTTTTTCCGAATTTCAATTTAAACCGATACATTTTTCCCATTCTACCCTTGCTTGTTGCCCGCACGTGAGGGCGTTCGTAGTAATTATCATGAATGTAAATGTTACTGGGAAAAGGATTATATTCCTTGTCGTTGATCGGATTTTCAGTCATATGATAACTAACGATGGCCGTGCTTGCCGTTATATTATTAATGATTTTATTATCAAAAATTTCAACGTTCCTCGTGGCGAGAATCATTAAACCGGTACCTAAAGGAACTTTACCAACAATATTTCCTTTAGGGGCAAAATTGCGAAGGTTGTTATCATGAACATGGTTTTTGAATACACGTGTGTAGCCTCCTTGTTTGAGGATCAGGTCCGGGAGGTCAAACACTAAAATTCCCCCGGTATTGTTGTACGCTTCATTTTCGTAAACATCAGCGCGCAACGAATTCTCTATTTCGATTCCTGCTACATTGTGGTAAGCTTTCGAGTTTCTCACGATGATATTTTTCGATTGACCCACATATATACCCGCATCACTCGCCCCGATGGCAATGCAATTATCAATAAGCACATCCGTGCACTGGACAGGATACAAACCATAACTTCCATTCTCAGATTTCGGTCCATCCGTCCATTCAACTTTTACGTTTTTAAACGAAATCCCCTCGACCAATTGAGTCTTCAGTCCATCGCCTTTGGTGTCCTGTACAGTGACGTCCTGAATAGTAATGTTTGATGAATTGGTTACTTTGATGCCTTCGGCACCGGATAACTGACTCTTGAAATTCAGTATCGTTTTATCCATTCCCGCACCTTTAATGACAATATTCTTCTTGCTATCGAGCCAGAGGCTCCCATCCAGTTGGTAAGTCCCTTCCGGCAATTCGATAATCGATCCATTCTCGACGTCGATGAACAGGGTCTGAAATTTTTTTTGAAATTCCTTCTGCGCAAAAACAAAGTCGGGCAGGCTGAGAAACAAAAGAATCAACAAACGTTTCATATCAAAATCTTTTAGCTAACCATTTCGATAAGTGTGATATTTCTCGCAATATCAACTAAAAAGTGCACCAGCTATTGTCGCACTCATCATCGTAGCTAACGAAGCTGCGAGCATTGCCCGTAAACCAAGCCTGGAAAGGTCTCCCTGTCGTTTAGGCGCCATTCCCCCGATTCCGCCAATCTGAATAGCGATCGAACCAAAGTTAGCAAATCCACACAGTGCATAGGTCGATATGAGAATGCTTTTATCACTCAGGATGCCCTGTGATTTCATGTTTGCCAAATCAAGATAAGCAACAAACTCCGTCAACACCATTTTTTGACCAAGGAGACTTCCGACCTGGAGGGTTTCATTCCAATCAACGCCCATAAAAAAAGCGAAAACACGAAACAACTGTCCCAATAAATATTGAAGTGAAAAACCATCAAACGCGCCGTTCGTGCTGCTGACAATTAAATCATTGAGGCCAGTCACCTCACCGATAAAATCCACCAATACCCAATTCACCGCATAGATTATGGCAATGAAAGCCAACAACATTGCTCCTATGTTCAGTGCAAGTTTCAACCCATCAGCTGCGCCGGTTGCAAGGGCATCCACAAAGTTCACTCCGACCTGTTCTTTGTCAACCTTGAGCGTTCGATCAATTTTTTCTGGTTCAGTTTCGGGCAAGAACAATTTTGACAACACAATTGCCGCAGGAGCATTCATAATAGATGCGCTTAACAAATAGGTGGCAAACTTTGCTTTCAGCGCCATATCGCCTCCGCCCAGAAATGAAACATAGGCACCTAAAACACTTCCGGCAATTGTCGCCATTCCACCTGTCATCAGGCAATGCAATTCAGAAGAGGTCATTCGATTTATAAAGGGGCGAACCAGTAAGGGAGCTTCAGTTTGGCCCATGAAAATATTAGCGGCAGCGGAAAGGCTTTCTGACCCTGACAAGCGCATCGTTCGCGTCATGATCCACGCGAATCCGTAAACAATCTTTTGAAGTATGCCAAGGTAGTATAAACCAGCCGATATGGATGAGAAAAAAATTACAGTAGGAAGTGCCTGAAAAGCGAATAAAAAACCAAGGTTGTGTTTTACGCTGGGATCGTTAGTGCTGTTTTTGGATAAATCGCCATAAAGAAATTCTGCTCCCTTTTGAGCAAAGCTGAGAAAAGTGACAAACTTCTCACTGAAGTAAAGGAAAGCGTGCTGCGCGAAAGGAAGCTTGTTAATGATCAGTGCAAGGAAAATCTGGAGAAGAACACCTGCGCCGACAAGACGCCAGTCGACTGCCTTGCGATTACCGGAAAAAAGATAGGCTATGCCGACAATAAACAGTAGCCCCACTATTCCACGCAGGTAATCCATAGGCTTGAGGTTACTTGTTAGTTATCGGTTAATAATTAATCGGAGAAGAAATGATTAGACTTATTAACACCTGGCTACATCATTAGTAGACGGTACCCTTTCAATTGCGTTTGCTCAATTCGTCTCTGATTTTTGCCGCCCGCTCATAGTCCTCCTTGTCGATTGCATCCTTTAAAAGTTCATTGAGCTTTTCAATCGAATAATTCTTCAGATCTTCTTTCTTGGTCGACTCCTTCTTTACGCGCTGTGGTTCCGGTTTCTCCGCTTCGGCTTTCTCTTCTTCAGCCTCATCGGTCAGCACAATTCCCGCTTCAGCCAATATGGCTTCATAGGTGTAGATCGGTGAATCGAATCGAAGGCCTATCGCAATGGCATCAGAGGGACGCGCATCGATCTCCGATTTTTTCAAACCGTCTGAACATACGATTTTCGCAAAGAACACTCCCTCCTTCAAATCCGAAATGATGATCTCCTCAATGGTGAAGTGAAAGTTGTTGGCAAACGACTTGAACAGATCATGCGTCATTGGCCTGTTGGGAATTATCTTTTCAATCTCAATGGCAATTGCCTGCGCTTCAAACATTCCAATGATAATAGGCAACCGGCGATTTCCTTCTGATTCTCCGAGGACCAACGCAAAAGACCCCGTTTGCGATTGACTGGAAGACAATCCTAAAATTTCAAGCTTGATTTTCTTCACTACTTCGCTGCTTTTATTGCTTCTGTTAATTTCGGTAAAACTTCAAATGCATCTCCCACGATACCATAGTCGGCTGCTTTAAAAAATGGAGCATCCGCATCTTTGTTAATAAC
>DASUGQ010000275.1:0-3930 GCA_036273935.1 Cyclobacteriaceae bacterium | reverse complement strand
GTAATTTCAAACAAGAAGTTCCATTGGATTTCGTAGTTCAGCACGTCGCCCAAAAACCCAATCAATGAGTTCACGGCAATGATAAAGAGAGAGGTTCCTACGGCCGTCTTAAAAGGAATACCGGTGAGCAGAACAAGCGCGGGAATTATAAGAAATCCGCCACCAGCACCTACAAGGCCCGTTAGAAACCCGATCAAAAGTCCCTGTATGATGATACCTATGATGTGGTAGCCATTTTCATCAGATTCGAATACGCCTCTTTTCTTGATCATGGCAATAGAGGCAAGAATCATCAGGACGGCAAAAATACCAAGCAGCAAAATTCTTTTCGTAAAAGCGAAATCTCCAATGTGAAATAATATGTCGGGAATGGAAGGAACAATCCACCTGCGGGTAGAAAAAATGGCCAGGATAGAGGGAATGCCAAAAATCAGACCTGTTCTTATATTGACGAGTTGTTCGCGATACTTTGGTACGGCCCCTACTAAGCTGGTTACGCCAACGATAAACAAAGAGTAGGCGGAGGCCATCACAGCATCTACATTGAACAGATAGACTAAAATGGGTATGGATAAAATTGAACCACCACCTCCCAGGATTCCCAGGACTACACCAATACAAACGGAGGCCACATATCCTATTGCTTCCATAATTTATAATCAGCAGCAAATATCGATGTTAAACGTGGGTTAAACGGTAACTTCAGTCACAAGGAGAATCGTACAGGAAGAAAAATTAAAAAAAATATTGATTAATGAACAGATGTGAAGGATTTACTTTCGAGCAGTTCAATGGAATTTCTATTCAGCTTGAGTTTTTTTTCTTTCTCCATTTTCTTTAACAATCTTGAGATGACTTCCCGCGACGAATTTAAGTCATCGGCAATTTGCTGATGGGTGATATTGAGTTCGTTCTGGTTGAACTTTTGTGCCAGGTTCTGCAAGTAAAATTCGAGTCGTTCATCCATACTTTTAAATGCTATCGAATCGACTACTTGTAACAGCTCTTCAAATCTATTTCGATAGGTCTCCAGCACAAAATAATACCACGACCGGTGATTCTTCATCAGTTCGTCCATCAATGAAACCGGGATCATAATCACTTCGGTCTCTTCAATGGCTGTTGCCAACATTTGGCTCTTTTCATTTTTGGCAGCACACACCATTGAAAGGGCGCATGCGTTTCCCGGCTCCAGCAAGTAAATAAAGAACTCGTTTCCATCGTCGCCTTCTCGATAGAGTTTTATCCGACCTCTGACAACCAACATTACTGATTGAAAATATTGGCCCGGCCTCATGATTTGTTCGCCGGTTGAGAAAGTTTTCAATACTCCTTTCTTCGATATGATTTCTTTGAGGTCCTGATCAAACGATGGAAAGAATTTTCCCAATAGATCATTTATGTCTTCAGCACTCATAATTTTCCATAATCAACAATAAAGGCGTCAGGAAATTTGCTCCTGATCTCCTCCCTGAACTGCTCAGCCTTTGGGCGGTTGGGAAAGTTACCTACAATTAATCCATAATACTTGACTCCATTTATCACCTTAACCTGTACGGTAATTTCCTTCTTGTAAGAATTTTTAAGGTTATCGGAAAGGCGCATAAGATTAACAAGTTCCTGGTAGGTTCCGATCTGGATGCCATAACCTTTTGGATTCTTTCTGTCGATTTCAAAGGTGTAAAACTCTTTTTCGTCGACAGCAACATTGTCAACCATATGAATGGGCTCGTTGACTTTCCCATCACCTGGATCGACTACTTCTAACTGGACTTCCGCCAACCCCTGGTTAACAAATCCAAGTGTTTCAGCAGCGGCACGGGAGAGGTCTATAATCCGACCCTCCATCCACGGCCCTCTATCGTTGATAACAACAACAACAGATTGCTTGTTGGCCAGGTTGGTAACCTTAACCTTAGTTCCAAAGGGAAGCGTTTTATGCGCTCCGGTTAATTTATTATGACGATATTTTTGTCCACTGGCCGTTGTAACTCCCTCAAATTTATCCGCATAAAATGATGCCTTTCCTGTTTGAATTTGCGCGTACCCCCCGATGATTAAAAAGTTGAAAAAGTAGGCAAAAAATAGTTTTCTCATGATTTGGAAAAATTTAAGGCCAAAAATAAGAAAAGGACAAAATGTTTAGACCTGGGCGCGATTATTATGCTCTTGAAAACTTATTCAACGTTTACGCATTGCCTTTTGCTTTCTGCTAATTTAGGCTACCTTTGCCCGGCAAATAATGATTCCTAATATTATTTGCCATGCCACTCGAAAATTCCAAATTTCTTTTTGAAGCCCTCACATACGATGACGTGCTTCTCGTCCCTGCATATTCGGAGGTAGTTCCCAGGGAAACGAACACTGGTACCTATCTAACGAAAAACATTCAACTGAATATTCCTGTAGTTTCCGCTGCCATGGACACCGTTACCGAAGCGGAACTTGCGATTAGCATGGCTCTGGAAGGAGGCCTTGGGTTCATTCATAAAAACATGAAGATTGATGAACAGGCCGAGCATGTTAGGAAGGTTAAGCGTTCGCAAAGCGGGCTTATTTTGGATCCCATAACATTGGAGGTGCACGCCAAGGTTAGGGATGCAGAAAAGATCATGCGGGAATACCGGATAGGTGGCATTCCGGTTGTAGATGAGAATGGCAAGCTGGTTGGAATTATTACCAATCGTGATCTCCGTTTTCAAAAGGATATGGAGGCGGCCGTCGAAAAAATAATGACCAAAGAAAATTTAGTTACCGCGCCTGAGGGAATAACCCTCGACAAGGCCGAAGGGATTTTGAAACAATACAAAATTGAAAAGCTCCCGATCGTCAATAAGAGAGGAAAACTCACCGGCCTAATAACATTCCGGGACATTCAAAAAAGGAAAAACAAACCAAATGCCTGCCAGGATAAATTTGGGAGACTGAGAGTGGGCGCGGCCATCGGAGTAACCCCTGACATTATTGAACGCATAGACGCGCTAAAGAAGGCGGGCGTGGATGTGATCAGTATTGATACCGCGCATGGACATCAGGTCAACGTCCTGAACGCCACAAAACAGGTAAAAAAGAAATATCCAGAGCTCGACCTTATTGCGGGCAACATTGCTACTGCGGAAGCCGCCAAAGCATTGGCGAAAGCTGGCGCTGATACCGTGAAAGTCGGCGTTGGTCCTGGCAGCATTTGCACGACGCGCGTGGTAGCCGGGGTTGGGTTGCCGCAGCTTTCAGCAGTCTACGAAGCGGCAAAAGCCTTGAAGGGCTCTGAAGTAAAGATCATAGCTGATGGTGGGATTCGCTTTTCTGGTGATCTCGTTAAGGCAATTGCCGCCGGAGCGGATAGCGTGATGATTGGTTCTATGCTGGCTGGCACAGAAGAGGCCCCTGGTGAAGTAATAATATATGAAGGACGTAAATTCAAAACCTATAGGGGGATGGGGTCATTAGAGGCCATGGAAGACGGCTCAAAGGACAGGTATTTCCAGGATGTTGAGGATGATATTAAAAAGCTTGTACCGGAGGGAATTTCGGGACGAGTGCCATTCAAGGGACTGGTCGCGGAAGTATTGTATCAGCTGGTTGGCGGGTTAAAGGCTGGCATGGGTTACTGCGGCGCAAAAAATATAGCAAAGCTCAAACAGGCAAAGTTCGTCAAAATTACATCTGCAGGTGTTACCGAAAGTCATCCTCATGATGTCACGATAACCCGGGAGGCGCCGAACTATAGCCGGAAGTGAAGAATTGCTGGAATAAACCCCTTTTCTATTATCTGGCCTTTATCCTATAATTGTAGGCCAATCTGTGTAGGTTGGTCTTCTTTTTTTAAAGCGAACCCCGATTCCTTTTTGTGAGAACAAAAGCCATCATACGCTTACTCTTTACTATGGGTGTTATCACCTGGCTGGGATTGGTGTTTACAGATATTTCAAT
>DASUGQ010000274.1:0-23785 GCA_036273935.1 Cyclobacteriaceae bacterium | reverse complement strand
GGTTATCACTTCCGCAGCACCATTACATCATTCATCAGGAATGTTTCTCCCTCGGTTGCTTCTATGTTGAACACCTTTTGAGTTCCACCGGCGAATTCGGTTTTGTTGAAAACAAGGTATGCTTTCATCTGACCTGAATTTCTATCGAAGCACAGGATCGATTCACCTTCACTGATTTCGCCAATCTTCCTTGTGCCCTCGTTGGTAAGCATGGGATGATTAGGTGTAGCCTCGATGAATTTTGTTTGAAGAAGGATTTCATTAGGGCCTTGTATTTCTTCCGACAACAGGGTGAGTCTTGTTATCGCATAGTTTGATGCTTCATGGGTTGTTAACGACCTCACCTTAACCGCCATTGGCTGGTGTGAAGAAGGATCGACCGTCATTACCTCATCACCAGGCACAATATCTTTCAGGTATTTCCTGGTGCCATTATTCATCAGCACTTCCTGGTCGCCTGGAAAGCAAATGTTATTTCCATAAGTGGCGGACTCCTTAGCCAGATCCTTGCCCTGGTTAAGGAACTTATATTGCTGGTAGCTTACTTCCTTTGAGAGGACGTAGGAAAGCTTGAGGACAAAATTCTTTTCTTCCTTGTCGATGCTATGAATATCTTCGAAATAACGCTCCCAGACTTTTGCATCGGCGGTGAAATTGGGGAGCAGGGCCTTGTACAGTTTTCCATTTTCATTCGTGTAAAACACCATCGTGCCCAATTCCTGTAAACCATTTTTTGCGATCAACTTATAAATATCCATCCGCTTCTTCAGGCCGTCGTCCCCGGTAATAAAATATGGCTTACGCATTTCATACCGGTCGAGTAGGTAGGTATTTTCAAATTTGACATAAGTGTCGTTGTCAAGGTCATTCACCTGAAACGTTTTGGCTTTTTCATATTCTTCAAGCGTAATGGGGCGTGGATTAACCTGATCCTGCCCCAGCACAAGCGTGCTTACTGAAAAAAGAAAAACGGTTGCTGTCAGAATTTTTATCATGAATTAATATCGATTATCTCCCTGTTGTATTACTGCTCGCGTCATTTCCTCGCGTTCAGGATATTTGTTTGAATGCCTCCGCAAAATATTTCATATCCTCCATCGTACCGATACTGACGCGGCACCAGTTCTTATCGTTGAATTTCCATGGCCGAACGCCAACACCGCGCTTCATCATTTCCTCCACAAATCGTTCAGCATCCATGTTGATAGGGAACATTACAAAATTGGTTGACGAGGGAATGTATTCATATCCTTCTTTCTTCAGGACGTTGTACAGATACTCCTTTGATTCCATGGTTTTTTTGAAAGCGACCTGCAAAAATTCCTTGTCATCATAACTTGCCGTTAATGCTGCAACAGAAGGGTAAGACAAACCAGCTTCCAGCCAGGCAAATAATCGCAGCTGCTCGATGATGGCCGGTTGAGAGATGATATAGCCAACGCGCAGACCGGCAAATCCGTATAGTTTAGAAAATGTTCTTGCGACAATAACGTTATGGCCGTCCTTGACCAAGCCCATCATCGTGTGGTCGTCAGGGTTACCCATATAATGAATGTAAGCTTCGTCAATGAAGACGGTTGTTTTTTTGGAGACGCGTTCGCAGAAATTTTTCAATTTCTCCCTGTCAAGCGTCGTTCCTGTCGGATTGTTAGGATTACAGATGTAGACAAGCGAAGTTTTATCCGTTACCAGCTTCTCCATTGCATCAAGGTCAAGCTGATACGAATTGTTCAACGGAACTTTGATCCATTTGGCTTTTAATTTTTCCGATGCCTTGGTAAGGTCATCATATGAGGGATCACCGGAAATAATTTCTGCGCCGTCTCCCGCGAAGTAAACTGATGCAGCATGAAGGATGGTGGTTGAACCTGAAGATATGGCAATGTTCTCCTTTTTAAATCCGTCGCTGAGAGCAATCTTTTCGGCCAACTGCTCTCCTTCGAAAATAGGATAGAGGTAGCTCCTGGACACTGAGTCAATTATCGCCTGCTTGGCTTTGTCTGATGGACCGAACGGGTTTTCGTTCGCAAACAACCTGGCTTTTAATTGAGGGAATTCATTGGCGATCGCGCTCTCCGTGTATCTGCTAAGTGTATTCATGCGCAATGCCCGGATAGGAGAGGCTGCGGCACCGATAGCGCCAGGGGCGATGGTAAATGCTCCAGCAAGTGCGGCACTTGCTTTGAGCCATTTTCTTCTGTTCATTGATTGGGTTGGGATCATATGGTATTATGATTAGTTCTTGTTTGTTGGGTAAGTTACGCGTTGTTCAGTAACTCTGGCGTGTATGTCGGCGACTGTCTTTCGAGCGGATTCCAATGCACCCGCCATCCACGCCGTCAGGTAAGTTACATGTTCTCCCCCGAAATACACATTCTTGTCGGGTTTAAGTAATGCACTATATAAATTTTTTCGTGCGTCCGAATTATACACTGCCCATCCACCCATAGAGAAAGGGGTAAGGTGCCAGCTTACCGAAAATGAATTCTCGAATTCTTTTGTGTATTGCGGGTGAACGAGACTTCCTTTTTCAAGGGCAATTTTTTGGCGATCTGAATTTGAGAATGACCCCACTTTGGCGGCCGTTTCATTAAAGTTATAGTAACCGATTAAGACACCTTTTTTTCCGAGGTAGTCATTCGAAGGATAAAAGATCTGGGTCAGTTCATTGTTGGTGTGCGTAATCCCGCCGAAAAGATTTTCATCTTCTTCCCAGAATCTTCGTTTGAATTGCAATCCGATCTTTCCGGTTTGCATGTAAGGGATAAAGTCAATGGCGCGGCTCACGTTGGAGGAGAAGTTGTGGTTGATATTGCTTAATACGGGAAGAGGTATAGTACAGATGCATAAATCCCCTTCAATTATTTTCTCAGTTCCCGAGTCGGAATAAGTAATCCGCACTCCCTGTTCAGTATTGCGAATTGTTTTTACCTCTGCTCCCAATTTAATGATGTTCCCCAACTTTTTTTCAAAGGCTTTTGAGATATTCTGGTTTCCGCCAACTGCCTGAAACATCGTCATCTGTAATTCATAAGTGTACTCCGCCACATTATAAAAGTCAGAATCGAGTAACCCTGAGCTGATCATGTCAGCCAGCTTATAAGGATCATCAATTTTACCCGACGTTTCACCCGCGCCAGGTGGATCGATATATCCTCTCCTCGATGATGCCTTGTACAACTTATCAATGTCCAGCCCTCCCTCTGCGCGCAGGTATTCGATCACTTTTTGCGCGTCTTCTCTCGTCATGGTTGTATCAACTTTGTTTTGATCAATTGCTTTTGCCAGCAGCTCACACATGTAACCCCGCATATCATTATGCACTTCCCTGATTCTTATTTTCTTATTTGAGAGGGGGCCGGTACCTTCGCTGAAATAATAAGCACCTTCATTCACATTGTTATATATCTCGACTGGCACACCGAGTTCCCTGCAATAGTGTAATGTTAATTGATGATGATGGGGGATACGGGACGGGCCTGCATTGAAATACATTCCGTCGTCAAATTTGCAGACTTGTTCTTCATGATCAACTTCTTTTGTGGTGTCGCCTTTCTTCACACTCCAAAGTCGGCCACCGGTTCGTTTTCTGGATTCAAGGATCGTACATCGATAGCCAAGTTTACTGAGTTCGTAAGCTGATGCCATCCCGGCAAGACCGGCGCCTAATATAACGATGTGTTTGCCATCACCCGACCCCGGAAGATCGAATGCATGTACCGGAGCGGATTTCAACATGCCCATCGCCATCATGGCTGGATAGGTAATGCCGGCGAACAGGCTACTCTTCATTATAAATTCCCTTCGCGATAGAGGTTTTGTCATCGAGGCCAGCTTGTTTAGGTCAGCGGGTTTTTTTCCTCAACGAAAGAATGAAAAGATGAGATGGAATGCAAATAGAAAAGGCTCTCATTTAAGAGCCGTTTTCTCATGTCCGTAATTTCAATCATCGATTGGCGAGCGACTCCATCGATTCCATGGAGCGTTTTTGCGTAAGCAGTAATGGAACAGCCGACAACACAATAAACATTAATGAAGATCCAAAAATTGTATAGGTATGTGTAAAGAAATCGCCTGAGCTGTAAATGATCAGGATCAGGGTGACAGAGAAAGGCAACGAGCACGCCAGCAGGTTCATCGCGAAATCAAGGTCGAATGTTCCATTGCCCTGTTTGTTGTTTTTGTCTTCCAGTCTTCCCACGGCAACCATATGGGCATAGGGCCAGAAGCTGCAGGCGCTTTGAATGAAGACCACAATAAGAAGTCGTGTGCCGATATCTTTCACAGGAAGAAGGAACAGAAGGACGGCGCTGAACAGGAAAGCGAATCCCGAACGAAGAAAGAGCATGCTGGTGATGGTCTTCACTTGCTGACGCGTAAGCTTTACAGAGATGCCAATAAAGAGCAAGACCAAAGGTGTCATCATGAGGCTTAGTTTGTCGATACTCATCTGAATGAATTCAGGAAGTGAACTAAAATTCAGTCCCAATGCCAGCATAACAATGGCGACCACGATGGCCATGTTCACGGGCTCTTCCGCCATTGCCAGGAGGAGGTCCTTGATTTTTGAAGACCTCGTCTGGTTCTCAATCTTATTTCTTGTATAGAACCATTTCATCGCGATCGTGTAGGCAATCATGAGAACAAATAGTTTGTTACCGACATCTGCGAGAGCAGCCAGGGCGAGCGGTTCGTCTCCGCTAAACTCAGCGATGAACGGAAAACATGATAAACCGGGAGCAAGTGAGGGAATCAAAAGAATAAGCGTTCGATACTGATGCTCGGGAATATTGAAAAGGTTTCTCAGAGGAAGTTTATGCATAAAAAAATAAAACATCAAATTGAATCCAAGCGCCAGCGCGGGCACAATAATCATCTCTATTGAGAATTCAATTTTCAACAGAGCAATGAAAATGGTTGCGGGAAGAGCGAGTCCAAGAATGAGGATCTTTATTCCGTCTTTCTGATCTTTTGAATGTATCTTTTTATTGAAGAGGTATCCAATAAAAATAATAAGTATAAGGTAAACTGTTTTTGTTAAAGCAGAACTCATACGGGTTTAGGTTATTGGTAAAGAAGGATGATTTGTAAAGTGTCGCTTCCCTGATTTTGAGAAGCGACCAATCCATTTATTAGCTCACGATTTCATTCAGACTCTTTACAAAAAGCTGCATTTCTTCCATCGTTCCCATACTCACACGGCCATATGGTTTGCCATTTATTTCATAGCCTCGAATGCCAACACCTTTTTCCATCATCTTACCCAGAAAATCTTTCACGGGCATCTGGAGGGGGAACAGGATAAAACTTGTGTACGATGGTATCGGATCCATTCCTGCCTTTTGTAATTCAGCGAAAGCGTAGTCACGACTCTCTTTATTATGCACCCGTGTGAAATCCTGAAACTCAACATCCGCCAGGCTGGCCATTGCCCCTTCAAGGGACGTCACGCAGATTCCCATTTCCGTGCGAACGAGTTTCTTAATCTTCTCAACACGGTCTTTGGCCGCGACCATATAACCTATCCGCAAACCTGCCATACCATGGATCTTTGAAAACGTTCGCGCCACGATCACATCATGACCTTCTGCAATCAGTCCCGCCGCAGTTTGCCTGGCCGGGTCCTCCATGAGGTCGAGGTAAGCCTCGTCAATAAATACAGGGACTTTGGATGATACTTTTTTGCAGAATGCTTTGAGCTCTTCGATTGGTGTAATGGTGCCCGTCGGATTGTTTGGATTACAGATGTAAACCAGTTTTGTGTCACTGTCAATCGCCGCAGCCATTGCATCAAGATCGTGGGAATAATCCTTTTTCAAAGGGATGTTTTTCCACGTAGCACCAATTTTCGTCGCGGTGTTAATAAGAGAGAGATAAGTAGGGTCTGCTGAGACCACATTGCCGCCGTTCATGCACAGTGCGAAGGCTGTCTTTTCGAGTATATCCGTTGAGCCCGGTGCCAACAAAATCTGGTCGGCGGTAACACCTTCTTTCTTTGTCAGCACTTCGACCATTTTCATAGAACTATTATAAACATACCGGTTCCCTTTGTGTGCGTTGTCCGCAATTGCTTTGATAGCATTTTTGGAGGGACCCCAGGGATTTTCGTTGGCCAGCAATCTTGCTTTCATTTCCGGAATGATTGCTGGCGCCAGGTGATATCTTTCAAGGAGGCTGTGCGTTCCCTGAAAAGGTTTCATGCCAAATGCCGCGCTCGCTTCAGCAAAATTAGGTAGGCCTAGCGTGGTTACAATACTGCCGGTAAGGAGGGCGCTGTTTTTCAGCCATGTTCTTCTGTTGATGGTTGTTGGATTGTCGAGTTTTTTCATTTGAAGTAGGGTTAAAGGTTCAGACTTATAAAAACGATTGTTTATGTTTAATAATGATGTGAGTTGTTGTGCCTGTCGTTTGCACTCATTGTGCTAACGTTTTAAGCAACATTTGCATAAAACGATTGCATCATCCCTTAAAGTAAAAAAGGCACTACCCGAAAGGGTATTGCCTTATTATTTAATCACAACAAACCACGCGAATGAAACTTCAATCATCAGCGATTATCAATTGAATGTAGTCAATTCAATAAATGAACGGAAGGAGTATTGGATTTAATGGACATGAATTTATCTGGCTGGTATGTTTTTATTTTTTCAAACGAAGTAGATGTATTCGGGAAAATTCCAGCGACTAATTGCACAATGAAAGAGCGTTATCTTTCGCTTGCACCTCACAATTGAATTGGAATGACTCTTTGATCAGGTGAATAATTTTTTCGACTCTATTTACGTAGTTGAAACAGCTTCGGGCCGGATGTTAGCAGCGCAAAATCATCAGTGAGTCCGAAGTGTAGCACAGATAAAATAAGCACCATGCTATCGTGTGCGGTGAGGCGGTGGGATTTGCAAAATGAGTCTCACTGCGGAAAGGTGAGGTTTTGCGAGCGGGTTTCCCGGTCGACGAGGGAATATGTGTCGTGTCCGTGCGTGATGCAGTAGCTCAACTTGTTTGCTCGGAATCATTCAGCATGACATCTTCCGATATTTTCGTTTTGTGTGTTCCCGTGATCTTAAATAAAATCCATGTCAGTGCAAACCCGATGATGAAAAGTGAACTGATTAACAAATTGTAATACACTATAGCGATCAGACTGACGAAAGAGAGCGATAATGCAATGAGCGGAAACCATGGGTACAATGGTGCGCGGTAAGGTCTCTCCAGTGCCGGATTTTTGGAACGAAGTTTAAACAAACTTAGCATACTGATAATGTACATTACAACCGCTCCAAGCGCAGAGAGTATAATGATCTGGTCCGTCGTTCCCGTAAAGAGTGTGACGATCCCGACTAATCCGCCAACGGCCAGCGCCCAGTGCGGAGTCCGGAACCGGTGATTGATTGACGAAAGGAATTCAGGCAAATAACCGCCTCGTGCGAGCGCAAAAATCTGGCGTGAATAACTAATGATGATGCCGTGAAATGAAGCGACCAATCCAAACAATCCAATGCTGGCGAAGAGTTTTGTAATTGCATTCTGTTTTCCAAGGACAAATCCTATTGATTCGGGTAGGGGGTAATCGATGTCCGCCAAATTTTTCCAGTCGGTGATTCCTCCTGTGAATAGCATAACACTCAGCGCGAGAACCATCAGCGTAAGTATGCCATAAATATAACCTCTCGGAATGTTTTTCTTTGGGTCCTTAACTTCCTCGGCAACCATCGCCACACCCTCAATGGCCAGGTAAAACCAGATAGCAAAGGGGAGGGCCGCGAAGAAACCTCCGAACTTGATGGGAAGCGCATTAAGCATGAAATTTTTCATTTGAAAATGCGGTGCCACGATTCCAATGAAAATAAGCAACTCGATAACAGCAAGTAAGGTTACGACCAGTGTAAATGTGGCTGACTCCTTGATGCCCAAAAGATTTATTAAAGTAAACAGTACGTAGCAGGTGACAGCCGTTGAAATGATCGGTATGGATGGATAAAGAAAGTGGACATAACTTCCCAGAGCAAATGCTATTGCGGGGGTTGCAAACACGAATTCTATAATGGTTGCATAGCCGGCAATTAATCCCCCGATTGGTCCAAAAGCTTTGTATGAATATGCAAAGGGACCGCCGGCATGCGGGATGGACGTTGTCAGTTCCGTGAAACTGAATATGAAAGTCACGTACATTACTGTTATGACAAGCGCTGCGATGAGGAAACCTATCGTGCCTGCGATTCCCCAACCATAGTTCCATCCGAAGTACTCTCCTGAAATTACCAGGCCGACTGAAATGGCCCATAAATGTATGGATGTCAATGCCTTCTTTAATCCTGTTTTATTCGTCATGATGAATTTCAAGGTAACATTTTTTTTTAAAGCACAGCGATTTATGAAGACTGGAATGAGTTAATTCGTTTACAGAACTTGCCATGCCGAATTGTTTAATAGATTTGTGCGAGAACAATAAGCAGTCAGATTGAAATCATTTTTACAGGAGCAAGCGGAAAGGATTCATAACGCATATCACCGGTTGGATACCGTTAGTGTTGTCTTTCCAAAT
Organism: Cyclobacteriaceae bacterium; assembly: GCA_036273935.1. Lineage (GTDB taxonomy): Bacteria > Bacteroidota > Bacteroidia > Cytophagales > Cyclobacteriaceae > ZC4RG29. The sequence goes on along the minus strand of DASUGQ010000274.1, from coordinate 15,240 downwards.
CGAAGAGCAACACTGTACTTTAAGCAACATCTTGGAAAACTTCTGGGCAAACCTGTGTTCGCGCCCAGGCTTATCACGATTGAAGATTTCATTGCATCGCTATCGCCGTATTCCGTTCCCGATAAACTGGAACTTGTTCATCGCTTATACCGGGTCTACCGTGAGGTAACGCATGTTGAGGAGCCATTTGAGAAATTTTTCTTTTGGGGTGAAATGCTTCTGAAAGACTTTGATGAAGTGGACAAGTATTGCGTACCGGCGCAGCAATTATTCAAAGACCTCAGTCATCAAAAGGAACTCGACTCCAGTTTTGATTTTCTCACTGACGAGCAACAACAATTCCTCAGCGGGTTTTGGGAGAGCTTTGATCAGAACATTAGTGAAAACAAGCGCAAGTTCCTCCACGTGTGGAGAGAACTTCCCCTTATTTATTCTCAATTTAAAAAAGCTCTTCAGGCGGAGGGAGTGGCTTACGAAGGCATGGCTCATCGTGAAGTGGCTGAAAAGTTGGCAGGGAATGAAGACAATTCAAAGATAGGATCAAGCGCTATTGAATTTATTGGATTCAATGCCCTGACAAAAGCAGAAGAGTTAATCATATCCCATTTTGTTGAGCAGGGGATTGGTCACGTGCAGTGGGATATGGACGAATATTACGTGAATAACGATCGGCAGGAGGCTGGTGATTTTTTTCGGGCGTACCAGAAACACCCAGGCTTGAGTAAAACTTTTCAGCACGACGTGCCGGCCAATATGAGGGCAGGTAAGTCAATCAAGGTATTTGGTGCGGCGCAGCTTGTGGGGCAGTCAAAGTTAACGGCGCAACTCTTGAAAGAAGAACTTGAAATTGGCATTGATCCGCAAGATACAGTGGTTGTTCTTCCTGATGAAAGATTATTATTCCCTGTGTTGCATGGTATCGCCGGCCATGTGGAGACGCTGAATGTTTCCATGGGATTTCCGCTTAGCAGTACACCGATGTTTAATCTTGTGGAGCTCCTTATTGAATTGCAGATTCATTGTCGGGATGATCACTTCAATCATCGCCAGGTATCGGCTTTGTTGGGTCACCCTTACTGCGTTGCTGCTAATGCCGGGGAGGCGCAGAAGAAGAGCAAAGAGATCATCAATTCAAACTGGATCACCGTCGATGGTGAATATTTGCGGTCAGGGCATGAACTTTATTATTCCATCTTCGATGAAGCTGAACTTAATGGGATTGCCAGGTATCTCCGCTCGATAATTACCATGATCGGATCACTCAGCGCCGTTTCGTCATTTGACAGGGAGTACGCATTTCATTTTATAAAGTTATTGAACCGGATGGAGGAGGTAGCGCTTCACGACGGGTATCAGCTATCCCTTTCTCGTAAAGATGTGTTTCAATCTTTTTTACGATTGTTCCGGCAATTGGTGAGAGGAACGAGAATTCCCTTTTCGGGTGAGCCGTTAAAAGGATTGCAGGTCATGGGTGTGTTGGAAACCCGTAACCTGGATTTTAAAAACGTATTTATTCTTTCTTTAAATGAAGGTGTGTTTCCGTCGATATCGGCAAAAGGATCTTACATTCCCTATACCATCCGAAAAGCCTACGGACTTCCGACTGTAGAACACCAGGATGCGATTTACGCTTACCTATTCTATCGGATACTTCAACGTGCCGAGAATATTTTTCTCCTGCACAATTCTGAAACGGATGTATTGGGTCAGGGTGAGATGAGTCGCTATTTGCAACAATTGCTGTATGAATCGCGACTTAAAATTGAACGGAACAGTTTATTCACTCCCATTCAACCCCACGCTGTAGAACCAATCGTGATACCAAAAGATGAGCGGGTATTTGATAAGCTTGCTCTTTATTGTCGCGGTCAACGGTCATCAAAATCACTTTCGCCAACGGCAATAAATGATTACATCGAATGTCGATTGCGTTTTTATTTTAAATACATCGCCCAGATACGTGAACCAAAAGAGGTACAGGAAGACCTTGATGCGCGGGTACTTGGAAATTTGCTCCATCGGGTGATGCAATATTTCTATCAGGATATTTCCCGTAAGAAAAGGAGCAGCCTGATACAACCTTCAGACCTTCACAATTGGCAGGAGGAAATTGACAGACACATTGATGTAGCCTTTAAAGAAGAGTATGGGATAAGGACTGAACGCGTTGTTTATCATGGCCAACGATTAGTTGTTAAGGAAGTGATTAAGACTTTTGTGGGCAGGATACTGGAAATGGACAAGGAGTATGCCCCGTTCAAACTTGAAGCACTTGAACGAAAGGATCTAGAAATCACAGTACCATTGGACATGGAAGGTCGTCCTGTTGTAGTGTTAAGTGGTGCGATCGACCGGGCTGACAGCAAGGATGGAGTTTTACGCATTATCGATTATAAAACAGGCAGAGATAAGGCGGATATCAAGGCATCAGTGTCTGATCTTTTTATTCGCGATGGCGAGCGGAATAAGGCGGCCTTTCAAATCATGATTTATGCATTGCTTTATGTTGCAAATGCAGATGTACAGGGCATGCGCGTTATTCCCGGCCTGATGAACCGGATGAATTTATTTGAAGAGGATTTTCGTTTCGGGCTTAAAATCGATAAGAAGCCCGTGGAGGATATTCGTTCGTTTCTGCCCGAGTTTAAAGAAGGCTTGAAGAATACCCTTGAAGAAATGTTTAATAGTGATCAACCATTTGATCAGACGACAAAGGTTGAGTTGTGCAAGATTTGTCCCTACAAAGGGATTTGTTATCGGTAAAATCTAAGAGTGATCTTTCCCTAGTTCACCAAGGTGCGTAAACGAAAAACCTTTCTCGTACTTAAGACCATAACCGAACATGCGATCCATCGAGGCATGTGCGAAGAGAATGAGTCCGGCAAATACGAGCCAGTTGTTTGCCATTAAATATCCAGCGAGGCCAACGAGAATGGCAATCCCCTTATGGTGAAGTAAATTGTACGTCCACGCTCCTGTTTTGTTGCTGTGTACATAACCCAGCATTCCGACGTCAGGCAATAAAATGCAGCCGATAAACCACCACCAGTTCATTCCGAGAAAAGTGAATGCAAATAAGCAAGCTGCAAACATCAGAGCTTCTTCTGTTTTTAATGCGGTATTCATAGTGTGGATCGTTACTTGAGATTGCTTTTTATTTTTTTCAGCACCGATTGATAATATCTGCCTTTATTGTTTTCCTGGTAGGAAACGGAAAAAGGTGTTACTCCGATACTGCGGAACAGGTCCAGTTTGTTCTGAATCGTTTTGGCTAAAACGTCAGGGTAGAAATAGATAATATTATTTGTAATGGGCGCCTGCTTTATCAATTTAAGCCGTTGCCGGAAGGTGAGCAGCCACCAAAGGTGTATCTCTATGAAGTCGAGCGTCAACCCGATAATGTAGACATCTTTGGTGAAAAAAAAATCAACCCAACTTGACGGGGTAAACGATTTGTTTTTTAACCGACGAATCAGCGGTTCAAATCTTATTTTGTAGGCAGTACCGGTTCCGTTTGCTACATAGTTTCGCATTTGCTGCAGGTATCCGCTATAGTGTTCATAACCTAGCGTAATGGAACCGGGAATGTTTGCGTCACCATGAATGTGCCAGAAGGCTGTCTTATTGATGCTGTAGTGACGGAACAAGCTGAAGGTACTCTCCTTTACAGCCCCATTATTTTTTAACGTCTCCGGCGTTTGAGTATATTTCTTCTCGAGCGTAAGGTCATAGTTTGTCGTGAGAATGTTACCTATACCGGTCTCAAGAATTTGTTCATGAATGTCGTTCGGCTCGAGATTGGTCACTTCTCTCGCAATAAAGTTTTTTATATTGCTCTCTTTGAATTTTCTGTTTTTCACGGCTTCAACGAAAATTTCTTCATAAAGCATCGGAAAAGGTTTGTCTTCAACTCGAATTTGTCCGGACGCGCCGATGTAGTTAATCAAATTGTTAATCAGATCAACCCACCGGTAATTTTGTTTGATGTTGTTGATGCCATTTCCAATGAGAAGGACTTTGTCATTCATATATCAGTCTGTAAAACATGAGCAATATAAAAAAACACGCCCAGCCCACACCGGACGAAGGCTTTTGGTTCTGTCATTTTATGTCAGCGGTTTTTAGGTAACGAATTGTATTTTTGTATCGAAATGAAGAAGTTCTTTACCAGGCAGGCTGTTTTGCGCTACCTCTACACGGAAGTGGCTGGAAATTTTGTGGGATTTCTTATCGGGGCGTCCGCAGCGGGATTGTTGTCAAGATTTTTTGAAACCCGAAGTATCCGGAACTTATGGGGTCTTGCAGCGAAAAGAACGGTGGTTGACAAGAACACTTTTACGGTGCTGGAATGGATAATATCCATTGTTATCGGCTTTGTTGTTTTTGAAATCTTTACGAAGGTGATAGCGGAATGGTTGAGGAGGAACTATCCGCATTACAAGTTCCGGGTGATGCGATGGATTATAAAAAACAATCTTCATCACCGTAGCCGCGCGTGGCTTGTACGAATTGAAAAGCAGCGAATAGCGCTGTTCACAGCCGTGAATCAAACTATTACGAAAAGGACAACACGTAAATAGGGTGACAGCAGGTTAATTTTTTTTTGGCTTCCATCCGGGCCCATAGACAACTCTTCCTGGTTTTGCGCCCGTGTGTTCTCCATTTTTCAGCACATGCACACCGTTAATAAATACATGGATCATTCCGGTGGCATATTGCTTGGGCTCCTCGAAGGTAGCATGATCCTGAATGGTTGCCGGATCGAATACGGCTATGTCGGCAAAATAGCCGGATTGTAATGATCCTCTCCTATCGATTTTCAGGTTTGATGCCGGTAAGGAGGTTAACCTTCGAATGGCTTCCGCTAATGTTAATAATTTTTCTTCTCTGACATACTTTCCCAATATGCGGGCAAACGTACCATATGCTCTCGGATGAGCTCCCCAATCTTTGAAGATCTCCAGGTCTGACATTGACGCTCCATCAGAACCGAAGCTTACATAAGGTTGCTGAATGATCTTTCTGATGTTGTCCTCCGTTTGCTGATAATAGACCGCGGCAATGGGTGATCGGTCTTTTATTACCAGGTCAATGACAGTTTGATCCGCATCCTTGCCATGAAGGCGAGCCACTTCGTCAAGTCTTCTTCCGCGATAGAGCGCATTAAGCGAATCTAAGCGGAAGCCAAGGATCATCACATCTTTCGGGTCTGAATTTTTGTAGGGAATGCCCTCTCGCATTTCATGCAGGACTTTCTTTCGGATCGCCGGATCTTTGAGACGCTTGCGCATTGCCGCTGCTCCGCCTTCCTGCACCCACGTGGGCATCCGGGCCGTGAGACCAGTAGCACTTGCGATATAGGGATAATTGTTTGCCGTGATTTTCAGGCCAGCTTTCTGGGCGCTGTCAATTTTAGCTAATACCGTGTCGATTTTATTCCAATTGCGGGCCAGGTTTATCTTAAGATGATAAATCTCGGTGGGAATATTTGCCTCGCTGGCAATGGTAAATGTTTCATCCAGCGCCTTTAAGATAAAGTCGCCTTCGCTTCGCATATGTGTGATGTACATCCCACCATATGATGACGCGACTTGTGACAACGCAATAAGTTCATCGGTCGATGCATAGGTGGCTGGCGCGTAAATCAATGATGAGCCAAGTCCCATGGCACCTTCTTCCATACCTTGTTTGACAAGGTTCTTCATTTTTTCTAGCTCCATTAGTGTCGGTGGCCTGTTTTCCCTCCCGAGCTCGTGAATACGAATGGTGGTTGCGCCGACAAATGATGCAACATTCGGGGTCACACCTTTTTTCATGAGATGTTTGAAATAACCGCCAAGGGTTGTCCATAAACTATCAACATTCTTTGTCTTTCGTTTTACGGGACCAGGACTTTCACCTTCTCCGAAAATTTCAAGCGTAACACCCTGTTTGATGTCGCTCATCGAACGGCCATCCATGAGCAGGCTTCGGTCAGACCAGCTAAGCATGTTAATGAAGCCGGGAGCCACCGCCAATCCTTTTGCATCAATTTCATTTTTTCCCGTTGCATCTTTCAGATCGCCGACAAAAGCTATCGTGTCGTTTTGTATCGCCAGATCTCCCACGAAAGGTTGCTCGCCGGACCCGTTATAGATCGTTCCACCCCGAATGATAAGATCAAAAGTTTCCCGGGGATGTTTAGGCGAAGGGAAAAACGCAATCAACAAGAGAAGGACTGCCGATGAAAAAATATACCGCATAGCAGGAAAAACTACGCGATGATAGACAGCTTTTTAAAGAAATGAAAGGGTGTGTATGATAAATGATCAATTCGCAATATCCCCGAAACGGCTGCGGATTTCCTACCTTACTTTTGCCGTACGGATAATCCTCGAAAACAATCGCGGGAAAAATCTCTTGATGTAAACGCCCATTACCTCCCTGCCGCCAATGTAAACTTCTTCTTTCCCACCTTCAATCGCCCGTATAATTTTCCGGGCACACCAATCAGCCGGTTTACCTTTGTATTGACCTTCGTCCATCTTATTGAGCGGAGAGCCATCACCTGTTACAGCCGAAAGGGTAATGGGTGTATGAATGAAGCCGGGCAGAACGATGGTAACTTTTATTGAGTCTTTTGCATCACGCCACAGTTCCGCACGCAGTGAATCAAAAAAACCATGGAGCGCATGTTTGGACGCCGCATACCCGGAACGGTAAGGTGTGCCAAATATTCCCGTAACACTGGTGACTGTTACATAATGACCGCTCTTTCGGGCGAGAAAATGGGGAAGGAGATTTTTAGTTAGTGCAACAGCACCAAAGTAATTTACGTCCATCAATTTTCGATCTACCTCAAGCAAAGTATCCCGTGCAAAACTTCTTTGACTTATACCAGAATTGTTGATGAGAATATCAATTTGTCCAAACAATTGAATGGCCGCAGCTGTGACTCCCGGAAGTTCATCAAATTTGGTTACATCCAGCGGAAGAACTTTTACATTTTCCTGTGACCGACAGGAATTCTGCACCCGCTGAAGTTCATCTTTCCTTCGTGCAGACAAAATTAATCGTGACCCTTTTTTTGAAAATTCATAAGCAAGTGCTTCACCAATTCCTGATGAAGCGCCGGTTATCCACACAACTTTGTTTTCTAGTGATGACATTGAATGTTGCAAATCATCGGAGAGGAACTCATTTCATATTATTTTTTCATAAACGACAAAGTCGAATGGATAGCGATGCCGCTCGTCGGTACCGTGACTCGTCCTCGAGATTTCTTTCCACTCATGGTGATTAAATTCGGGAAAGAATGTATCGCCTTCAATGATGGCCTTTATTTCGGTGAGATACATTCGTTGCGTGTGTTTCATTCCCTGCCTGTAAATTTCGGCCCCGCCAATGATGAACACTTCCTGTTCATTGTTTTCTTTAGCCCGTTCAATACCTTCTTCAATTGAGTTCACAATAATACAGCCCGGTGCCGCGAAATTTTTTTGTCTCGTTACAACAACGTTGGTTCTGTTTGGCAATGGTCTGAACTTTTCAGGAATAGATTGATAATTCTTTCTCCCCATAATGACATAGTGACTCTTTGTCGTCTGCATGAAATACTTCATATCATCCGGCAGGTTCCACGGAAGGTCATTGTTTTTTCCGATAACCTTATTTTGGGCGACCGCGGCGATCAGTGATACGATCATAGATTTAAATAATTCTTCCAAATTAGAAATTTGATTCCGCAATCTAAAAGAACTCACGGGAGATTAAATTTATATGATCGGATTAGGTGAAAGCCGCTGACTTCTTTATTTTACAAAACCAAATTTCAGCAGGTGAGTAAACTTAAATTGACCGGTTTTGTACTGGGGCCGCTTCTATTCCTGATTGTCTTCTTTTTACTAAAAACGTCGACCGATTTAAACCTTGAGGCCTGCAAAGTTTTAGGGCTCGCGGCATGGATGGTGAGCTGGTGGGTAACGGAGGCTGTCCATGTTTCTGTGACCGCCCTTGTGCCAATGGCCATGCTGCCTATTTTGGGTGTAATGTCCATTCGTGAGGCGACCAGCGCTTATGGCGATCCCGTCATTTATCTTTTCATGGGAGGGTTTATGCTGGCGCTGGGTTTGGAGAAGCACAATCTTCATCAACGGATTGCCCTCAATCTTATCAAACGTACAGGGACAAGTGGTAATGGTATCATTGCAGGATTCATGCTCGCTACAGGATTTATCAGTATGTGGATCAGTAACACGGCTACCGCCATTATGATGCTCCCCATTGCCGTGTCGGTGACGAAGCTGCTTGGGGAAGAGATGTTCTCAACCAAGGTAGCGGAGAAGAACTATAAAAACTTTGCAACCGGGTTGATGCTCAGCATTGCTTATGCGGCCAGCGTCGGAGGTATGGCCACTATCATTGGAACGCCTCCCAATGTGGTGATGGTCGGACTGTACCGGCAAACGTATTACCAGGACATTACCTTTTTACAATGGTTTAAGGTGGGGCTTCCGGTTTCCGTGGTGATCATGACATTGTGTTACCTGATGATTACGCGACTCACGTTTCCAAATCACATAAAAAATGTAGAAGGCTCTGCTGAATTGATCAATGACAAGTTGAGCGCATTAGGAAGAATTTCAAGACAGGAGAAATTTGTACTGGTTATTTTCTTTCTTACTTCATTCTGCTGGATCTTCAGGCCCTTTATAAACGATTGGCTGTCTTTATTATTCTACGATGGCGATTCTAAAAATATTCTTGACGATACAGTCATCGCCATTGCCGGTGGGCTGTTAATGTTTGCAGTTCCAGTAAATGTCAGGACGGGAGAGTTTATTATTACCTGGGAGGACACAAAAAAATTGCCCTGGGGTATCTTGATTTTGTTTGGCGGCGGGATGTGCCTCGCAAAAAGTATGGAGGAAGCCGGACTTATTCAGCGTGTCGGAGAGGCAATAGCGAACCTCGGTACCGTTAAACTTTGGGTTATGATTGTCATACTGACTTCCATGTCGCTGCTGCTGACTGAGTTCATGAGTAACGTTGCCCTCACCACTATTTTTGTCCCGGTGGTATTTGGTATTGCAAATGCATTTGGGTTTGATCCGCTCTCACTGGCGATGGCCGTTACCTTTGCGGCAAGTTGTGCTTTCACATTGCCCGTTTCTACGCCGCCTAATGCGATTTTATTTGCCAGCGGTCACATACAACTGAGTGACATGATTCGTGCCGGTATACTGCTGGATATTTTTTCCCTGATCATCATTGCTGCATTGTCCCTTGCTTTTATTTAGCGTTTCAAATTTTGTTTCCGCGAAAGTAATCACCAATCTTCATTTTCTTCTTTCCTTCCGGTTGCAATTCATCAATGGAGAGCCACCCATCGGCGGTCCTGATGTGAAGAAAATGTTTATTATCTGTCGCGTAGTTGCCAGGCGAAAGGTGGTTGTTACTCGTGCTAACGGGGCTAATTGCATAAACTTTAAATGTTCTTCCGTTGATCGACATCCATGCAGCGGGAAATGGATTTAATCCCCTGACAAAATTGATAATCTTCTTTGTTGGTTGATTCCAATTTATTTCACACGTCTCCTTAAAAATTTTTGGGGCGTGTTTTATTTCGATGGACTCCTGCTGAGGAAGGGACGGGTAATTTCCTGCTTCAATCGCTTTGACCGTTTTTAAAACGAGTTGTGCACCTCTTTTCATTAAGCGTTCATACAAAGTCCCCACATTATCGGTTTCATAAATCGGTTCTTTCTCCTGGAAGATGATGCTGCCCGTATCAATTTCATGTTTTAAGAAGAATGTTGTTACGCCAGTCTCCTCTTCTCCATTGATAATAGCCCAGTTGATGGGTGCTGCTCCACGATATTGTGGAAGTAGCGATGCGTGTAAATTAAACGTTCCTAATGCAGGCATTGACCATACCACTTCGGGGAGCATTCTGAAGGCGACAACGATCTGAAGGTTGGCATTGTAATGTTTAAGTTGTTCAAGAAATTCCGGCGACTTCAAATTGGCAGGTTGAAGCACGGGGATGTTGTGCCTGACTGCGCATTCCTTCACAGGCGATGCGACAACCTTTTGACCACGACCCTGGGGCTTGTCTGGCGCCGTGATGACAGCAACGACATTGAATTTATTCTCGATCAATATCTCAAGACTTGGTACTGCAAATTCGGGAGTACCCATGAAAATGATGCGAAGGCTATGCATTGAATTGGTTCATTGCTGGGTGGAAAATTTAAGATTTGGTTCGAATCATTTCCATCAGTCGTTTATCGAACAAAATGCTGCGAGGTTCCTGAAATTTTATCCTTGTTGCATCAGGGTGGACGGGATTTATGAGGTAGTTAAATGAGTCAGATATCAATGCGGAAGGTACTTTCATTAAAAGGTATTTTCCGGACTTAATGAATTGGTCGCCAATCAATCTTGTGATTTCTACCTGATGATTCCAGCGTTCGGGCAATTTTGGTTTGTAAACTCGCACTGACCCCGGAATTTGCAAAGGGATCATTAAATAATCGGCACAGATGGATTCGAGGGGTATCCTCATAGCAACCTCCAGTGCCGCCAACACATTGTTCTCAGCCGCGTAAACCATGAATTGACCCGGACTGTTCCATCGCCCGCCATGAATCGATGCCCCTTTGCCACTAAAGTCTTTAATCCACTTCTTCAACCCACAACGATAAAGAATCATGCTAATATTCCATGTTCTATCCGCCCAAGGACATGAAGCAACTCATCGATGCCTTTCCTGGTATGAATGAATTCAATCGGCCTTTCTCCTAATAAATCGACGGACGGACGGTCTAACCATTCGTTGAAATCATCGACGGAACTAAAGAGTTCCTTACCCTTTGCGTAAAGTTCTGCTAAATGAATGAGCCGATCGGAAATGTACAGGCGGAGCTTTTCCCGAGGTTTATAGTTAGTCAAAGCACGTTTCGTTACGTCGAGATAAGAAAATAAACGTTTTTCGCCTAAGTTACTTTTCTCCATGAACACAATAAGCGCTTGCTTCGGAACGCCCTTTTCAGCAAGGGCATTCAGGTTCCGCGGATTTCCAACTACTTTTTGTCCGCCCAAAAGCTCAATGACCTGTGTTTTATTCATGCACGGAAAATTTTCACTAAACTAACGAAAATTTTCAGGCAAAAGTTTGGGGTCTAATCTCTTAATTCTTTGCGCATGTATTTGGAACAAATTGGACACGCCCTCCACTTATGTCCGCGCGCGGGACAATATTGTCTTCCAAAGTAGATAATCTGGAGATGTGCTTTGTTCCATTTGCTTTCAGGAATTAGTCGCTTGAGATCGCGTTCAGTTTGTTCAACACTCTTACCATTGGAAAGCCCCCATCGATAGGCAAGCCTGTGAATATGGGTGTCCACCGGAAACGCCGGCAGTCCAAACCATTGGGTCATGACAACAGATGCAGTTTTGTGACCAACACCTGGTAATTCCTCCAACGCTTCAAATGTAGAAGGAACATGACCGTCATATTTTTCAACAAGAATTTTTGAGAGGCCATAAATTCCCTTTGATTTCATCGGTGATAATCCGCAGGGCTTAATGATCTCTCGAATTTCTTCCTGAGAAAGTTTAACCATATCGAATGGATTGTTCGCCCGCTTGAACAGAATGGGTGTGATCTTATTGACGCGCTCGTCGGTGCACTGTGCAGAAAGTAGGACGGAGATTAATAATGTGTAGGCATCTTTATGATGTAAAGGAACAGGAGCATTCGGATAAAGCTTATCCAGGATACGAAGAATGTCATTTACTTTTTCTGATTTTTTCAAGCGCCAAACTTATTCATATAGTAAATACTTTCTTCGTATGATTTTATATTTTTCAAGGTCGGACTGCCATGTTTTCCGGATGTCATCCTCCGACGTACCACTGATAATCTGTTCCTTTAATTTCGCATTGCCGGCATGAGCATTGAATCCACTGTTAAAAAATTTCTGCTTGTCGGGAAATGCCTGGTATAGTTTTATCAGATAAGATAAATCTACTTTTGGTTCAACCTTAACGTTTCGAAGGTCGATTCCATGGCATACCTTATCCTGGAAGGGAGGATTTTTTGACATGCCTTCGATGGATGCCGGTGTGAACTGAAACGGCATATCCTTAAAATCAGGATGGCCCAGGATCTGGAAAGGCATTTGTGTTCCGCGACCTACGCTAATGTTTACACCTTCAAACAATCCCAACGAAGGATACAATTTTATTGCCTGATCGTTTGGCAAATTAGGCGACGGCTTGATAGGCAATGAATAGGAATCCTCATGTTTCCAGTTACGCAATGGAATTATTTCAAGTGCGCAAGGTTTGCCATCCTCAAGCCACCCTTCACCATTGATCATCTGTGCCAGTTCACCTACTGTAAGACCATGAACAAGCGGCAGGGGATTCAGTCCGAGGAAAGATTTGAACTCAGGTTCAAGGACAGGTCCATCGATATAACTTCCGTTCGGATTTGGGCGATCCAGGATGATCAGTTTCTTATTATTTTCGGCGCAGGCTTCCATCAGGTAGTGCATTGTACTGGTGTAGGTAAAGAAACGCACGCCGACATCCTGAATGTCAAATATGATGATGTCGACATCTTCCAATTGTTTTGCCGATGGCTTTCGGCTCTTTCCATAAATGCTAACGATGGGAATCCCCAACTTTTGATCGACACTGTCATTGACGTGTTCACCCGCATCTGCGTTTCCGCGGAAGCCATGTTCAGGGGCGAGGATTTTCTTAAGATTAACGCCAAGATCTTTCAAAGTGTCAGCCAGGTGTTTCTTTCCCACAACCGCTGTGTTATTGACCACAAGGGCAACGCGTTTGTCGTTTAGTTTCGGAAGCAAGAGGGATAGTTGTTCGGCACCAACAATTACGTGAGGTGCTTCTGAAGCCAACCGCTTCCCAACGTCTCCATATTTGTTATTTTTCTCCGGACAGTGAAAACAGACGAACAATAATGCGAACGGGAGGAAGAAAAGCTTTTTCATGAAAGTCTAATCGATCAGATTGATAATGATCGGGCAAATTACATAGTTTCTTTTATAAAAATTAAACGCAGCATTAATTGAGAATAGTCATTATTGACTTATTTTTAAGGCTTGTGTACTACCATTAGCAGTCTGCACATTTGCTAATCCATAATTAATTTGAATCTATCCTACTTCATTGCCAATAGAATAAGTCACTTTCAGCGTGAAGGTTTCTCATCTACCATTCACAAGATTGCGATCGGGAGCATCGGTATCGGGTTGGGTGCTTTGATTGTTTCCTTTCTCATTTTAAAAGGTTTTCAGGAAACGGTAAAAAATAAGATCTATGGGTTCAGCGGACATTTGCTGGTCACCAAGTTTACCATGAATAATTCATTGGAAGAATCGCCAATGGATTTTAACATCCCATTCTACAAGCATTACCACGAATATCCCTATGTAGCGCACATTCAGGAATATGCCCACAAAACCGGCTTGATCAAGACCGACAATGATGTGCTGGGCGTTGTGTTCAAAGGTGTTGGAAAAAGTTTTGATCTTGCGGCCTTCAAGGAAAATATCATTGAAGGGTCCTTTATTGATTTTCCTGACTCCGGCTACTCCAGCCAGGTAGTGCTCAGCAAGGTAATTGCCGACAAGCTGACTGCAAAAGTCGGTGATAACCTCGTCATTCATTTCTTTCAGGATCCTCCACGGTACAGGCGCCTGAAAGTTTCCGGTATCTATGAAACAAATCTCTCCGAGTATTTTGACGGCCATATTATAATTGGTGATATCCGATTGATTCAACGTCTGGAAGGATGGGCGGATAGCATCTGTGGTGGATTGGAAGTTTTTGCGACTGACATCTATCACATAGACGATGCGGGGCGCGGCATTGGTGAGCGCATCGATTACGATCTCAACATCGAGCGTGTAAGCGATCGTTATATGCAGGTATTTGAGTGGTTGGAATTGGTAAGCCGGCAGGTGAATATTCTCCTCGTGATCATACTCCTCGTTGTCTGCATCAACATGATCTCCATTGTGCTTATCCTGGTGATGGAACGTACACAAATGATCGGAATGTTAAAGGCATTGGGCGCCACTGATTCATTCATTCAGCGCATCTTTATTCATCGCGGGGTGAGTCTGATCCTGAAGGGCCTTGCATTTGGAAACATCCTTGGTCTCGGCCTTTGCTATCTTCAGTATAAGTTTGAGATCATAAAATTAAATGCTGCAGATTACTACATGAGCGTTGTGCCGATCTCATGGCATTGGGAAATTGTGATATGGTTGAACCTGCTCACCTTCATTGTCGTCACTCTAATTTTGCTTTTACCTACGATGATCATTTCACGGATCAACCCAATTAAAGCGATTCGCTTTGACTGATTCAAAATGTGTTGACTACCTCCAGCCAGGGATCTCTTTCCAGTATAAAAAAATAAAAAAAAGCTCCGAGCCATCCGTGATAAATGCCAAGCACCCAAATGTTTTGATAACGTAGAAATAAGACTGTGTAAAAAACTCCAAGCATGGCAGTGGCAATTACCAGCGGAACAGAAGGAAAGTGAACGATGCTGAAAAGGATGGCAGTAACAATGACAATGAACCATCCTGGAATTGTAATGCCATTCAAATCGCGAAGATTGGAAGCGACCAGACCCACCATAAGAAATTGCTGGATTGTTCCCCAGATGGGGTAGAGAAAAAGAATCGGAAGGATGTGCCAGCTTAAAATTAAAGTCTTATGATAAATGCCATAAATCAGGAATCCTGTCAGAACAAGTAGAGCAAGTGGAGAGAGCAGAAGAAATAATCGCCGAAAGTTTTGTTTTCGAAATCCCCAATAAGCAAGTACTGAAGGATTTTTGAGGGATCTGAAAAGAATGTACGTCGCCCAGGAAATTATAGCTGCAGAGATGAACCAAAATTTGTAAGGCAACATATCGACAAAAATGAATTTGCCTCCACCGGTAATCATTACTGCAAGAACTTCAAGTAATCTGCGCGCATTTGAAGTCTTGAACATTTATAAATCAACGGAGAAAAAAATCAAACGGGTATGTATTTTTTAAACCAACTGGTGATGGTCATTTGCAAAACGCCAAAAAACGCTTCTTTAAAAATTCCCGCTGACATTTTTGATTCACCCCGAACTCGCTCTGTAAAGATGATGGGTACTTCAGAGAGTTTGAAACCGTACTTCCACGCTAAGAATTTCATTTCGATCTGGAAGGCATAACCG
>DASUGQ010000273.1:0-6046 GCA_036273935.1 Cyclobacteriaceae bacterium | reverse complement strand
TGATTCATTTAATTTTCCTGTTTATCTGAAGGAAAAAGATGAGCACGAGTTGAGTGAAGGGCGACAACAGGATTTAGCACTTCCTATCCTCATTGATTTTTCCTGCATTCCAGAGGCGCTCACGCAAATTCATGAAGTCAGGTTTCTCCCGGTGGTTCACGATCACCGATTCAATTATTATCCTCCGCTTCACAAGCTTAACTGTAGCTATCTAATTTAACATCTTGTTGCTTGTAATTTCTCTTCATACGGACGTCTCCGTTTAAGCAGAATTTTACACCTGACTTTTCATTTCAAATACATGAGAAAGTCAATCGGCATTCGGTGTCCCATTTGATCAAACACTTTTAGTACGATTACGCCAACCAGAAATGGACTATTGCGAAAAATTGCGGGTCACCTATTTGGGCCGTCAAATAAATTCAGAACACAGAATCCTGGTCATATAAACATGGAAGCCTTATTGTTACTCAAACATCTGACTGCAAATAGACGGACCCTGATCATAACATGTCCGGAATGCAGAAATTACACAGTTGACGAGAGATTCGCGTCCGTTTATTTCTGTCTGGGTGGAATGTTACGCCGACATGACCAACTTCAACAGGACTGTATTTGCCACCACCTGGAAGTGAATCAATGTTCACAGATCATCATTGCGGGACACTCTGGTTGCAACGTTGTGAAGCGCATACGAGAAGATCATGCTAACAGCATCTCATCGCCTTACATGCTGGAGTGGAAAACAGATGCCCTGCTCCACAAACACGGACGGAAATTTCTAAGCAAGGACATAAGTGATCTAATGATAATGGAATTGAATGTATTGGAACAAATGCAGGTGCTTGGAGACTTTCATTTTGTAAGATCACGACTCGAGAGTGGCACATTACGCATTTCGGGGATCATCATTGATGAAACGCGTTTGTTTGTGAAGGAGATTTTCAGAAACGGAATAGTATATAATGATTTGATTAGTGCAAACTAAACAGCCGGCCGGGTTTGTGAACACCAGGGCGGTGAACCGATAAAACAAAGCACAAGGGACGATTAGTTTTACAATACCAAATCTCAGTTTAGTCCTGTTGGCTTTGTTAGTTTAGGTTAGAGGTTGAAAGCCGGGCGAGAGTCCGGCTTTCATGTTTAAAGCGACCTTAGTTTTTAAAAAAGGTCCCGGGGGAATAATTCTTAGTTCTTGCCCGCATCACGAGAGCAGTATAAAATATTTACACGTTTCCAAACACCATTCGTCAACCCCGGCCTTTCAATTCTTCGCTTCTTTTAGTTTATTTATGCTGAGGTACATTTCAAAATCGTTTGGATTTGTTCTCTCATTTTCAATTGAACCCATTAAGAATGATGAATCGTTTCCTTTTTTCATTGTTACTCCTGATTCCCGTCGCGGCTTCGGCTCAATCGCTCAGCAAACGCATTGTTCACAATGATCCGGCCAAATACAGAACACTATCATCTGTACACGCTGGTGCAGGGCAAATGGGATTCACGCAACTAATCGGTCGCACCGAATTATCTACAAACTTCCTCTACCTCCATGCAGGTGTAATCCAACCCAAAAGTGGTATTGGTCATCATTTTCACCACACCATAGAGGAAATGTATGTGCTCCTCGATGGTGAGGCTGAATTTACCGTCAACGGACGGACCTCCCTTTTGAAAGCACCGGTTGTGGTTCCGTGTAAGATGGGAGATTCACATGCTATCTACAACACAGGAAATGAGCCCGTTCGCTGGCTTAACTTCGCAGTGAGCCGCAATAAAGGTGTTGGCGATGCATTTGATCTTGGCGATGACCGTGTTGGCGCTGCACTGGATCCAAAGCCTGTTTTTGTTTTCGGTCAATTGCAACGGGATAAACTCAAGGCCGATAAACATCCGTATGTTGGGGATGGTGCGCTCTATCGTCAGCTCGTCGGCCCTGAAGTGTTTACAACCAACTGGGATCACGTTGATCATGTTGTTATTCCCGCAGGCAAATCTGCCGGACCGCGTCAACTTGAGGGAGTAGAAGAGGTTTATTTTGTGGTGAAAGGTTCGGGTAAACTTACTATAGGATCAGCGTCATCTGATATTAAAGCCGACGATACCTTCTTTGGGCTGTTAGGTGAGACCGTTTCATTAGCCAACGAAGGAAAGGATGATCTTGAATTGCTCGTTATAGGTATCTCCAATTCTCCCAACAAGGATCCGAACCGTTTGAACGCGCTGTCAAAACCCAAGGCAATGATCCTCCAGATGGACTTTGTCGTTCCAAAAGAAAATTGCGAAGCTTTTGAAAAGATGTATCACTCCATCTATGTGCCTGCGATGACCGTACAGGAGGGTTATTTGGGTTCCAGCTTATTACGTCTCTTTCCAGCGGATTTAAGTAAACAAATTGAAGCCGAACCCACAGACTATAATTACTCAATTCAGATCTCCTTTGACACAGAAGAAAACCGCAAAAAATGGGTAGCAAGCGAGCAACATAAGATTGCCTGGCCCGCTGCGTCGAAACTGGCAAAGTCCTACAAATGGCGGGGATACGATGTGATGGGCGATGACCATCAGTAATCGCCTTGGAGAAACGTGCATTTTGCAGGAAACTGTTCTGATCACTTCCTGTCAGGAAGCGAATACACTACATAACCTCTTGGCAACGCTCCGGGATCTTTGGACCGGTCAAAACTGTCGTCGGTGAAGTAGCCCGTAGCATTGATCACAAGGTACTGTTTGCCATCTAATTCAAACATGGCAGGCTGGGCATTGGACTCATGGCTCAGGTTGGTTTCCCACAAAAGGTCACCGTTCTCTGAATCATAAGCATATAATTTTCCTCCTTTACCTGTGCAGAACAATACACCGGTCGAGGTGACCACCATTCCCTTTCTTAATGATCCACTGGGAGCACCCGCATTTTTTTCTCCGCTATTAATGGACTTGACCTCTTCACCAATTGGTTTTTTCCATTTGATCGTTCCATTGTTAAGATCGTATGCCATTACCCATGACCACGTCGGCGACAATAAGTTGGGCCACGAAATCCCATAATCAGTAGTGTAGCGGTCTTTGGGATGATCAACACCCTCCGGGTAATCGGACATGACAGATCCCCTATTCGCGTCCGGCTCTATCGGCGCTCCGCCGGTGGCTACCACCGGACCTTCCGGCGTCGTCTCTGAACCTCCTCTCCTGCGAAAACCGAATACTCTCGATGGATCTCCCCCAAGATAGCGATAGATAGCGGCAACACTTTGTTCATCGATGTGCACAAAGCCAGGCATCTGTCCGCGCCCGGCCGCTAATAAACTTTTAAACTCATCAAAAATTATGCGCTGTCCGGCGTTCACTATCGAAGGCGCTGTGCTACCACCTTTCATATTTTCGCCGTGACATGACTTGCAGGTGCTATTATACAGCAGTTGCGCCTTTTTTACATCTACCGCCGACATTGTTTCATGCGGCGCGCGTATTTTTTCAAGTCTGTAGATGGAGGGATACTCCTGCGTTAGGATGTAGACCATTCCTTTATCAGGATCTGCGGCAGTGTTTCCATAGTTTGCACCGCCAAGTGCACCGGGCACCATGATGGTCTCGTACTTATCAGATGGCGGAATAAACAGGCCGGATCTGGCAGAGTCAATTCTCTTCGACCATTCAGTTTTTTCTTCTTCAGAGAAATAAGGATTGAGCGTCTCTCTTGTTAGTTCATGTCGCGTGAAGCTGGGAACCACGGCCGGGATAGGTTGCGTTGGCCAAGATTTTTCATCCGGCATTTCACTGGCCGGGAACGGTCTCTCCTCAATAGGCCATACTGGTTCACCGGTTACCCTGTCGAACACGAACATGAAACCGTGTTTTGTCGCTACAGCGACGGCATCAATTTTTTCTCCTTCGCGGTTCACGGTGATTAATTGTGGTGCAGAAGTAAGATCATAGTCCCACAGATCATGGTGTACCGTCTGGAAATGCCACAGGCGTTTACCCGTCCGGGCATCAAGGGCCACCAGGCAATTGCCAAACAAATTGGATCCTTCCCGGTCTGCACCATAATAATCATATGTAGGTGAGCCCAGAGGCAAATAGGCAATACCTCTTTGGGCATCGATCGATATTTCGCCCCATACATTGACTGCCCCAACATATTTATAAGCATCTTTCGGCCACGTGTCATAGCCAAATTCCCCCGGATGCGGAATGGTGTGAAACGTCCATTCTAACTTACCGGTTACTACATTGTAAGCTCTTACATGACCTGGTGGAGAAAAATACCCTTCGCCGGGAGCCGATCCCACCAGGATCAGGTCTTCAAATACGATGCCCGGCATCATCGCCTGCATTCTCCTGATGGATGTTGGGTCACGATCCAAACCTTCTCTCAGATCAACGTATCCCTTATTCCCAAAGGTTATGATTGACTTTCCAGTGATGGCATCAATTGCCTGCAATGAATTGTTAAGGGTAAACAGTAATCGTTTATCATTCTTGTCCTTGCTTTCCCAATAATTAATACCTCTTCTGCTTATTCCTCTCAACCTGGCGTGTATCCATATCTCCTTACCGGTCGCGGCATTTACGGCTATCAGGGAAGAGTTTTTACCCAGAACATACATGATGGTGTCGACAACGATGGGGCTGAAAAAATAGGGCAAGCTATCAACGACGGGATACACCCACGTCACTTTCATCTGGCTCACATTTTCTTTCGTTATCTGTTGGGCAGCAAAGTATTTTGACTGGTCCGGTCCACCGCCATACTGTCTCCATGTTTTGTGATTATCATCTGACGATGAAGTCCTACAGCTATAAAAAACCAGGCACAAAAGCGATATGAAGAGGCACGCAGCTTTACCGTGTAAATTTTTAAAGATCATGTGGTAGTGATATAGTTTGTGGGATAATGTATAAAGTTATTGCACAATTTTACTAATTCCATTTCTACAATTTGCACGTACAACGTCTCCCTTCGCATTCTAATAAATTCAAAGTGACTAAGAATAGAACAATTACACGAAAGGGGAGTTTGCCAGACAGAAAAATGAGATAGATTCCCAAATCATGCTTGATTTATACCAGGGTGATCCCCTGAATCAAACTCCATAGATTTAAAATAGGTATCGTCACTGGTCTGCACATCAACCTGATTCGCTTAGCCCCATCCGGAAACTTCCGAAGACCGGTAAAATAGAAACCACATGTGATCCCCCTGGAATTTTTTATGACCCGGCAAACTATAGGGCCGAATTATTCGCAGTTTTTCATTTACGGCCGCCCCTGAATTGCTCACCTGGTGAGGGAGTACAAAGAACATCAAAGTGGTAGAAACTTAAGAAATACTTCTTATCGTTTAGAGGGATCAGCCGAGCTAACCTTGAACCCACAATATGGACAAAAAGCATACAGCTTACTATCCAGCTGACTAAAACAATTCTCGCAGGACAATACTTTTTGAACTACCGGTGCCAACAAAGTTGTTGTTTTGACGGTAAACGATTCTGGTATCTCCTTTAAAAAGCTTGATTCGTTTCCTTTCTCCGTAATCAAAAATAATTTGTCCTTAGCTCGCGTTATTGCTACGTAGAAAAGCCTTCGCTCTTCTTCAAGCAATTGGTCATGATTCGCTTTTCTTATTACTTGAAAAATTCTATCTTCAAGCCAGATGTCCGGAAAGCCACCGTATCCTTCGGTCAATCCAATAATGAATACAACTTTGGCTTCAAGTCCTTTTGCAGCATGGATGGTTTTAGCCTGAACTTTAATGTTTTCATTTTTAAACCGGAAAAAGTAGGGTTTATACATATTACTTCTCCTGTAAAGAAACAAGATGTCATCAGGTGTAAGCCCTTCTTCTAACAACTCTCGAACGCGTTGGGTGCAAAAGTTTAAATTCTCTTCGTCCTCATTCCCTGCATAGACCACGATCTTGTGTTCTGATTTTTTCGAGGCGCGAATTTCTTTTTCAACTTTAAATTTATTTCGCTTAATCACTTCATTACTTGCGCCAACAATATTCTCGGTACTACGGTAGTTAAGATCAAGTTTTATAACG
>DASUGQ010000272.1:0-2708 GCA_036273935.1 Cyclobacteriaceae bacterium | reverse complement strand
GGTTGGAAAACGGATATGGAATAGCCGTGGCAGAGACACACGTGGAAAGCATTTGCATCGACACCCCGGAAGATATTTTCAGAGCACTCGAATACCTGAAACATACGGTATGAGCCATACGATTACTCTCATCTGTGGTACTAACCGTAAAGATGCCATTTCCCTGCACGTCACTCAATTTTATGAAAAATTACTTAAGCAGTTGGGATGTGATACTGTTCTTCTCGACCTGACCCAACTTCCCCAGGACTTTGCATTTACAGCTTTGTATGAGAATTTTGGAAAAAATGAAGCCTTCAATTACTATGTCGATATCATGCTGAAAAGTGAAAGATATGTATTCATCATTCCCGAATACAATGGCTCATTTCCTGGCGCATTGAAAACATTCGTCGACGGTCTGGAGTATCCCCACACATTCAGAAATAAGAAGGGCGCGTTGGTTGGCTTGGCCTCCGGTGGCCATGGAGCAAGTCTTGCACTAAGTCATTTCACCGACATCCTCAATTTTCGTGGATTGAATATTTTGGCTTACAAACCCAGGCTTGATCACATCGAACAGTATGTAGAAAACGGAGTACTGACCAACGCAAAGTATGCACAGATGCTGGAGAAACAAGCAGAAATGCTTGTGGAGTTTTAAGTGAATTAATTAAGGCTTTGGCAGCTTCAGAATTTCCTCAGCAAACTTTTCTATTTCTTTGTAAACACCATCCACATCCCGGGAGACCAGGTCGCTGCCAAGTACATGAGCGCCCGCAGTCGGAATAGCGACGGCTCTTTTCAAGTCATCAGCCGTGCCCAGCTGTTTCATCATCGTTAACATCGCGCTGACTTTCACTTCGGGATCCTGCTCCTGTTCACTTTTGTAGTAATACAGTGTTAAGCAAGGTTGCTTTACTTTAGCAAATGTCTCCTCTTTCATTTTACTTTCCAGCATTTCCTCTAGCTGCACCGTTGCTTCGAGTCGGTATTTATTATTCCAATATTGAGCCCGCTCGGTGGATGCCTCCCATTGATTATATTTTCCACCCTTCACGAGCCGGGCAATGTTCAAACCCCATGGATCGTTTAAAATAAATGCCGCACCATTATTTATTCGAATGTTAGGAGACATGTTTATGAGGGCAAATACGTCATCAGGAAATTCTGCCGCCAGGGCCAGCGCCATCGTTCCGCCCGTAGAGGTGCTCATCAGAATAACGTGATCACCAATCGCCTTCCCGATCATCAATGCCTCCTTTGCACTCCCCCACTCGCGGTCTACTGTAAAGTTAAGTAAGGCTTCGGTTGTGTCAATGCCATGATCGGCCAAACGGGAAAGATAAAGATTACATCCGAACTCCTTCGCAAATCTCCTGTGCACGGGATCTCCTTCCTTCTGACTTGCTGAAAAGCCGTGAAGGTAAACCACGGCGTACTTTGTTTTCGAGCGGGTGCTGTCTGCCCAAACGATTCTTGCTTCATTGTCAGGCTTCAGTCTGTGTTTGCTTTCATTTTGCTGAACGTAGGATTCCAGCAAGGATGGATCTGACGGCACAACAGGTAATGTCGTGCTCCATTCGGGTTTTACCGGACCTGGCCCCAGAAAAAAAATCGCAACAACCAGAATAACAGGAAACGTTATTCGAAGAAAACGTTTTGACATAAGGAGGATTTTCAGCGACTAATTTAACAAAATGTTGTAAAGGGAATGAGTGGGGCGCAGAAACTTGATTCATATCCAAACTCTAAACATTGGACTGCCAATGTCCCTTTAAGGGATTTAGGGACAAAATTCCTATCTTCCCACCCTCAAAAAAAATCTGCATTTGATGCCTTACATTTTAGGGGTTGACATTGGCACCGGAAGTACAAAAGCAGTTGCGATATCCGAACAAGCGGACAGCGTACTGCTGACTGAACAAGTCTCCTACCCTACTTTTCAACCCATGCCGCACTGCAGCGAGCAGTCCCCTGAATTGATCTGGCAGGCGTTTGTAAAATGCATTCGACAAGTCATTTCAAAATTAAAAGAAGAACCAAAGGCCATCGGATTGAGTAGCGCCATGCACAGCATCATACCGGTTGATCAAAATGGAATAGCGTTGATGAACATGATCACATGGGCGGACGGGAGAAGCGCTGACATTGCTAAGAGAATCAGAAGTTCCCCCCCGGCGAAAACACTATACGAAGCAACTGGGACACCCATTCACGCTATGAGTCCGCTCTGCAAATTGGTCTGGCTGAATGAAAATCAAAGAGATATTTTCACAAAGGCACATAAGTTTATCTCCATCAAGGAATACATTTGGTTCAAACTCTTTCATGTTTTTGAAGTGGACCATTCCATGGCTTCCGGCGAAGGTCTGATGGATGTCAACAATCTCAACTGGTATGAACCCGCGCTGAAGATTGCGGGGATTTCAACCGATCAGCTTTCTGCATTAGTGAGCACTTCTCATCACCGGTGGGAACTTAGTGATGAAGCGAAGCAACTCCTTCCAACGTTATCTGCCCCCTTTGTTGTTGGGGCTGGTGATGGGGTGCTGGCCAATCTTGGAAGCAATGCCATCACGACCGGAGTCGCGGCACTAACAATTGGAACAAGTGGTGCCATTCGTGTTGCCCGTGACAAACCGTGTTATAATTTCGACTGCATGACCTTCAATTATCGGCTCGATGAAAAAACAATCATCTGTGGTGGACCGGTAAATAACGGTGGC
>DASUGQ010000271.1:0-11500 GCA_036273935.1 Cyclobacteriaceae bacterium | reverse complement strand
ATGAACCGATTTTTCCTTTAGATAAAAAATTACTAGCCCAACAGCTTCGACATGATGGTGACCAACCATTATATCTTAAGCTTCACGCCCCCTTTGCCCAGCCATCCCGTTATACCTACACATAAGAGCGCGAATAGAAGTGACTTCAATAAACCGATTCCACCAACGAGGACAACGTCTGGCAAGTGCACACCCAACGCCCGGGTGGTGAAATAGGCAAAATAAGGAATGAGGTAGCAAAGCAGGGTATCTGTACCGGCCGGTTTGACAAACGAGAACCATTTCGCTTTTCCACCCACGTCAGCAATCCAGTAGATAGCGAGCAACGCCAGTATCGTAAAAGCACTACAGAGGAATAACCACGCGGGCGTTGCGCCAAGCTTTGCAAGACCCCAATAAGGCCGCGTGACAATTGACAGCACGATGAGTAATGCTGCGAAGGAGACGAAAACAGTCGTCAGGCCTTTGTTATCCTGGCGTTCCCGGTAATGCTGAAAAATAATTGCCGTCAACACGCCGCCCATAGTAAGACCCGCCAGTGTGCCGCCCAGAATGGCGTTGGGAACAAAATTGAAAAACCGGGGCACGAGGTCGGCATGATAAAGCATACTCAACACAGCGAAGAAAACCCATGCGCCAAGGATTACATAAAAATTCTTCCTGGCGAAAACGGTGACCAGTCCACTGACCAGGTACGCCCAACCGATCAGGCCCAGGATTCCCCACCATTGCGGACTGAAGCGATAAATATTTCCATCCTCGCCGCCGCGGTAGATAACCGCAAGGACTACCAGTGCCACGATGGCCAGACCCTTCACTGCGTAGACAAGATTCCTATTGGCAGATTTTGGATAGTTGCTCCAGATGAGGATGAAACAAAGGCAGCAGATGGGATTCCACAAGTACCTCACCATCCCTGTAGCTTCAGCATTGTAGGTTTCTCCATTCACAAGGAATACGCCCATTACCAGCAGGGCGATTGTGCGAATGAGGACGTGCTTCACTAGTTGCCAGTTTGAGTCTCCTTTCTTAATTCGCGCATCAATTGCGTAGGGCAGGGAGAGCCCCACGATAAACAGGAACGCAGGAAACACAACATCGGCGAGGCCTATGCCGTCAACGCCGCGCTCGACATGTTCGAGCCACGCGGGTATCCCCGATAGTGACCATAAATCATTGACAAAAATCATCAGGATCATGGTAAGCGCCCTGAGAATGTCGATCGAGGCCACTCGTAGGGGAGGCGATATTGGTCCCTGGTGTTCAGGCTCACGCTTTGGTGGCGCTGACAAGACGGTACTTTCGTTCATATGGCTTGAGTTTCGTTAACTTTTATGTTTTTATGCTGTCTACTTCATTTTTCAGATAACTCGATAACTTCTCCGTCAGGTAGTGCCTGGTAGATGACATAGCTCCCAGCTTCATCCTTTTGAGATTGAATCGTTTTTTCATTACCGGACTGGCGAACGTTTACAGACTCCCAATCATCAGGAACGTATGACTTCAAGGTTAGCGGCAGACTGTACATCGTTTTATCCAGCATATTGGTGAGCGTGATGTTCAAGCTGCCATCCGTTTCAACGAGATTCACATCAGTACCCATTCGTTCACGCATGTATTTTGTTGCGTCTGCGAAGGTTGTTATCCATAGGTCCTGATTCCTGTCCTTGATGTATTGAAAATATTCATCCAGCAATTCATGTGATAACGCTTCATAGCCAATACCATCAACGCCATGGAAGACAAGCACCAGCCAATTGTTATCATGCGTGGCCACGGTATCAACCCACGACTTCATCAGTGGGAGCGGCGTTTTGGTAGTTGCCCCGCGCTGCCATTGCACATACTCTTTTTTTGATGTTCCGGGATCCATTTGGCTTGAACGGTTCAGCTCTTCCAGGAATGGTTCGGGCATTCGGTTACGCAATGCTGGATAAATTTTGTATGCATACTGCATCACTCTTTCGTTTTCAGTCCCATATGGACACTCGGCCGAGAAGGTGTATTTTGGCCCAAGGTGATTGAGAATTTCCTCCTTACTTTTTTCCAATTCGTAAAGTAGATTCACCTCATCCAAGACGGCCAGGCGGGGATGTGTTACCGTATGACTGGCAAATTCATGTCCCTGTCCCGCGTAGGTTTTTATCTCATCCCAGGTAACGCCCGATCTATCGTCCTGAATGGGTTTGGGTTTGAAATGACCAGTCCTAATCTTCGCGAAACCTTCATCAATGATTTTATAAGCGTCCTCTGCCTTCGATCCATTACTTTCATCATAAACACCTCCTGCATTGGCGTGGTACTCCAATGTACCCTGGTAGCCGAGGTATCCAATGGCGGAAGCGCGTTCAAAAAAATTATCCTTGTTAGTGGTTATCGTCGCCGTTTCCCTGATGATCTCCCTGACCGGTCGTCCAATAAACTTTCCCTCGTATTGTGAACCGGGTATTTGGCCCGTAATAATAAAGAATGTGGCAGGCATCGAGAGGCGATTCATGATCGGCAATGCCTCTGTGAACTGAGTAATGTATCCATCATCAAAGGTTAATGACACGGCAGCTTTTTTTCCATTTTGCCATTTTGTGATTTCTGTTTTGTAAGGCTTGTGCTCACAACCAAATGTGACAACGAGTGATGCCAACAAAACTATTTGAATCAACTTACAAGACATGTTCTTAATCCTTACGTGTATCATTCGACAACAATTTCATCTACTAACATGACAGCCGGCCTGCCCGCTCCCGGATGCCAGTCGGGTGTATTGCCAATAGTGTAGGCGATCACTTTTATATAGCGCGCATTTCGGGGAGCAAATTCTCCAATGAAATCGCGCTGCTGCCCGCCATACTGATCAATTGGCAAGGTATTGTCAACCGTTGAGGCCAGCGTAAAATGCTCACCGTCTTCGGATGTGTAGTATTCCACCTTCCTTGGAAATAATCTCAGCCAGAATCCATATTGGTAATAGGCCGATTCAATTCTTCTCACCAGTTTGATGGCTTCAAGATCAATCACGGCCTCAAGATTCTGCCCTGCGAATGCGAGCCAGTTGTACCCGTATTCGTGGCTGCCTCGTATCCCATCCGTCAGGATAGTATCAGCGCCCTCCGGGAGGTTGCTGGGCTCCGGACTGATAAACCGAACTTTCTTTTTATAGGCAAGGTGTTCATTCATTCCCTGCGAAAAGAGGCGATACATCGCTGAACGATATTCATCCGGTGACGTACTCCATTCCTTGACCCGGGTGACACCCTGGCGAATGCACAGGTCTGTGAAGGGATCAATTTTTGAACGTATCGCTGTCCGGATTTCCCAATGACCATTTCTTTTTATAAACACGCCACGTTCTCCGACGTAAATTTTTTTGGCCTGTTCCATGATGGCAAAGTCAAGTGGGAGACGGGCGATCTTTACACGCTCAAGTAGTTGTGCAGAATCTCTAACGATATTTTCGGCTTCATTGAATAAGGTTTCATACCGGCCAATAAGGGCAGGAGTAAGATAGCTTGTGGAGGCCTCATTCGGACCTCCAAAAATTCGCAGCGGTTGACCGGATGCCAGCAATGCGCCTCGCATCTCATCAATGTAGTTCCTGATCGGCCTGGCTGCAGCTCCGTAATATCCGTTGAGGAAATCATTCATGAGAGAATCGATATTTTCAGCCGGATTCCAGAGTAACTTTGAAATCAAATAGGCACGCAGTTCGGCGAACTCTCCGCCGACTTCGCGATTACCTTGTTCAAACATTGCGTTGACACCATGCTCCACAAAGAATTGGATGTTGGGCTGCAGGACTTGCAGGTTGGGAAAGGGCGAGATAAGATTGTTGAACTGGATTACGTAATCCCATACGATAATATCTTTTGCAATTTTTCCCCAATCCTCCACATCTTTCACAAAGTCTGCGCTCGCGGGATCTTCGGTTATTGCCTTGTGTCGAAAGGCCTCAATGCTGCATAGCATTATGTTCACATTATCACGCGGACGGATCGTCTTCGGCGCATGTCTCCCATATTCATAGGCCAGCGTTGAAATCATTTTGTCGGGAAACTGATCGGCAACCTGATTGACGAAAGTGATGATTGAACCCGAAGGCGAGCCTTCACGGTCGTCGATGGCCTTGCATTGGTCACAAGTACAATAGTCGCGGTTGTCATTCTGACTGACGGACCAATATGTCGCAGCCGGGTTCTGTGCGATCTTTCGTCTAAGATTCTGAATGGTAACTTCCAGCACGGCGGGGTTGGAAAGACAAAGTTGCGTTGGAATACGCTGACCCTTTACCATGGCAAAGTACTCCGGGTGATCTTTGTAATAGATATCGGGCGGAACGAGTTCATTAAACGTGTGTACCCACATTCCCCAATCCGGTCGCCCGCCGTTTTCATCGTGGTCAAGCTTGTGCCAGTCAATATATTCGGCGTCCCAGGTCACGCGATAATGCGTATCCCGAAGGCTTAACACTGGCACCTGAAGGTTGTTTATCGGATGAAGAATTATTTTTTTCCGTGTAGGAATTACTTTCACGCCTGGACTATACATGCGGCACCCGAGATACTTCTCAAGAAAAGTGTAGACTCCATACAGTGTTCCTTTTTCATTTCCTCCTGCGATGATCAGTCGCATGCTGTCTGTTCGGATGAGAAAGCCATCCTCCTTTAGGGTACTCAGATTTATGCCGAGGCCCAACTCATCGATCCGGTCATTTTGTCCCAAAACAATTTCATAGCGGCTTCTGTGTTTGTTTGCAGGAATAATAGGTAACACGGCACCCGAAATTTGAATAAGGTAATCCTGCAGAACCTGCGCGGCCTTTTGTTCGTCGGCTGTTGCTGCTGAGGGAAGAAGTATCGAATAGCGGCTTGTTTCATTTTCCGTCAGGATGAAATCCTGGACTTGAATTTTTTTCTGCTTTTTACTTTTCTTTTGCGCAGAAGAATTAAAACCAATTGCAAGTGCAAGGAAAATGATCAGGTAAAGGCGGAAGGAAACATGGATGTGCTGCATAGGGATAATAAAGGACGAGATAGCCCTTTATCATGAATAATTCCAGACAATTTACATAGCCGAGATCTTCAAAACTACTAAAGGAGAATGTGTGAAGTGCACACACATTGATTGGCTTACACGGTGATCCCGGCGATTTCTTCTGTAACCTTTCTCGTTGAGGTGGGTATTTTATAATAGGTTTAGAAAGGTGAGAAGTTCACGGTTGGCCGCGGGTAGTCTGGCGCCAGGTTTAGGTTCATCGGTTGCCGGTGTCCACCGTGAACGTTTCTTTTGATTTGATCTTTCCCGTTGGTATCTTGCAGCCGTTATGGCGAGAAAATCTTTGGTGTATATCATCCTTTTGAGCATGGTCATGCATTGCACCAGCCGCCTTGGAATCTTATCTTATCTTTACCAGGAACGTCATTCCATTGCCTATTCTCTGGGACTCATCAATGAAATTCCGATTGCTGTTTGTAGCAGTGATCATGATTTTGGTAGAGGATTAAAGTTCACTCATTCCGATCAGTCACACAGCTTGCCGGTCTCAATGACTGTGGCCCATGAAATCAATCTTTTCCTTTCCTGGCCGTCGTTGAATCTTTCGCCCGAGTTTTATCAATTGCCCGTTAATCAATTCTCTTCTGTTTCCACGCAGAAGTATCTAAGTCCACATTCGGCAATATTTCATCCACCCGCTTCGGTATAATAGTTCCCTTCGTTAAAGCAGAGCACAATTTGAATAGTGTGCTCGTTTTTATTCTCTTTTAAATCAAGTGATAATTAAAAACCATTATGATCAAGATATCTGCATTTATATTTTGTTTATTGCCAGCCATTGGATTGATATCCTGTTCCGATGAAAATAAATCGGAGTATGGCGAGATCGAAATTGAATTTGACAATGTTGTTGGCGATGATGACCTGGCACTGAATACGTCATCAGAAGTTTATACCAACAGTGCCGGTGAATCGTACAAAGTAACAACGCTTCGTTATTACATCAGCAATATTGTTTTGAAAAAAAATGATGGATCGAGTTTTTCTGACACGGTCTCGCCCGACGGTTCTAAAGGATTTTACCTCATTGATGAATCCGACAACGGATCACAGCATATTCACCTGGAAAATGTTCCCGTCGGCGACTATAGTGAGATATCCTTCACCATTGGTGTAGACGCAACAACATTGAACCAGTCCTCACAAACCGGTCCGCTCAACCCTGCCGATGGAATGTTCTGGAACTGGAATTCCGGATACATCTTTGTGATGATTGAAGGCATTTCCACCAATTCATCTGATCCATCCAAAGAGATCCTTTATCATGTTGGTGGATATAAAACCGATACTTCGGATCCCTCACTCGCAAATAACTTAAAGTCAAAAACATTATCGCTCGGAACGGAGCCAGCCCTGGTTCGAGGCGACATGACTCCGGAAATCCATATGATTGTTGATGTGGACAAATTCTTCGCGTCCCCTCATCAAATCAGGTTTTCAGAAAACCCCGTCCAGGATGTGCCTGCCGAGAACGCGAAGATTGCAGACAACTATGTCAACACATTTATTGTCGACCATATACACAACTAATCTTAAGTGACTTGGTGCGTTTGATGCCAGGACGTTTCGAACGATTGGAAAAATGAAAAGAACAATATACATACTCTTGTTCGCAGGCATGATCACTTCCATGGAGGTTGACGCCTGCGATGTTTGCGGCTGTTCACTGGGAGGAGGATACTTTGGTATTCTCCCGCAATTCAATAAGAACTTTGTGGGGTTGCGCTGGTCGCAGGCAAAGTTTTACAGCTATATGAACCATCAGAGCGAATACACGCACGACGAATACTCCAATGATACCTACAATAAGGTTGAGTTGTGGGGGCGGTTTTATATTAATCCAAAACTTCAGCTTTTCACTTTTATTCCTTACAACTATAATCAGATGGAAGGCTCGGAGCAAAACGTTACTGCCAGCGGAATGGGTGATGTTTCATTGATCGCGAATTATCTTTTGATCAATACAGGAATGGATACAATTAAGCTTTTTAAGCAGACGTTGAGCCTGGGAGGGGGAGTGAAACTACCGACGGGAAAGTATAATCTTGCTGATCAGGGGGCTTTGGTGAATGAGAACTTTCAGATGGGCACAGGCAGCACTGATTTTGTCATTTCCGCCATGTATACCCTCCGGTACAAACAAATCGGCAGCAATTTTGAAACCGGTTATAAGATCAATACGGCGAACCAGAATGACTACCGTTTCGGGAATCAGTTTCATGCCTCCTATCAGTTGTTTTATTGGCAAAATCTTAAAGGAATAGCACTGCTTCCAAATGCTGGTGTGTATTATGAGCAAGGCGATTACCATAAAGACGATGGAATCATTCAATCCAATACGGGGGGTTCGGCGCTGCTTGCCACCGTGGGGCTGGAAACCTACTTTGGCCAGTTCACTGTCGGCTTCAACTACAAGCATCCACTGGTTCAACATTTCAACAGTGACAATGTTGCGGACATTCAAAGCAAGGACAGATTCGTTGTTGCGTTGACGTTCAATTTTTAACAAGCGAATTTTGTCGACATCGAATCACAAAAAACAAGTTTTAATGTAACTAAATGCTGATATTGGGGTAATGACTTTAAAGCGCGTTTTATGATCAGGAATTACCTCGTTCTGGCTTACCGGAATATCATTAAAAGCAAATTCTTTTCACTCATCAATATCCTGGGCCTCTCGCTGGGAATGGCTGCGTGCCTTTTGATCATTCAATATGTGATGCATGAATACAGCTATGATAATTTTTATGACAAGAAGGACAGGATTTATCGCATTCAACAGGACCGGTTTGACAAAGGTAAACTTTCAACACAATGGGCTGACGGATGCTCAGCAGTGGGGCAGGCGATGAAGGAGAACCTTCCTGAAGTTGAAGAATACGTTCGTATGCGTGGCGGTTCGGCGATATTGAGCGTGGGCGACGTTTTCTTTAAAGAAGATCATGCCTATTTTGCCAGCGAAGCGTTCTTCAGTGTTTTTTCCATTCGATTATTGGAGGGCGAGATGGATGAAGTTCTTAAACGTCCATATACATTGGTGCTTTCCGCTACGACAGCAAAGAAGTACTTCGGGGATGAGAATCCCCTGGGCAAGACCATGAAATTTAATGGACGAAATGACTTTGAAGTGACGGGTGTATTTGAAGATTTTCCGGAGAACAGCCACATGAAACCCGATGTGCTATATTCATTTGAAACGATGATTAAGTGGGCCGGAGAAGAAATCAGAACGGCATGGCAATGGGATGGATTTTACAATTACATTTTATTAAAGCAGGGCACTGATCCCAAAGTTTTTGAATCCAAATTGCCGGCCTTTGTTGATAAGCAGGCAGGAGAGCAACTGAAAAAATTCGACGCGGGAATGGCGTTTCACCTGCAGCCCATTTTTAACATCCACCTCGATTCAGATTACATTGGAGAATTTGAAGCGAATGGTGACCGGATGTCGGTGGAATTTCTTACTGTGATTGCAGCATTCATTCTCTTTATCGCCTGGATCAACTACATCAATCTTTCCACTGCGAAATCTGTTGAACGTGCAAAGGAAGTTGGTCTCCGTAAAGCGATGGGAGGTTATCGCAGCCAGCTTGTTCGTCAGTTCCTGTTTGAGTCAACGCTGTTAAATATTGTTGCGTTCGCCGTCGCGATCCTCATGGTGTTTCTTGTGTTACCGTATTTCAACGAACTGGCCGGAAGGAATATCGGGTTTAGCCTGCTGGTTAAGCGCGACTTCTGGATTGTCCTCGTTCTTGTTATCGGAACAGGAATAGTATTGTCAGGACTTTATCCGGCATTTGTCCTCTCCGGTTATAAGCCGGTAGATGTATTGAAAGGTAAATTCAGCACGTCGTGGAGAGGACTCTATTTGAGGAAGACCCTCGTGATATTTCAGTTCGTTGCTACTGTCATCCTTCTTGTGGGGACGTTCACTGTGTATAGACAGATATCATTCATGCGCGACCAAAAATTAGGAGTGGATATTGATCAGACGCTTGTACTTCGTGGACCCGCATCAACTGATTCGACCTACGTGACCAGGTATGATGTGTTCCGGAATTCCTTGTTGACGAATTCGGAAATTAAAACCGTAACCGCATCGACGGCAATTCCCGGCATGCAGCCCTGGTGGAATGCCGGGGGCATACGGCTCATCAGTCAGGGGGAAGAGGATAGCAAACAGTACCGCGTGATTGGAAGTGATTACGATTTTGTGGATGCGTTTAACCTTGCACTTGTGGCCGGTAGAAAATTTTCCAGGGAGTTTCCCAATGAACGCAAAAGTGTTCTCTTCAATGAATCAGGGATTAAAGTTTTGGGATTTGAAAATCCTGAGGAGGTGCTGGACAAAGAAATTTTCTTTTGGGGCGATACATTCCGAATTGTCGGTGTACTCAAAGACTATCACCAGGAGTCGTTAAAGAAGGCGTATGACCCGCTGATATTTCGGTTTATTCCCGACGCTAGTCAATTTTATTCCATAAAGTTAAATGCTGCCAGCGTACACGAAACCATTGATATGGTGAAAGACAAGTGGTCTGCGACATTCCCCGGAAATCCGTTTGATTATTTTTTTCTGGACGATCATTATAACAAACAATATCAGGCTGACCTTCAGTTTGGAACGATTGCTGGTTTGTTTTCAGGACTTGCTATTCTGATTGCCTGTCTCGGCCTCTTCGGACTATCATCCCTGACTGCCGTTCAGCGCACCAAAGAAATCGGAGTCCGCAAAGTGCTGGGCGCTTCGATCACAAGTATCGTGTTGCTCATGGGTAAGAATTTTTTCCTGCTGGTCGTCATTGCTATAGTCGCCGCATCGCCTGTTGCATGGTTTGTGATGAACCAGTGGCTGGAAGGATTCGCTAATCGGATCAATATGTCGTGGTGGTTATTCGCGATACCCGGATTTACCGTAATCATGATCGCTATGACCACCATTGGGTTTCACACAATCCGGACGGCGCGGGTGAATCCGTCGCATTCCCTAAGGTACGAATGAAGGGTCGATACCTCGAAGAGCAATCTATCCTTTGACGTTATTTTTTATTGCACTGCGAGATGGAAATCTTCAATTTCTATCAGTAACTTTCTTATCCTTTGTGGAGTGTCATCCATCAATGGAATCACCAGTGGATATGAAAATTGCACTTGCCATCCTTATCTTTTTCTTTGTTAACACCTTCAATGCCATTTCTCAGGGCTGCACTAATGGTGACTGCGTCAACGGTACAGGTACTTATGTCTATAATGATGGGACAAAATATATCGGCACGTTCAAGGACAGCAAAGCGGACGGTCATGGCGTATGTTACTTTGCCAACGGTACAACTTTCATTGGGGAATGGGCCAATCACCAGGCGACCGGATATGGAACCTGGTACTACCAGGATGGCAGCAAGCAGACGGGGCATTACAAAGATAATGTATTTATCGATCACGCCCTGTTAACAGCGGGTTGCCTGAGTGGAGATTGCAACAACGGATTCGGAACCTACCTGTGGGACGGAGGTACGCTCTATGTCGGTCAATTCAAAAACTATAAACTGGACGGATTGGGCACGTGTTACTTCAATGAAGGAAGCAAGTATGTGGGCGAGTGGCTCAATGACAAATTCAATGGTTTTGGTACGAATTACGTCCGGGATGGATCGATACAAAAAGGGCAATGGAAAGACCACCAGTTTCTCGGGGAGGAGCAGACACTGAACTGCGTTTCAGGTGACTGCGATAATGGTTTTGGGATATACAAATATGGGGAGAAGGGAACTTACATCGGGGAATTTAAGGAAAGTTACCGCGAAGGTTACGGCACTTACTATTTCCCTACCGGTGACAAGTACGTTGGCATGTGGAAGCGGGGGAATTTTGATGGGCAGGGAACCTACACTTATGCCAGCGGAACTGTGAATTCGGGATTATGGAAAGAACATAAGCTGGTGTCCGAAGTTACGGCGGACAAATTAAAAGCGGAGATCAATTGGGATGAGCCCCTTGCCGCCACCTCGTCGTCTTCCTACAATCAAGTCACAATTAAGGCATGCATCAAATCTTCCACCGACGTAAAGCGAATAACGGTACTGCTGAATGGTAAAACGTTTAGTACGGAGACTTCGGTAAAAGCAGATCCTGTTTCCGGGTGTACCGTATCTTTTTCCAGGACCCTTTCCCTTGCGGGGGGTGAAAACCATGTAGTAATAGATGTTGAAAATGAGGGCGGACTTTCTCAATCAACTGAGCGCGTGATCAATTACATTGCCGCGTCAAAACAAAAAAGACTTGCACTCGTGATCGGCAATGCGGCGTATCAGTTCACAACGCCTTTGAAAAATCCCGTAAACGATGCGAGTTCCATGGCCCATACGTTAGAGTTGCAGGGATTTAAGGTGATCAAAATTGAGAATGCCACCGGAAAAGAAATGAAGATGGCAATTGATAATTTTGGCCGTGA
>DASUGQ010000270.1:0-15071 GCA_036273935.1 Cyclobacteriaceae bacterium | reverse complement strand
GCCAGTCCGATTTGTTTCGTAGCCTTTAATGTGGCCTCCAGCCGCGTGTGACCTTCGCGCATCCAACGCTCGATGTTTTCAACGACTACAATGCTATCATCGACCAGTAAGCCGAGTGCGACAACGAGACCAACAATGCTGAGCTGATTCAAACTAATGCCTAAAATATTCAACAGCACAAGGGCGATTGCCAATGATAAGGGAATCGAAATCATCACAACTGTTGCCGCGCGTAAGCCAAGAGGCAACAGTGTGATGGATACAAGCAAAATAGCGATCAAAAAATCTTTGCCTAGTCCGGCGAGACGGCTGTTTACATTGTCAGCCTGGTCGAAGTGTTGAACCATATCGATGTTGGATGGAAGGCCTTCGGCAAATTTATCCAAGACAGGTTTGTAAATTTTTTGAGTATTGGTAATGTTAAGTCCTGGTTTCTGAGCTGCTACGACGAATACGCAGCGATGTCCGTTCAACCGGGTGATATGTTTTGCTTCATCGAAAGTGATGTACGCGTCGGCGACATCACGAAGTAGAATATTTTTTCCATTGGCAGTATAAACGATTGTATTCTTGATTTCATCCAATGATGTGTAATTGCCACTGGTTTTTATACTGAAGGATTTTGAACCGGCGATCACACTTCCACCCGGAATGTTGGCCATTTCGCTTTGAATGCTCCCGATGATGGCATCCATGGGTATATGCATCTGCGCAATTTTTTCAAGTCGAAGTTCGATCCGCACAATCTGATCTGATAATCCCTGGACTTCAACATTCTTTAGCATCGGGATTTTTTCCAGTTCTTCCTTGAGATCTTCTGCGTATAGTTTAAGACGGTTGCGTGACGCATTTTCCGAGACCAGCGCGACCTGCAATACATTCACGTCAGAAGGTTGAAATTTCTGAATGTCAAGGCTGAAAATATCTTTTGGAAGTTCAGGACGCAGGCTGTTGATTTCACGAACAAGCTCCTGGTATTTTTCATCCGGGTCGCTTTCGTATTTATATTCTACCCGAAACACAGCCAGTCCGTCGCTAACGGTGGTTTTGATGCGCTTCATATCTTCCAGCTCATTGATTTTTTCTTCTATGGGATCTACAATGAGTTCCTCCATGTCCGTCGGACTTGTTCCTGGATAAACCACAACAATGGCGTACTGCGGTGCAGTGATCTCCGGGTCTTCGCTCCGTGGCATTGTGAGTAAAGTTGTAACACCAACGACCACGGCCATCAGGAACATGATTAGCGTAAACTGATAATTCTTTACAGCGTATTCAGAAATTTTCATAAAGCTTATTGGATAATGATGATGGGAGATTTGTCCGTGAGGTAAGCGCTACCTGAAATAATCAATGCCTGTGCTTCTTCAAGCCCCTTGCTGATGAGGATGCTTTCCCCATCAAACGAAGCGATCGTTACTGGTTGCCGTTGTGCCGTTTTGTTATCGGCGGTGATGAATACGAAACCTTCATCATCTTGTGCATCAAGCACGGCTTCGTAAGGGACACGCCAGGAAGTTAAGTTGCCGCCGGATTGAATGCTTGCTTTACCAAACATTCCCGAGGCGAGTTTAGTGTGGTCATTTTTTACCTGGAGTTCTACTGTAAATGCTCCGGTTTGCGGATCAGCCGTTTCTGATTTGCGAATTACAGAAGCCTGGAAACGTCTGGCGGGAAAGGCGTCCATGCTAACGGTAGCTTTATCCTGCACACGGATAATCGCCCACTGCCTGTCACTGACACCAGCTTTCAAAATCCATTTACCGTCGCCGGCGCCATTTGTTTTTAGTACAGGATCACCAATTCCAACAACCTGGTCATCATTCGCAAATTTGTGAAGAACATAGCCTGATGCAGGTGCATGAATTTCCGCGAAACGCTGATTGAACGTTGCAGATTGTAATTGCTCACGTGCCAGAGATAATGCAGTCTCCGTGTTTTGAAGTTGTTCCAGGGTTGCTACGCTATCGCGATAAAGATTTTTTACCCGCTCAAAATCGCGTTGCGCTTTCTCGAGACCATACCGTGCCTGGGATACCTGCGCATTAATTTCGGTAAGATCAAGGGTTGCCAGTAGTTGTCCTTTTTTCACCGCGTCACCTTCTTTGACATAGATGTTCTGAATGACGCCACCAATCTTGAATGCGAGTATTGTTTCGTCATCTGTTGTCAATTGACCGGATGTTGTGACCTCGGATGCAACGGTTGATTTATTTAATGACACTACTTTCACGGGAATAGGCTCAGAAGTTTTGGGAATTGTATTTCCATTTCCTTTGCTTTCGGTGCAGGCCTGGATAACGAATGGCAGTACACCAATCACGGCCAGGGTCATAACGATGGATGGGGTTAACTTTTTCATGTGATTATGATTATTTGGGTTGTTTAAAATCAATTTTCAAATGTGTAAGAAGCAGTTTCGCGTTCTACTTTTGCTGAAGCAATGAGCACCTCAAACTGACGAAGGTTCTGTTGAAGTTGAGCTGAGGTAAGCTGATTGCGTGCATCAAGGAATTCGATCAGGGAATTGACACCTTGTTGGTATCCCTTTTCAACCAGGTGGAAATAGCTCTGCGCTGATTTCAATTGCTCTTGTGATGCAATGTAATTTTGAGTAGCGGTTTGCAATTCACTTTCGGCAATTTCTGCTGACAACTGCAGTTGACGATTGGTATTTGCAAGGTTGAGCGACGATTGTTCGATCGCCAGCTTGCTTTGACGGATAGCGGCGTTGGTTCGGAACCCCTGGAATATTGGTACGGAGAGCTGAACGCCAAAAAGATAATATCGTGATTGGTCATTGTACCGCCAGTTCGATGCTTGTGTTCCTAAGTCAAGGAATGCATTTACTTTAGGCAAACGGGAAAGTTGGTTTAGCTGGAGAACCGATTCATTGATCGTGATAGCTTGTTTGAGCATCTTCAACTCTTCACGCCGGGCAACGGAAGTGATACTATCGCGATCGAAGGATGTTTCGAACGGTGTGTCATTGGTATCAATGGAAGCAGCCAGGTCACGATTCAGCAGGAAGTTGAAATATTTTTGAGCGTTGATGGCCTGGTTTTGTGCGCTATTGAGGTTTGCCTTTACTTGTTCCGCTTCACTTTTTGACCGGAGATATTGAGAGGGTAAACTGGTGCCATTCCTCAACATGGATTCATTGAGCGACACATTCTTGTTTACCAGTACCAAAGCACTCTCATGGATTTTAACGGCAGCGACTGCCGACAGGTATTGAAAGTAAGCGGTCTTGATATCGAGAATCAATTCACGTTTGTAAGCATCAATTTCAAATTGCTGGAGAAGGACTTCCTGACTTTTGATTTTATTGTTGACGTAGAGATCCGTGTTGATGAGTGGTATTGAGGTTCGGACTCGCGCGTCGTAGAAATTCTTTGGAAAGAAGTTCTGCTTAACATTTTCAATTTGGGGGAATGCGCCACTTTCCGTGAGTTGATTCAGCGTTGAGTACACCGGATTCAAAAGATCTCCCACCGGTATGCCAATGCTTCTCCCTCCCTGGCCGGAAATGTAGTCACCAAGAAGATTGACAGAAGGGAGAAAATAACTTCGGGCAATTTGCAACGACTCTTCGGCTTGCTTCAGCGAAAGATTTTTCTGCCGCAAAACCAGGTTGCTTTTCAGTCCTTCCTGGATATAGTTATCCAAAGGAGATTGCGCCTGCAGTGGCGTATACAGGAGCAAGAGCAGAAGACCCCAATATGGGATCGTAAAT
The DNA here is from genome assembly GCA_036273935.1 of Cyclobacteriaceae bacterium. Taxonomy (GTDB): domain Bacteria; phylum Bacteroidota; class Bacteroidia; order Cytophagales; family Cyclobacteriaceae; genus ZC4RG29. The sequence goes on along the minus strand of DASUGQ010000270.1, from coordinate 11,335 downwards.
GGAGTTTTTGGGGGTAAAGTTTTCATTGATTATTTAGTTTACACTGTTAAGTCGATGAGCAAAAAAATTTATTGTGTGCTTTTCTTCGAAAGATGCATTCGGTCGAGGATTTCGATCACGAGGTCATTCGCTTTGTGAGCGAGATTTACCTGGTTCAGCTCACTTACGACGGAGCATCGATTCCTGATCTCAAGGGAACAGATGCCATGAACCATGGACCAGACGGTAAAGGCGAGAACCTCTGGGTCCATTCCCGTAAAGTATCCCTTCCGGATACATTCATTTATGGTTTCGACCAGGAACCCAAACGCCCTTCTGCCCTCCTCCCAATTGGAATCTTGCTTCGAGACGGACTTAATGGGAGCATTAATAATAAACATCAAATCATAGAATTCTCCATTTTCCAGGGCAAAATTGATATATGACTTGCTGATAGCCTTGAGCCTTTCAAAGGGGTCGCCAACATTGGCCAAAGGACGAAAGTATTGATTGAGAAGTGTGAAGCCTTCCTGGTGAAGAGCATGAAAGATTTCATCCTTGTCTTTGAAATAGAGGTATATAGTCGTCGGTGAATACTCAATTCGCTCGGCAATATTACGGATGGATGTTTCCTCAAACCCCTTCTCCATAAAGAGTTCCTTCGCTGCGTGAAGAATCTTGCCTTTTAACTCTTCTTTCTGACGCTCTTTTCGATTGGCGATGGTCATGGTTTGCTTTGAAATAATTTACTTAACGGTGTTAAGTTAGTTACTGTTTCATTATTTACAAAATAATTAAGGGTGGTTTGGGCTTCCACTGATGCTCCGCCGGCTATATCCAGCTCAATCTTAGGGTGTTATGATTGTTACAGAGCCTGGAAAATTTTACCTGTATATTTCTTCGATCCTAGTCAGCTGCAAACCGGTAAGTCGGTCGTGGATACCCGGGCTTAAAAGCGGACCATTTTTCATGGTGGATTTGGCAATCATAAGTTTGCTCCGCCTTAGCCAGTACATCATCGATTAATTTTTTTAGCAAATCTGGTTCTGTTTGAACCCGGGCGTTGATCAGCAAATTCATTTGGTTCGCTGCTTCATCGTTTAGTTTTACATCTCCGCTTGTACTGGTGGCAGTAAAGCTTACCTTCTGATCACCACGGTCCGTCGACAGAAAAAATTTCAAATGACCGACGACTAAATGAAGTGCCTGCACGTGATTAAAAATTGAGCGGATGATTTGTTGTGCAATGTAAACAGCATCGCCTCGCATCGTTTCAATAACTATACTTTTGTCAAGCCACGCAAGGTTTCCTTCGCCTTCTCCATAGATATTATAGTCGAGATCCAGGGATCTCCGCCAGGTCTGAGTGAATTGATTGATCGCTTCGACCCACTTAGAAATGTTGCCGTGTGGCAATGAGTTTTGAAGCAGGATTGTTTTAGCAGGATACTCTGATTTTATTACAGAACTTACCCTCGTCAACTGTTCCGCTGAAAGTAAATCTGTTTTGTTGATGATCAGCAAATCAGCTTCCTCTAGTTGTTTTCTGTAGATGTATCGAACTGACTCCTCCAGGAGTGAAGTACGTCCCTCGATTAACGAGCATAAAAGATCAGCGTCGGCAAAAACGGAAATGACTACTTCAAGTTCCGGTCTGAATCTATTTAAGGGCTTTGCAAGTGTGGCGACAAGGTCGGTGCAGGAGCCCACTGATTCAGCAAATAAATATTGAGGATGATCGTTCTCGATAAACGATTGAAGGTGTTTATCCAGTTGATCGTAGTTACAACAGAAGCACCCGTTTGTAACTTCCCTCGCCGGTATTCCAATACTTTTCACATACGCGCTGTCTACCTGCTGATTGCCCTGGTCATTTGTCACGACCGCTACCTTCTTGTTTGAATTGATCAATTGATGGCAGGCATTGACAATGGCCGTGGTCTTTCCACTTCCAAGAAAACCACCAACAAGAATCAGCTTCATAAGATCAAATAAAACATATAAGGGCTAAGAAAATAAAACTATATTCATCCACCCAATCAATTTATCAAAACTCATGAAGAATAAATCCGGAAGACGTTCCTTTCTGAAGAAGATCAGTGTCGGAAGTGTTAGCGCCACGCTTTTAGGGGCAACTCTGATCGATCGCGAAGCAAGAGCGGAGACACAAACCCACCAAAAACGAAGTGGGGCAAAGCGTACGAAAGCGGCCCGCGAATACAACGGAGTTTATAAAGATGAATATTTAAAACGTGTAGCGTTTCCTTTGGGAGGGATGGGAACTGGCATGTTTTGCCTGGAGGGTTGCGGCGCCATTTCGCATATGTCGCTGAGAAGCAGACCGGATGTTTTCAATGAGCCCGGCGTGTTCGGTGCAGTTTCCGTGAAGGGTATTAACAACGGCGCTAAAATAGTGGAAGGTCCGGTGCCGGATTACAAAAGTTTCGGTCAACCACTCACCGGCAACGGTGCAGGGGGATCGATTTTTGGATTGCCCCGTTTTGAGAAGGCGACATTTCTAGCCCGTTTTCCTTTCGGAACACTATCACTCGAGGAAGGAGATTACCCACTGACCTTAGAGATCGGAGCATGGAGTCCCTTTATCCCAACTGATGCTGACAATTCCAGCCTGCCCGTAGCGGCGCTTGAATACCGACTTAGGAACAAGAGTAGCCAAACCGTTGAAGGTGTCTTCTCTTTTCACGCAAAGAATTTTATGAAACCGAAGGTATCTGGCGGTGATGCGGAGAAACTGGGGAAAGACAGGATACAAAGCATCAGCAATGGATTTATTCTTTCACAGTCGGCTTCAGAAGTGCGACCGTTCGATCAGGGTGATTTTGCAATTTTTACCAATGCATCTGACACGGTTGTTGATCATTGCTGGTTCAGGGGCGGGTGGTTTGACCCGCTGACCATGGCGTGGGAATCAATTCGCAAAGGGGAGGTAAAAAAAGTGGATCCGGTGGAGTCGGGTGCTCCCGGCGGATCCCTGTATGTTCCCTTCACGCTTTCTGCGGGAGAAGAGCGAAAAATCAAAGTGATGATGGCCTGGTATGTACCTGTTTCCGATATCCGTCATGGCGGTGATGCGAAAGAAGAAGATAAATGCGATGCCGGCACAGGATGTTGCGGATCCTCTGCCGAGCTTGGCGCTACTGTGGCCGATGAAGCATATGTCAAAGGAAATTATAAACCATGGTATAGCAATAAGTTTAAGAGTGTTCAGGATGTTGCGCAATACTGGATCACAAATTACGATGACCTCCTCCGAAAGTCTCAATTGTTCAGTAAAACCTTTTATTCAAACACCCTTCCTGCTGAAGTAACGGAAGCAGTAGCGGCCAATCTAACGATTTTGAAATCACCGACCGTTATGCGACAGTATGACGGCAGGCTTTGGAGCTACGAGGGATGTGGTGATAATTGGGGATGCTGTCACGGATCATGTACACATGTCTGGAATTATGCGCAAGCTATTCCCCATCTTTTCCCGGCGTTGGAAAGAACATTGCGACAAACCGAGTTTTGCGAGAGCCAGAGTAAAACCGGGCATCAGACTTTTAGGGCTGCGTTACCGATTCGACCGGTGGATCATAATTTCTATGCGGCAGCAGATGGCCAATTGGGCGGTATCATGAAAGTATATCGCGACTGGCGCATCAGTGGTGACACTGAGTGGTTGAAGAAAATGTATCCCATGGTAAAGACGAGCATGGATTACTGCATCCGAACATGGGATCCGAAAAATAAAGGTGTTATTGAAGAACCCCATCATAACACATACGACATTGAGTTCTGGGGACCGGATGGAATGTGTACGAGTTTTTATCTCGGTGCGTTAAGTGCGATCATTGAAATGGGTACATTCTTAAAAAAGAAAAAAGATGTTCTCACTTACCAGGCGCTTCATGATAAGGGAAAGAAGTTTATCGAAACGGAATTGTTCAATGGTGAATATTTTTACCAGAAGATCCAATGGACCGGCCTGAATGCGCCTAATCCCATTGAAGCCTCGGCGAAATCAATGGGTGGAGATTATTCGGATGAAGCCCGAAAGCTGCTGGAACAGGAAGGGCCCAAATATCAATACGGGACCGGGTGCCTTTCTGATGGGGTACTGGGTGCATGGATCGCGCGAGTTGCCGGATTAAATGATCCGTTTGATACCCAAAAAATAATCAGCCATTTGGTGGCTGTTCATAAGTACAATTTTAAAACCGATCTGAGTGAACATGCTAATCCACAACGTCCATCATATGCTCTGGGTAAGGAAGGAGGATTGCTTCTTTGTTCATGGCCAAAAGGAGGGAAACTCTCCCTGCCTTTTGTTTACAGTGATGAAGTCTGGACTGGCATCGAATACCAGGTAGCCGCTCATTTAATGATGATGGGAAAAGTACAGGAAGGCCTTGACATCGTTCGTGCCTGCCGTGACCGGTATGACGGGCGCACACGCAATCCATTCAATGAATATGAATGCGGACACTGGTATGCCAGGGCCTTGGCAAGTTATGGCTTGTTGCAGGGGTTGACCGGTGTTCGCTTCGATGCTGTTGCGAAAACGCTATATGTAGATTCCAAAGTAGGAGATTTCAAATCGTTCCTTTCCACAGAGCATGGCTTCGGATCAGTGACTCTCGCCAATGGAAAAGTTTCCGTTGATGTGGCATACGGAAATATTCCGGTGCAGAAGATAAATCTTTCAGGAAAACTTTCAGATTACAAATGACATCTCTTAGCGCTCCTCTGCGTCTTTGCGTCTCCGCGGTGTGAAATCGGAGGCGTCCGTTTGAATTGAATATAAGGGAAGATTGAAGAAGTCCCCGTGAATTTTCACCGCAGAGACGCAGAGACGCGGAGTAACGCAAAGCGATCGGCTGTTAAAAAGGGACGGGTGCGAGGGATGGGAAAGTTTCCCTCGAAAGTTTTTAAAACGTCTGATGGTTTGTAAGGAAGTAACAAATGAATTAACCTTTTAATATTCATGTTTGAAAACAAGAATACGCCGATGATCAGTTTCGAAAAATTTATTTATCGGAGCTTACGGTTTATTTTATATGCGTTGATTCTTTTGGGAATATCGTTGGGGATTGGCGTGTTCGGTTATTGGCATTTCGGCCACCTTGATTTTGTAGATGCCTTTTACAACGCTTCCATGATCCTCACCGGCATGGGACCGGTAGACTCCATGAATACGGATGCCGCGAAATGGTTTGCATCTTTTTACGCTTTATTCAGCGGCGTTGCGTTTCTCACCACGGTGGCGGTCTTCTTTGCGCCGACGATCCATCGCTTCTTACATAAAATACATATTGATGATAATGATTGACTATTTCCTGCACTTTAATTTATTGAACATGACTTTGAACCGAATTCTGATCATTTTATTTGGAGCCTTGGTGTTCTCCTGCCGGCAAGTTGAGCAGCACAAGGAACAAACGGCCAATCCCCTTGAAGGCACCTGGCAATTAATTTCGGGCACGCTCATTGAGAAGGGAGATACCACCGTGACGGACTACACGAAGAACATCAGCATGATCAAAGTGATCAACAAAACTCATTTCGCTTTTTTAAATCACGATCTGAATATGGGACAGGACTCCACAGCGACCTTCGTTGCCGGCGGCGGACCTTATAATCTCAACGGCGATCAGTACACCGAATTCTTGATCTATTGCAGTGACCGTCAGTGGGAGGGGAATGAATTTCACTTTACCATAAAAGTGGAGAACGATACCCTGACCCAGACGGGTGTTGAAAAAGTCGAGAGCGCCGGTGTGGACAGGATTAATATGGAGAAGTATGTGAAGGTGTCTGAACCGTGACCTGCCTGCCACAGGTAAGGTTCAAAGATTTACAGATTGGTTTGATTTGTTGCCTGCAGATGACGCAGATTTACGCTGAAGTGTTTGGTCGTTTCTTGTTTGCTTATGAAGAGCTAAGAGCGACTTATTTCAGTTTCATTGTTATCCAGGCTTTAATTTTTTCAAATGAAAATTGTCCCTGTGCACATCGAATAACAAAATCATACTTCTCATCCTCTGTTGCTATGATGTCTTTTTGGTCATTCAGAAGTACCAGGCGCATAAGAGTGTATGCCGTTCTTTTGTTACCATCGACAAATGGATGATTGGAAATTACGCTTTCAAAAATGGCAGCAGCTTTGTCAACTGATTCAGGATAGAGATCCATTCCGTCAAATGTCTGAAAAGGTCGATTCACCGCAGATTCTAAAATAGCCTGGTCTCGAATACCCTTTGATCCGCCGAATCGCTCAATCAAAATTTCATGAATGGCGAGAACTTCACTTACCTCAATCATTTTGCCAGGCGCTCAAGCAGATTCCTATCCTCGGTAAGTATGTTGCGGAGGTTTTTGGCCAGCATAACTTTATCTGCTGATTGATTCTCTAATGATTTTAAAAATGCCAAAACATCAGGTAGAATATTTTCCGGAACATTATCCAGGGATTTTTGAATTTCCGATTTCAGTTCTTTAATGGTCATAGCTATACAAGTTACAAAAAAATGGCATATCACTATACTAGCAGTTGGCAGCTAATCAACTTAATAACCCGTCATTCCGCGTCTTCATGTTTTGTACTGGAAATGAATGTTGCGCGCGGAATCCCGTGGATGGGACACGGTGTACTGGCGCTAATCCTTCGCAAACCTTTTCTTCGTGGCGGTCGTTGAACGTAATGCATGCATAAACTATTTTTAAATTGCGCGATGACAACACGAAAAATTCTGGCAACAAATATTTTACTATTTACCGTCTTCATCACCATGGCACAACCGGAGAATACACAAGTGAATAAAGAAATGGTAAGGCAGTTCCTGGAAATTGTTCGGGCGGGAAAAGACCCGGACAAAGCAAATGTATTTATGGCGGACACCATTCTGGCGCATCAAATGAATGCTGAAAATCAGACTACCGTTAAGCGTACGCCGCAGAATTATGCCGACCACATCCGGGAGTTTCTTACGATGTATGGCAAGTTTACCTTTGAGATCACCGAGCTCATTGCCGAAGGAGATAAAGTGTATGCGCGGTGGATCCAGGAAGGGAAGCACCTGTCAGAAATTGATGGCTATGCTCCCACCGGCAAACCCCTGACGGAAATCGCCAGCGCGGTCTACCAGTTAAAAGAAGGTAAAATTGTGGCGTACTGGATTCAGATCGATCGACTCGGTTTTGAAAAACAATTGCAGCAAAACAGCAGGTGAGTGGTATTATCTCGTACAATCACTTCTTATTATTTGATCACTCGTTCCTGTTTGTGAAGAAGAATGAATTGGAAGAAGTATGATCACGTGGAGTTATGTGAGCTGAAAAATGAGGCGATAGAGAAAGTACTACGGTGCCCGGAAAATGTATCTCATGATTGGTCCACCTCACTCATACTTCAGCGCCTTCACCGGATCCATGTTGGCGGCTTGCCGGTTCTTGACCTCACTTCATTATCTGCACCCATCCCTTCAACGTCTTATTCCTCTTCGCCGGGTCGACAGCTCTCGTTCCTCCCGTTTCTGTTTGCTCAGTTGCTCGCCGGTCGTTCGAAAATAATCTCTTTGGCATGATGACGAAATCGTCCGCGCCGTGGATAGTCGTCATTTACTTGTGCCAAATGCCTCGTTGTGCGGTAATAACTTAATTCAATTTAGGGCACTCGTTCGCTTGCAGCTTCTGCCAAGTTTCAAAGTTTAGATCCAACCTATAAATGGGATGTGATTTCATTACTTCCATCCGATGTGCTGAGTCAAGATTGTCTAACTGTACTCCGTAGGCAGTCATGCTTGCCTCATTTCTTATCTGAGTGTACGTTGCGTTAATCTTTTCCAGAACTTTGACATATTGTTCGTAGAGTACGTCTTTATTATAGATGAAAAGTGTCATAAATGTTGCATGAGCTTTGATCTTTTTTATCAGCAAATGGTCAAGGTTGTCGATTTCAATTGTCACAGAGTCGCATTGTAGATGACCCTGAGCTAACCGGATGAGGTTGTATTCACGGCGCCCAATGAACGCACAGTCCAGGTCAATTCGGAATTGACGTGGCGGCACAGTTGGCAAGGCTTCGAAATCATAGAAGGGTCGCAAGATCGTCTTAAAACCTTTCTTCGTTCTGCGGAAATATTTACTCGAATCCCGAGACAGGAAGATTACATTGCGATGATCGTAGAATCGAAGAACTTGCAGAATCTCATCGACATTCCCCATTGGCGTGTAGCGGTCAATTGCAAGCAAAGCAAACGGTTTTGGGCAGTCAAAGCAATGGGACGATGTGAGGTATAAGGACAACTCTTTGGGTGATGCAAAGACATTATTCAATTGCAATTCCCACGTAGAAGTCGCTTTTGATTTTCCATAGTATAATAATTCCGGTGATTCGTCATTCTTCTGTGATAAATCAGTGTTACCAGGAATCTCTGGTAGTTTGAGATCGAGCATTTGAGGGTCGCGATAATACTTGTCTCCTTTCTTTGCATAAAAGGCACCCAACATTGACAGATATCCCGATTCATCAATCGTGTAGTTTACTATTCTATCAGATATTTGAATTACTCCATCATCAAACTCAATTGAGTATTTTATTTCCTGTTGGTATTCATCCACGACGGCAATGCTGTCATTACTGATCGTCAACTTCAGATAGCAGGAATCAAAATTGGTGTTTAATTGTGGTAATATGGACCATTCACCTTTTAGACGATCATCCACATGTGAGCATTGCAGGAAGGGAAGCAGTGCCACTATTGAAATTATGAGTGGCTTAAGTTTCATATGACTTATAATGCGGATTTGCTTCCAGGTCACAGAGCCTTTGATGGCACTGCCGAACCAGCCACCCGGTAAATGCTTAAAGAGTTAATTGGAAGAAACGCAACAAAATTTGAGGTTGCGTGAATGGGTGAATGTAAATCAACTTGTTTCAAAGCTTGCAACAGTCTTTGCAAACGGTTTAGGAATTATTGTCGAATCAATGATGGACAAGATACCTGCGCATTAGTATATTGTTTACATATTATTAACCTAAACTTGAAAGGGAGGCATCATGTGGTGGCCTCCCTTTTTTATTATGCAAGTGCAGGAATCAGAATGTGAAAACTTTCCGATGCAAAATTTCACCGCCCAGATTCAATCGGAAAAAGTACATCCCTTTTGATAAGCCTGACATGTCTTCTATTTTTTCAAAATCGGGAGACGAAATTTCTCCCTGATAAATCGTTCGTAATACGCGACCGCTTAAATCGATCAGCTCAAGCGTTGCATTGCCGGGTTTATTTATTTCTATTGTGACCTCATTACTTGTCTTTATCGGATTGGGATAAACTTTAAAAGTGTTTTCCTTCACCGCTTCGCTCTCCACACCGGTGATCACTTCACCTTTTTGTCCTTTCAGCAAGACAGTCGTTATCGATAGAGGAGAAAGTGAAAGGCTAATGGAATTCGAACCCTGGGTGACCGTTCCTTTTTGAAGTGCGTTGACGGTGTGCGAAGTAAAGGTCTCTGTTGAAGGAAGGTTGCTCAGTTTTAATGTCTGGAAGGATTCATTTGCCAAATCATAACCCTTAAAATTTACATTGACTGACTTGGTTGTATTCACCGATCGGTTCACCAACACAAGAGTAATCGAATCACCGGCAGCGGTGATGGTTGGATAGGCCGACACAAATTCTTCCTCGGAGGATGTAGCCGGGACAAACATCTCTTTGTTGTAGCGACTATAAAGATGAAGCACTTCCCACATACCGGTTTGCCAACTCCACGGGGTGAAGATTTCCATCTCAGGATGTTTCATGAATTCACCCAATGTGCTGGCGTACCAAACGGCCGTGGTACTTGCGCTGATATTTGAGATTCCCGTTTCGGTGAGACCAAAAGTAACACCGTGATCAGCGCCAATGTATTGTTCCAGCCAGGCTTTGCATCGTTCAAAAATATATTCCTTGGTTTGGTTGTTATCCCACGAGCCATTTACATTCTTAACACCATTGGCTTCAGGAAATACATAGTTCTTGTCAAAGAACACGCGATGGTATTGCACTACTTTTGATGCGTCTGTAGTGGAAGGATAGAAATGAATGTCGAGCACATCCAATAGACGCACACCGCTTGCTGCTTGTTCTTCGGCCAAACGCTTGATAAAATATTCCAGCCAGGGATAGTTCTTCCCTCCGGAATTAATTCCATTTGGCCAATTGTACCATTGCCATTCATTTGCTGGAACGGGACCTACTAATTTGATTTCCGGATAACGTTCGCGAGCCTTTTTGGCAACTTCAAAATAACGCTGCATGAATTGCTCGGCAGAAATTTGCACCGGCATCACGTCATCGTGAGTGCCTTCCCATATTTCTGGTTCATTGTCCATGTTCCAGTATTGGAGTTTGGTCTTGTCAAGCGCTAAATCGTCAAACCAATGATTCAAGATGAGTGTGGTCGAATCTGCAGTCCAGTCTTCCAAATAAAGATCGGGATCGCCTTCCGTCAGGGCCTTGGTGCCGCCGGCTGTGTTTGGCGCGCCACCACCGGCAAGATTTTGGTTAACGCCTTCCCACCATTGAGAATTGTTGTATCCCCAATCATTAAAATTGGCGCTATTGGTCATAGCTGCTTTTCCAATTAACTGGAAGGACCACATGCCCTGCGCAGTCGGGATGTTTTGTTGTAGTGACTGGGCTGCGTAACCCCAGTCATTGTCATAAACATTGTTATACCAATCCGGGTGGCTGGACATCTTCCTTCGCCAGTTGTATTTGGTGCTGTTGTTGCCGCCACCTTCACGGAAGAATCGTACCCGCGCATCTTTCAATCTTGTCCACTCGGGCGTGAATCCACTTCCAGGATTTCCCGACAGCGAATTGTTTCTTCCATAAAGGTAAGGGGATATCGTGTGCGACTCTTTTGACAAATCCACAGTGACTGCAATTTGGGCCGACACAAGCAGCGGAAAGGAGCATAGAAGAATCAATAGGAATGGCCGCATAGTCGTGAGTTTAACGTTAAATCCCTTGTAAGTTATGATCATAGGGCGAAAGGGAAATGCATGAATTGTTAACAGATTGGGGATGAAATTGTCACCTCCTAACAATTCCCGTTCTGTTTTCGAAAAATTCAGTGCCGGGTTCGGTTTAAACCGGGCTAACCAAACTTTCTTTAACTTCCTGTAACCTTTCCATAACACCCCGGTAACCAACACGAAAATTTGACAAAACTGACGAGTCTGATGTCCGATGAAATGATCATGGAGGCCGTGAAAAACGGTGATCTTCAACAGGCTTCCTTGCTATTTGAACGGTATCAGAAACCGGTATTCAATTTCCTGGCGCGCATGACGATGGATCGC
>DASUGQ010000269.1:0-13622 GCA_036273935.1 Cyclobacteriaceae bacterium | reverse complement strand
CGGGGCTTTAATTGGCGGGTGAATGATGGGATTCGAACCCACGACCCTCAGAATCACAATCTGATGTTCTAACCAGCTGAACTACATCCACCATTTCTAAAAACACAATCTGCGTGTGTGAGGGACTGCAAATTTAGAGGTACTGCGGGAAAATACAAAGCCGCCATTACTTTCCTTTTAGGAACGATCAAAAGTTAATCTTAAGCCCGATTTCCCCTCGTGCAGCCTGCCGTTTTCAAAGACGAGAGTGCCAGAAACAAAGGTGTGACTGACCTTGGCCTTAAATGTTACGTCCATAAAGGGTGACCAACCACATTTTGCAAGTATGCTTTGCTTATTAACAGTCCACGGATTATTTAAATTCACCAGGGTGAGATCCGCAAAGTACCCTTCCCGGATGAACCCCCGACTTTCAATTTGAAAAAGGATGGCAGGATTGTGGCTCATCTTCTGCACAATTTTTTCCAGGCTAATCTTTCCTTTGTGATAAAACTCCAGCATGGCAACGAGGCTGTGCTGTATAAGGGGTCCTCCGGATGGAGCGTTGAAATAAGTGTTTTGTTTTTCGTCCCACGTATGCGGCGCATGATCGGTCGCGATGACATCAATGTGATCATCTAAAACGGACTCGAATATTTTCTGTTGGTCCCTGGAGGTTTTAATCGCCGGATTCCATTTAATCAGCGTTCCCAAATGTTCGTAGTCATGATCGTTAAACCAAAGGTGATGAATGCACGCCTCGGCTGTTATTCTCTTCTTTTCCAGTGGAATATTATTTTCAAAAAGTTCTGTTTCCTTCGCGGTGGATATGTGCAGGATATGGAGTCGCGTGCCGAACCTTTTTGCGAGATTAACAGCAAAGGAGGATGACTTGTAACAGGCCTCCTCACTACGAATAAAAGGATGAAATTTGATCGGAACGTCTTCGCCATATTTTTCTCTAAAGGCCGCGGCATTTCTTTTAATTGTTCCTTCATCCTCGCAATGAGTTGCAATAAGAGTAGGGAATGAAGAAAAAAAAGCTTCAAGTGCCCGCGGTTCATCTACAAGAAGGTTCCCCGTTGACGAACCCATAAAAATCTTTAACCCGCAAACATTCCTGATATTTGTTTTGAGCGCCTCCTCGAGATTATCATTTGCGCCCCCCATGTAAAATGAATAATTCGCCAACGAGCTTCGTGATGCTATTTGATACTTTTCTTCCAGCAGATCTTGTGTGAATGCAGGCGGATTGGTATTGGGCATTTCCATGAACGAGGTGATGCCTCCTGCGACGGCAGCCCGGGATTCACTGAAAATTGTAGCCTTATGCGTCAACCCCGGCTCGCGAAAATGCACCTGATCATCAATCACACCTGGGAGCAAGTGGCTTCCCCTGGCGTCAATTATCTTATCCGCCTGTCTTGAACTCAAGTCTTTTCCAATAACGTCAATATATTCACCTTTGATAAGCACATCTCCCTCAATGACCCTGCCTTCGTTCACTATATTTGCGTTCAGTATAAGCGTCGTGTTCATCGTGCAAAATTAAGGTTAGTGCCAGACAATTCATCATTCGAAAATTTTAATCTCAATAGACAGTTATTGAATGCTGTGGCAGATCTGGGCTTCACTCTTCCAACGGATGTTCAGCAAAAGGCAATTCCGCTCATTCTGGGTGGGCAGGAAGTCATTGGAATAGCTCAAACCGGTACTGGAAAGACGGCAGCGTATCTGTTGCCAATTTTGATGAACCTAAGGTATGCGCAGGGTAATGAGCCCAGGGCTGTCGTTTTAGGCCCTACAAAGGAACTTGTTGTGCAGATCGCTGAGCAGGCCAGGTTGTTGGCAAAGTACACGGATATACGCCTTGAATGCCTTTATGGGGGCGTTGGCGCAAAGACTCAGATCGAGACGATCCAACAGGGTGTGGATTTAATTGTGGCGACCCCCGGACGTTTTTTGGAAATCTATTCGAAAGGGGAGCTGCCGACAAAACAAATTAAAATCCTGGTCCTTGATGAGGCAGACCGAATGATGGACATGGGGTTTATGCCACAGCTGAGGAAGATCTTGGAAGTTATTCCCCGGAAACGCCAAAACCTTTTGTTCTCCGCCACCTTTCCTCAGAAGGTTGAGAGATTAAGCGCTGAGTTCCTAACCTTTCCCAATAAGATTGAAGTGACGCCTCAAGCCACCGCCGCGAAACAAGTTGAGCAGGAAGTATATCACGTTCCTAACCTCAAAACGAAGATCAACTTCCTTGAGTATTTATTAACCCACAACGACGAATACAATCGCGTTGTCATTTTTACCAGAACGAAAGAAAATGCTAACAATGTTTTTAAATATATCGATCGTAAAGAACTTGGCCCCGTCCGTGTTATTCACTCTAACAAGGGGCAAAATACCCGCATTAATGCTGTAAATGAATTCAAGGCAGGAAAACTTCGGGTGCTTGTTTCGACGGATGTCACGGCACGCGGAATTGATGTTACAAACGTTTCTCATGTAATTAACTTTGATGTTCCCATTCTTTACGAAGACTATGTGCACAGGATTGGAAGAACCGGGAGAGCTTTTCAGGAGGGGAAGGCTATCACGTTTGCCAACGATGCTGAGTTGTATCACATCAAAAAAATTGAGGAATTGATTCGCGAAAGAATTCCTGTTAAGCGGTTGCCAAAAGAAATTGAAATTGCCAAAACTTCTTTCGAGGAGGCTCAGGAAATTGCACGTGAAATAGACCGCCAAAAACAAAGGGAGGACCCGACGTTCAAAGGAGCATTTCATGAACGGAAAGACCGCAGATGATCATTTTATTTTATTGTGAAGCAACTTGAACTCGCCAATCTATCATCACACAATTACCGTTCAACCTGGCGATCTGGATGAGCTGAATCATGTAAACAACGTTGTGTACTTGCAATGGGTGCAGGATGCTGCCTCGGCGCATTGGAATGCCTTTGCCACCCAGGCGATCAAGGAAAAGTTCTTCTGGGTTGTTCTCCGTCACGAAATTAACTACAAAACGCCGGCACTTCTTGGCGACGAAATAATAGCAAAGACATGGGTTCAGGATTATCAGGGAGCGAAGTCCACTCGCATTGTTCAATTATTCCGAGCCCGCGACAACCTCCTTTTGGCGGAAGCGAAGACTTTGTGGTGCTTGATGAGCAGGCAAACCGGCAGGCCTACGCGGATTGGTGAAGATATTAAGGAGGTATTTGTTTCAGGAACTTAGTGAAAAATAATAAAGCGCGAACGACGTCCACGCTTTATATTGATTGCCATCGGGCTTATTATTTAGATTATCCATTCATGGAGACCAGGAACTCGGCATTATTGCGGGTTCCTTTCATCTTCGCGAGCAGGAATTCCATCGCTTCGTTAGAGTTCATGTCACTCATAAACTTGCGTAGAATCCAAACGCGTTGAAGCTCTTCTTCTTTCATCAACAGCTCTTCGCGACGAGTCCCGGATGCAGGAACATCGATTGCAGGGTAAACTCGTTTGTTGGCAAGCTTACGGTCGAGCTGCAGTTCCATATTACCGGTACCTTTAAATTCCTCAAAAATCACCTCATCCATCTTGGAGCCAGTGTCGATAAGGGCAGTTGCAATAATCGTTAAGGAACCACCGTTCTCAACATTTCTTGCGGCTCCAAAGAATCGTTTGGGTTTATGAAGCGCGTTGGCATCAACACCACCGGAAAGGATTTTCCCAGATGAAGGAACGACAGTATTATACGCGCGGGCAAGACGGGTTATTGAGTCAAGGAGAATAACCACATCGTGGCCACATTCAACCATACGCTTTGCTTTCTCCAGTACAATGGCAGCAACTTTTACGTGGCGTTCAGCCTGCTCATCAAACGTTGATGCAATTACTTCCGCCTTAACGCTTCGTGCCATGTCTGTTACTTCTTCCGGCCGTTCATCAATCAACAATACAATGAGATAACATTCCGGATGGTTTTCGGCAATGGCATTAGCAATATGTTTTAGCAACACCGTCTTACCGGTCTTGGGTTGCGCTACGATCATACCCCGCTGGCCTTTTCCAATCGGTGCAAAGAGATCCAGTATACGAGTTGACATGTTGTCCGGCGCGGTGCTGAGCTTAATCATCGAGTCCGGAAAGAGCGGTGTGAGATATTCAAACGCGACGCGGTCGCGAATCTCTTCCGTGGTCTTCCCATTTACTGTTTCAACCCTTAGGAGGGCAAAATATTTTTCACCTTCCTTTGGCGGGCGGATTTGTCCGCGGACGGTATCGCCGGTTTTAAGCCCGAAAAGCTTTATTTGGGATGGTGATACGTAGATGTCATCAGGACTCGCCAGGTAGTTGTAGTCAGATGAACGAAGGAAACCATAGCCATCCTGCATGATTTCAAGAACGCCCTCATTTGTAACCGCGCCATCAAAGTCGCGGATATTAGACTCCCGTTTTACCGGGCGCTCCTCGCGAGGTTCTGGTTTCATTATCGGATTGAGGTTAACCTCTTCGACGACTTCAGGAGTTGTTGCTACCGGTTCGTCAAAAGAAGATACAGCGTTATCAAGTTCAACATTCAATGACTCCAGTAGTTCATCGGATGACATCTCCTTCTCAATTTTAGGTGCAGCAGTAACGTTTTCACGTTTCCTTGGACGAAGTCTTCGTTCTCCGGATTCAGTGTTTGGTTTTGAGGCGGGCTCAGGCTCACCGTTTACGGCCTGTTGGTCTAAGATTTTGTAGATAAGATCTTGCTTGGCGAGTTTTTTTGCGTTTTTGATGCCCATCTCCTCTGCGATATCTTTCAGTTCGGAAAGAAGTCTGACATTCAGATCATCAATAGTGTACATGTTAGTTTAAAAATGTGATTGTTTATTTGGTATGTCTTAAAATTGGTTGTGGTCAGATAGCTCTGAAACAATAAATGCAGTCAAATAGATAGAAGCGTTATAATTAGATTCCTGATATGTTGAAGGATTTTATCTTCAGTGGCCAGGGAAAAATAGCCGTTGGTGATGCAATTATAGGGGTAAAATAGGATATAATCAAACCGATGCTTCACTATTTCGTCCGGACCGCCATCTTTTCACCGAAGGAATACACCTCTCTGGTAACGTTTAATCTTATTAAGGGTTCTAAATATTTTGAGTTTTTAGCTATTGACTGCAGGCCAATAAACTAATTTTGGGGCTCAAAATTCTGCACCATGCTTCAAATAACCATTCTTAGAGACGAAAAGGAGAGGGTAATTCAGGGCTTAAAGAAACGTCGCTTGAAAAACATAGAGGAGACATTAGACCAGGTATTGTCCTTAGACTCGAAAAGAAAACAAACTCAACAAAAACACGATGAACTACTTGCCGAATCAAATGCGATCGCCAAAGAGATCGGCAACCTCATGAAATCAGGCAAAAAGGAAGAGGCCGAAAAGCGGAAAGCTCGAACCGTAGAGATAAAAAAATCCGTGGCGGAGTTAAGCGAAACACTTTCAGAAACTACGGAGGCCCTTCAAAAACTTCTGTATGCCATTCCTAACGTACCCCATGTAGATGTTCCGGATGGTGTTGGGGCCGAAGACAATATCGTTGTTCACGAACGAGGTTCTAAACCAGTCCTTGGGAGCGAAGCTTTGCCGCACTGGGAATTGATTAAGAAGTATGACATCATTGATTTTGATTTGGGGAACAAAATTTCCGGAGCCGGTTTCCCTGTCTACAAGGGAAAAGGGGCGAAACTTCAACGCGCTTTGATCAACTTCTTCCTCGATGAAGCAGAACGAATTGGATTTATGGAAATTCAGCCACCAATTGTTGTGAATGAAGCCAGTGGTTATGGCACCGGGCAATTGCCGGATAAGGAAGGACAGATGTATCATGTTGGATTGGATAACCTTTATCTTATTCCAACGGCGGAAGTGCCAGTCACAAATCTCTATCGCGACATGGTACTGACGGAATCTGAACTGCCGGTAATGAATGTAGGATATACACCATGTTTCAGACGAGAAGCTGGAAGCTGGGGCGCACATGTGAGAGGCCTAAATCGCCTTCATCAATTTGACAAGGTGGAGATCGTTCAGATTACAAGGCCCGAGGATTCTTACAAGATACATGAGCAGATGGTGACTTATGTTGAGACATTGTTGGATAAGTTGGAGCTTCCATACAGAAGATTGTTGTTATGCGGCGGGGACATGGGTTTTAATGCTGCCAAGTGTTACGACATGGAAGTATTTTCCGCGGCCCAACAACGCTGGCTTGAAGTGAGTTCAATCAGCAATTTTGAAACATTTCAGGCCAATCGATTAAAGCTACGATACAAGACTAAGGAAGGTAAGACCCAACTCCTTCACACGCTGAATGGCAGTGCCTTGGCCCTGCCACGGATTGTTGCGGCTATTCTCGAGAACAATCAATCGTCTAACGGTATTCGTTTGCCTAAAGTATTGCTCCCTTATACGGGTTTCGATATCATCAACTAGCAAAGAGGAGGATCAAGCAGCCTGAAAATAGTTATTGCTTAAATTCGCAATATGACTGAATTAATTATCCGAGAAGGAAGAAAAGAAGATCTTCCGCAAGTCTTGATACTCGTAAAAGAGCTGGCCCTTTATGAACGATCCCCGGATCAGGTGACGAACACTGTCGCCATGATGGAGGCCGATGGCTTTGGTGCTAACCCTGTTTATGGTATGTTCGTCGCTGAAAAGGAAAATCAGATTGTCGGCATCTCAGTTTATTACTATCGCTATTCAACCTGGAAAGGAAAGCGCCTTTACCTCGAGGATATTATTGTAACAGAACAGGAGCGCGGCAGCGGCATCGGAAAAAAATTATTCTTGCGAACGATGAAAAAATCTCTGGAGGATAATTGTACTGGAATGACGTGGCAGGTACTGGATTGGAACACCCCGGCTATAGATTTCTACAAGAGATATGGATCTTCCTTTGACTCCTCGTGGGTAAACTGTAATCTGGAGTCTGAAACGATAAGGAGTCTGGGAACTTTTTAAAACTCAATCTCTGCGATGGAGATCAGCGGAATGATTGTACCTCCTTTTATCATGACGTAATCGCCTGCGAAATCAATGAGATTACAATATGTCTCGATTAACTCGTCGCTTTCAAGCTTAATCACAATGCCAACGTCCTGATGTTCGAGGTGACTCAAGACAACTGCCTTTAACAGCTTATGTATCCTTTCCATCCTGGCCCCTTCATCTTCAAGGACATCTCTTTTAGAGAAGTGAGCCACCTTCATTTCATTCAACTCAATCTTCCGCACATTCATTGATTTCAATTTAACTCAGGCGTCGACATCCAGGATCGCGCCAAGAGGAATAACAAAACCCCCCTTTATAATCACAAAATCATCAGCAAAATCGAAGCTGTCTGAGTGCGTTTCAAGCGTTTCACCAGAGGGTAATTTCAAGTAAATGCTAATGGGGGTGCGCACATTGTGGGTCATAGCAACGGCACGTTGAAGCTTTTTCCTGCGGTTTTCCTTTTCATCGTTAGACAGCAAAACATCTTTCGAACTGAAATAGTACAAACGCACGTCAGAAGGGCTGATAATCCTCGAGTTTTTCATGGGGGTCGGTCGTTAAATTAGTCGTGAAAACGTGAAAAACATTCTATGAACCTCAACTTATTCAGGTTGAGTAACGGGCACAGAGCAACAACTATTACGTAAAAAATGGAGAAAAACTCCCCGTTCAGACAAGATCAATGAATATAGGGCAAAAATCCCGAATCCGCAAGGCCGGATCGGCTAAATTTCCAGGAGAAGCGTTCTAAACGCCACGTGTCGGTCCTTGAATTTCCTTTGAAACTGTTCAATTAATCCCGGGGCGTAATCCTCCAGGTATTTTTGGACATTGTCAATCGAATTGGAGAAGTACTGGATGCTATAAGAAGTAGTTTCATCATCGTGCTCGTGCAGAACTTTATAAATTTTTGATGAAATGAACATACCCGTATTCATAACAGCAACAATATGTTCCTCCTTCATCCATCTCAGCCACTCCTCTTCCACCGCCTTATCAATGCCAATCGTCTCGTTAAATAAAAACATGAACAAAGCTAATCTTATCTCTTCAATTTTTTCCTTGATAATTTATTTGAGACGATAAACTATTGATGGATTCCCTTGTTAGAGCGTGATATGGTTCTCAGAGGAATATTCGCTTCAGTTTTTGCTTTTCTTCCCTGTTTGATTTGGGCACAAGAGGGAGTTGTTCGTGGTAAAGTTTTTAACAGCGTAAATAACGAACCGATCCCTTTTGCTAATGTGGTTATTCAGGGTTCCACGAAAGGGGCCGTGGCGAATGAGAACGGCGAATATGAAATCTTAAATTTACAACCAGGCCTCTATAATCTAGAAGCATCGTTTGTTGGTTTTAAGAAACTGGCAGTATATGAAGTGCAGGTGACCAATGCACGTCCGGTATATGCGGACTTTGCTCTGCAAGAAGAAGCAAGGAAACTGGAGGATGTAGTTGTGGAGGCCTCCAATTCTTTTGTAAGGTCTGAAGAATCGCCGTTATCGTTTCGTACCATCGGCGCAACTGAAATTAAACGAACACCAGGTGGGAACCGTGATGTATCAAAAGTTGTCCGTTCCCTTCCGGGGGTAGCCTCTGTGCCCTCATTTCGAAATGATATTATCATTCGCGGCGGTGCACCCAGTGAAAATACCTTTTACCTCGATGGCATACAGATTCCTGTCATCAATCATTTTCAAACACAAGGATCAAGTGGTGGGCCGGTTGGCATAATCAACGTTGATTTACTCAGTGAAGTCGGGTTTTATTCCGGAGCTTTTCCGGCAAATCGCGGGAATGTAATGAGTTCTGTTTTTGATTTTCAATTGAAAGATGGGCGCGATGATAAATGGATTGTCAATGGAATATTAGGTGCCACAGATCTAGGTTTAACCTTCGATGGACCCATAACTGATAATTCATCGCTGGTCATTTCAGCAAGACGATCCTATCTTAAATTTCTCTTCAATATTTTCAATCTTCCTTTTTTACCTGTATACAATGACCTACAGTTCAAATACAAATTGAAACTGGATTCAAAAAATCAATTAACCTTCCTGGGAATCGGGGCTATTGATGACTTTACCTTGAACTATGATGCCCCGGCAAATGCGAATAACGAAGCAGACAGAGAGGAGGCCGAATACATACTGAATGCATTACCGGTGTCTACACAATGGAACTATACCCTCGGATTGAAATATGATCACTTCCGGAAAAATGGAAAGACAACCTTTGTGATAAGCAATAATGCTCTTAATAATGAATCGATTAAATATCAAAACAATGACTCGTCGGATCCGGGCAATCTTATCCAGGATTACGAGTCAAAGGAAACGGAAACCCGGTTGCGAGCTGAAGATTACCTGACCAACAACAATTGGAATGTTAACTATGGACTTAATCTTGAATTTGCGCGCGCCAACACAAAAGATTTCAGCAAAATAGTTACCCAGGAAGGCTTCACCGTGAGGAATTACTCTTCACTAATTGATATAGTGAAGTGGGGTGCCTTTGTGCAGGTCAGTCATTCTTTTTTTGAAAACAGACTGTCTCTCTCCTTAGGTGTTCGTCTTGATGCTAATAATTATTCCGGTGAAATGAACAATCTCCTTGACCAATTCTCGCCACGTTTTTCGGCATCCTATTCATTAACCCCTGTCACCAGCATCAACTTCAATACCGGTATTTATTACCAGCTACCCGCATACACAGTTTTAAGCTACCGGGATTCGCAAAGTAATCAATTAGTGAATCGCGATAACGGAGTTGAATACATCCGGAGCCGTCATATCGTGAGTGGTGTTGAATTCAATCTGGAACGAAATGCCCGAATTACCATCGAAGGTTTTTACAAGACCTACGATCAATATCCTTTCCTTTTGGAAGATTCCATTTCTTTGGCCAACCTTGGAGCTGATTTTGGAATTATTGGAAATGCTCCGGTGAATTCTACTTCAGAAGGCAGAAGCTATGGCCTGGAGTTTTTAATTCAACAAAAACTTTTTGAAGGTTTTTATGGACTGCTAGCCTATACCTGGGTGCGAAGTGAGTTTCAGGATAAATACAAAAGATATGTTCCATCGTCGTGGGATAATCAGCACCTGGTTAGCCTTACAGGTGGGAAGCAATTGAAAAGGAACTGGGAACTCAGTGTTCGATGGTTGTTTACCGGAGGGGCACCATATACACCTTATAACATCGATGAGACCGTTAGAAGAGAAAACTGGGATGTTCGTCCATTTGGAATTCCGGACTATGACCGCTTAAATGACGAACGGATCAATTCGTTTCATCAATTAGACCTTAGAATCGACAAGAAGTATTTCTTTACACGGTGGAGTCTTGATGTCTATTTTGATGTTCAGAATGTCTATAATCACGTTACCAAATTTCAGGACAACATTGATGTACAAAGGGACGCAAACAATGAGATAATAGTCAATCCGGATGATCCGGAATTCTACCTGCCGAAGTTTATCCAAAGTACATACGGGACAGTGCTCCCCACAATTGGTATTATCGTAGAGCTTTAAAGATCAATGTCCTGTTATGTAATCCGAAAGGTAGGCGAAGCGCGCAGTAAGTTTCCCTCCCTTCGCAATTGTTGCCCTCATGATTACACCTTTATTATCCTCCACTATCAAAGAGGGCAAAACACGATCAATGAGACCTCTGCCAAAATCTTCGGAGGCACTTCTCGGAAGTTCGCAAGGCAGATTATCAACTGCCATTATCGAAATAAATTTTTCATTGCTGAATGGCGGCTCAGCTGTGTGACTGAAAGGATTGTAATCGTAAACCGGGTCGTTTACATCAGTCGCTTTTATTGTTGCCGGCACGGAACCATCAATATCACAACTTATATCAGCGATAATTTTTATTTTAAAAGATGGATCAAGCATTTCCTCCCTCGAAAAAAGGCGCGGCGCGCCCGGATTCCAATACGCACCATTAATCAGTACATCGGCAACCTGGGCATATTTAAGAAAGTCACTATCGAATTTCTCAGGAGCTGAATGAAATTCTTCACTGCTAAATTCCCTCCCACTTTTATCTACATGATAATCCCTACTGCGAAGCTGTACGTAAACGGGTTCATCAAAGGAATGATTAAGAAAATCATCCGGATTAACTTTTCTTACACCAACATCTGAGAGAATCTGTTCCGCACCTTTCCCGACTCTCCCGCTACCGGTTAAGACTATTCTCAGCTGGGAGGGCAATTTTATTTTCGGCAACTCACGCTTGAGATCATTATAGTCAATGCAATCCATCGCTCTTCTAAGGGAGTAGTTCTTATAACGTTTTCCAATCATCCAAAAGCAATTATATGTACCCACTATGCCTGCATACCTTCCGAAGGCCACCAATCGGTTACCTTCGGCGTCAGTCAATGCCTCATAGTCAATGAGGGTGATATTTTTTTTAAGAATCGCTTGCAGCAACCTGCGATTGTGAGGCTGCTTTTTCATCGTGTGAGAGAAGAACAGGTAAGTTTTATGATCAATCAAATTATTTAAAGGCACCTCTTTGATTCCCATGAGCAGATCACAATGGCTCAAATCATGAACAACTTTAATTCCGGTTTGCTCATACTCAAGGTCACTGAAACTTCTGATGCTGCTATGTTGACAAAAGATTTCGACATGAGGAAATTTATAAATGATTTCACTCACCTGGGCCGGCGTGAAGGGTACACGTTTGTCGACCGGGATTTTCCCTTCCCGAATAATGCCTAGCTTAATCGTTCGCATGAAGTCTGATTACATTCAAATGTAATCACTTGCTGAAAATGTTTTCAAACAGGAGGGCGTTATGAGGATTATTGTTTCTTTTTCTTTCGGCCCTTTTTGATTTCTTCGTAGTCCACGCGCTCAGCAAGCTTTTTGTCATCGACATTTGTGTTGAGGAATTCGTTAATCTTCTCGATGTTCATGTTCGATTTAATCTCGCCGAACTGATCGACAGAAATTTCCAATCCATCCAGGTCTTTATGTACCTTGGGCTTTTCCGATTTTTTTTCAGTCTTTTTTTCCACTCTTTTTGTCATGACGTAAAGATTTAGGCTTCATTAGTTGTCACCACTTTAACGAAATCAGGCAACTTTCACCTTAATGTTGTTGAGTGCATAATTTATTCTTCCAGCGACTTCATCCTGTCCCAATATTTCCATGATCATCATCAAATCCGGGCCCGCGCCTGCACCTGTTATCGAAACGCGGAGACCCTGCATGATCTTGCCAATAGGGATATTAAGGTGAGTTGTAATTTTTTCTAACGTTGCTTTAGCCAAACCTGCTGTTAATGGATTCATTTGAGCAATCTCATGCCTGAATGCTGTTAACACCTTAACAACATCGTCGTTCCATTTTTTTGACGTAACCGCTTCATCAAATGCCATTGGAGCGATAAAGAAGTACTTTCCCTGGAGCCAGAAGTCCTGGGGGAAAGTGATACGATCCTTCATGATAGCGATAATTTTTATGGCTTTGTCATTTGAGCAGCTAATGTTTTCCTTGCTGAGCGTTTTTAGGAGATAGTCTGCCAGTTCATCATTTGATTTGGCGCGCAGATATTGTTGATTGAACCATTGTGCCTTATTAATGTCAAACCTGGCCCCGGCCTTTCCGATACGCTCAAGCGAGAATGCCTTGATCAATTCATCAAGAGTGAACATTTCCTGGGTCGTCCCGGGATTCCACCCAAGAAAAGCGAGGAAGTTGATGAGGGCTTCAGGCAAATATCCGGCCTCGCGAAATCCAGTAGCCGTTTCACCTGTCTTTGGATCGGTCCAGTCAAGGGGAAAGATAGGGAATCCCATCAGGTCCGCATCGCGCTTACTAAGTTTGCCATTACCATCCGGTTTCAGCAACAAAGGAAGGTGAGCGAACTGTGGCATTTCATTCTCCCAACCCAGGTATTTGTACAACAAGACATGTAAAGGTGCAGACGGCAACCACTCTTCTCCACGAATAACATGCGTAATTTTCATCAGGTAATCATCAACTACATTTGCCAGGTGATAGGTGGGTAACCCGTCTGATTTCATGAGCACTTTATCGTCGATCTGGTGAGAGTAAACCATTACCCAACCACGGATGAGGTCGTTCAACCGAATCTCTTCTTTTTTGGGGACCTTTAGCCGGATAACGTAAGGAGCACCAGATGCCAGCAAATCCTTCACAAGTTTCTCGTCGAGGGTCAACGAATTTTTCATCTGCAAGCGGGTGATGCTATTATATTGCTGATTATCCACGCCAGCAGATTTCAACCGCTGGCGCATCTCGTCCAGTTCTTGTTCAGTGTCGAATGCATAATAGGCACGCCCACCTTCAATCAACTGTTGTGCGTATTGTTTGTAGATATGAGTTCGTTCCGATTGGCGATAAGGTGCATGTGGTCCGCCTATACCAACGCCCTCATCTATTTTTATTCCAATCCATTCTAAGGACTTCAGAATATATTCTTCAGCGCCCGGAACATAACGCATCTGGTCGGTATCCTCAATGCGCAGAATCATTGTTCCATTGGTCTGACGGGCAAGTAAATAATTATACAGGGCAGTTCGAACGCCACCAATATGTAAAGCGCCCGTCGGACT
>DASUGQ010000268.1:0-14050 GCA_036273935.1 Cyclobacteriaceae bacterium | reverse complement strand
TGTAAAAAGGAAATAAATTCTCGCCAACAAGAATACGCCAGCGGCAACCATGGTCGCTGCATGAATCAATGCTGAAACAGGCGTTGGCCCGGCCATTGCATCGGGGAGCCAGGTGAGCAACGGGAATTGTGCTGACTTGCCCATGATCCCGATAAAAAAGCATAGTGAAGCGGCCGATTGCCAGGGCACAATTCCCGCCGCCAAAAGATTTAACTGAAATGTGCCGGTTTGACTATAAATAATCATCATCCCAACAATGAATCCGAGATCTCCAACACGGTTCATTATAAACGCTTTCTTTGCCGCGCTGCCTGCTTCAGGAAGTTCCATCCAATGTCCGATCAACAAGTACGAAGAGAACCCGACAAGTTCCCAGAAAGCGAATATTAAAAGCAGATTATCAGCAACCACCAGGCCAAGCATGGAGAAAGTAAAAAAACCAAGCATTGAAAAGTACTGACGGATTGCTGCATCTCCAGCCATATAGCCCGTCGAATAAACATGAACAAGAAAAGATATGATGGTGACGACTGCTATCATCAGAATGGTTAAGCGATCAATTAATATTCCCGCCGTAACTGTGTAGTCTCCAATTTCAAACCAGGATAAATCAATGGTTAATGACTTTTCATTCCATGCGAGGTAAAGCAAACTCAACGATGCGAGAGTGCCAAGAGTTAACAGTGCGGACGATGTGAGGTACAAAACCCACTCATAGCGCGGTGATATCAACCCCGCGATGAGTGCTGATAATAATGGCGCACAGAGCGCAACCAGCGTCGTGATTATTATCAATGTATGAGGCTCAAATGAATGCAAGGTCAATCTTTTAGTGTGTTTATCTCGTCAGGCACTGATGTTTGATAATAATGATAGACACGCAGAATGATCGCTAATCCCACGGCCGCTTCACATACAGCAACAATGATCACGAACAACGCGAAAAGCTGTCCGTCCGGGTGAGAAGGATAAAATAAGTTGAAGGCCACCAGGTTCAGATTTGACGCGTTGAGCATAAGTTCTATTCCCAATAACACCATTATTGCATTTCGCTTCACAATGATGATCATGAAGCCTATCGAAAATAAAAATGAAGCTAAAACAAGGATATGTTGTACCATTTATTTTAGCAATTCGTTTTTCTTAAATGATGCCGTTACAGCGGCTCCGATGAGAGCCATTAAAAGTAGTATACCGGCCACTTCAAAAGGGAGCAGATAATCAGTCATAAAATTAATGCCGACAAGGTTGATGCTGTTCCACTGGGTATCGGGAGGCTTCGCGGACAGGGCTTGAACAAAATTTTTCTGATAGATAAAATTTACCAGCAGATATACCAATGGCACGGAGATAATGGAACCGGCAAACCATTTATTATTCGTAACAATTAAAGGTTTCCCGGCGAGCTTCGACGTTAGCATTATACCAAACACAATGACCACTAATATACCGCCGGCATAGATCAAAATCTGGGTGATGGCAATGAACTCTGCGAAAAGCAAAATGTAGAGACCGGCAATTGACATTAAACAAACCAGCAGCAGCAGCGCGCCATGAAAAACATTTCGGATGAAAAGAATTCCCAATGCCGATAAAAAAGCCAGTCCAATGAAAAAGTAAATAATAAGCATCATGACTTTGGTGGTTGAGGCGGTTTGATTTTCGGTTTAAACACAGGACGAGGGGAGGCTTTGGGAGCTTCGACATTGGTGCCGCCTTCCTTGGTATCGGTCTTCTTTTCTTCCGCAATGGTATTTTGTGCTTTGGCCTTTTGAGACTCTTCAAATAGTTTTTTCTTCTCGACAATTTCAGAAGGTGTCATTTCGGCGAAAGAATAATTATGTTCCCGAATGTCAAATACACTGAAATCATAAACTTTGGTCATCGTGAGACACTCTGTCGGACAAACGGTTGTGCATAACCCACAGTAGCAACATTTTCCCATGTCGATGTCAAATGTCGCTGCGTAAATCCTCTTTGGAGTTCCATCAGATGTTTTACCAATTTCTTCCGTGGCCCGAATAGGATCAATTGTTATGCAATTAACCGGGCAGATCTTGACACATTTGTCACAAACAATGCAGTCATCAATTTCATTATGGAGGCGGTATCTGCCGGTCTCCGGGACAGGCAAAATTTCGTGAGGGTATTGAATGGTGGCAACACCCAGTCTATTGTCGAAATACTTCGGGTTATCAATTGATAGCAGCGACTGAGTTTTTGTGGCACCAACTAAGTGGCGAAACGTTATTCGCAACCCGGATAACAGCGACCCAATCGTGTAATGTATTTTGCCCCAATAAGACTGACGAATACTCATATCAGAAACAAAAATAAAGGATATTGAAACACGAAGAAGACTTTGCGTGTTTTTAAAACGAAGTTTTCTGCCAGTAAAAGTTACTGAACTTTAGGAATTGTAAACCAAAACGTGCTGCCTTTGTTTTCCTGACTCTCTACCCAAATGCGGCCGTTATTTTTCTCAACGAATTCTTTGCAAAGTATTAGGCCAAGACCAGTACCTTTTTCGTTTGCTGTGCCGCGAGTTGTATATGGGGAAGTCTTGTCAAACAGAATTTGTTGAATCTCGCGATTGATGCCAATGCCGTTATCGTGAACTCCAATGACCCAATGGTTTTCGTTTTTGTCCGCGCTGATTGTTACCTCGCCTCCATCATTTGTGAATTTAATGGCATTCGTCATCAGGTTACGGATGACCAGGTTTACAGTATTTGAGTCGGCATAACCAAATGCGTTCTCCGGGATGCGATTGACAAGATTGATCTGTTTTGACTGCAGGGATGTGATGAGTTGAATATTCTCGTCAACGATCTTATGCAAGTCGATTCTTGCGGGCTGAAGACTAAGCTTGTCCATTTGAAGCAATGTCCAGTCAAGCAAGTTATTGAGCAGCGTGCGAGTGTGATTAAACCGATGTCTCAACTCTTTTGTCTGGTCGGCGAACTCCTGTTGGCTCAGACCTCCTCTTGACATAATATCCAAAATACCTGAAAGCGCGTTAATAGGAGACCGCAGGTCATGCGATATAATGGAGAAAAATTTATCCTTCACCTGATTCAACCGCTCCAATTCCTCACTTCGTTTTTCCATATCTTCCTGATGCTGGAGGAGGAGTTTATTAATTTCCTTGCGTCGTTGTCCGCTCCGATATACCGTAACGAGGAGAATAGCGCTAAGTGCTACAACAACGGCGAGAATGTTACGGATAAATTCTTCGCGCTTTAACGCCTCTTTTTGTCTTGATTCCAACTGACTCAACGCGGCAATTTGTGAATCTCTTGATTCTGTCTCCAATCGGATCTGATCACGGTAGAGTTTCTGTACCATTTCCTGGCTGAACAAACTGTCTTCCAGAGCTTTGTATTGCTTAAAGTGACTTAAGGCTTTTTCAAATTCTCCACGTTTCTCAGCGATAATGTAAAGGTTCTGGTAACAATTAATTTCCAGGATTCGGGCATTGAAGTTATGTGCTGCGGCGAGACTTTTATCAATCAAGTCTTCCGCTTTGTCGAACTCTCCCTGGTTCAGATAAACGATCCCTCTACCCAGATAAACCTGGGCCAACCCGAATTGATTGTTCGTCCGTTGATATCGGGCAAATGTAGTGTCGTAATAGGCAAAGGCTTTGTCGAAGGCATTTTTTTTCAGATAAACATTGGCGATCTTCGTTAGCGTTTTTGGCTTAAGTTCTTCAAGCTGATAACGGCGACTAAGCTTGAGGCTGCTCACAAGGGTATTAAGAGCAGAATCATACTGTGCTTTTCGCAATTGAATATCTCCGAGCTCATCATAGTAATAAGCTAAAGCAATCCGGTCTTTTATCTTATTGCTGATCTTAAGGGAAAGAGAGAGGTGGCTCATTGCCCGATCATATTCGCCAAGTTCTTTAAAGACCCTTCCCACATTGTGCAGGGCAATGGTCATGGAAAGTGAGTCGTATATTTTCTTGGCGGTGTTATAGGATTGGGTGAAATAAAAATAAGCTTCGTCATATTCCCCGATATCGTAATAATCATTTCCCAGATAGTTAAAAGCCTGGGCAATCATTGCACTGTCTTTGGACAGGAGACTGTTTTGTAACGCCCGATCATCATATTTTAAAGCCGTGCTATAGTCACCCGAAAGCGTATAACAATAGGCGAGATTCTTGTAGCTACTTGCCTTGGCCCAATGAGAACCGATCTTCTCAGCAAGGATCGTGGCTTCATTCGCGTAGTTAAAGCTTTTCACATAGTCAACAAATTGGTAGCGGGCAGTTAACTCTTGAAGAACCCTTAGCCTTAACGAATCGGAAATCTCCGTCTGCAAAATTTGCTCAAGGCTGTCACCGCCCTTAATCTGTGCATGCAATGTAAATGCGCAGAACAAGGAGAGTATTAGAATGATTTTAATTTCCTTCAGGATGATCACATTAAAAATATTTTCCAGAGTCCGCATAACATTACCAGTAACAAAGCTGCTGGAGTTAGGTATTTCCAACCTAATCCCATCAGCTGATCTACTCTTAACCGAGGGTAAGTCCATCGAACCCACATTTGCGTCATCACAAAAAATAAAGACTTACTCAATAACCAAAAAGTCCCCCACAATGAGGAAGCTATTGTTCCATATTGACCATTTGTCCAAGTTCCCAATTTCAGAGCGCCAATATCAGGCAGTGGAGAGTACCAGCTACCGAAGAAAAGGATTGCACCCAGAATACTGACCAACAGCATCATGCCATATTCGCCAAGCATGATCACCGCCCATCTAAAACCACTGTATTCTGTTTGAAAACCGGCCACTAATTCGGACTCTGCTTCAGGCAAATCGAATGGAGCCCTGTTGCATTCAGCCAGCGATGAAATGAAGAAGATAATCCACACAATGAATAGAAGTGGCATTCTAAAAATATTCCAGGTAAGGAACCCACCTACAGTGGTTACATCCAATCCAAGAGATGAAATACCAAAAAGAAAATTCGTTTCCGTCGATAATTTCCCTTGTTGAATTGAAATTTCGTGGAGGTCCAGCGTTTCACTCACCATGCACACGCATAGTATCGAAAGCCCTAGTGGTACTTCATACGAAATGATCTGGGCAGCTGACCGAAAAGTACCCAACATACTATACTTATTGTTCGATGCCCAACCAGCTATAATTATTCCAATAACATCAAGCGATACGATGGCCAGTAAAAAGAATACTCCGGAAGATACGGTTGACCCTGACCATGACGAGGATAACGGAAGAACGGCGAAGCCTGCGAAGACCGCCACGAAAATCAGAATGGGGGCAATTCTAAAAAGCCATGGGCTGGCTTTGGTCGGTACAATATCCTCCTTTTGAATAAGCTTGAGAAGATCAGCGATTGATTGTGCCAAGCCATAATAACCAACCTCCATGGGTCCAAGCCTGTCTTGAATGAATGCCGAAATCTTCCGCTCTCCATAAATGGCCATGATAGTGTAGAAGACCAGAAAGGGCAGAAAAAAAAATAACGTGGTCAATGCCTCAGAATTAAAAACCCTAAGTTGTCAAAAATATCAACAGGATTTCACAAAATCTGGTGAAAAACAGTACATCCCTAATGTCAGGGATGCATTAACTGTGACCTGATAAAATATATTAAGCGGAGGGCTGTACGACCTGATTAACCTCAAGCCTCGCTATTTTTACTGAATGGATTTCTCT
Organism: Cyclobacteriaceae bacterium; assembly: GCA_036273935.1. Lineage (GTDB taxonomy): Bacteria > Bacteroidota > Bacteroidia > Cytophagales > Cyclobacteriaceae > ZC4RG29. The sequence continues at coordinate 8,356 of DASUGQ010000268.1, read as the reverse complement.
ATGATCGCAATAGGAACATTCATAATGTTGTAAAAGGGTGCCTCTTTCTTTTTCGGTGGGGGCCTTTTCAATCTCCTCCCTCGCAATTTTTAGCGTGTAATAACCGCATTCCGGGCACAGCTCAGCATGTTGATAATTATAATATTTCTCGATTCTTGTATAACCCGTTTTATCATCGATCCAAACGTCATAATCAATAGAATGAACTGCTTCATCTTTGATCTGACCGGGTTCGAGATGGGCATCTTCTTCCTCCTCACTCAGTTTTCGCATCTGATTCCCGGCCGGTGAGGTGCGTGGTTTTTCGCGAAGTTTTCTTAGCCTGCGTTCAACATTACCAGGATAATAAATGCGAACCATTCCGAAGCATATAAAATATGAAATGATCGCAAAGCTAACCGTCAGGAATAACCTTACAATAAACCACAAATATGATTTTTGGGTGAGGTAGGTTGTGCCGACAGAATTAATAAACATTCCAATGGCGACTAATAACAGAATGATGGCAAACCAGAAATATTTGATTTCATGTTGATTTATGTAGTCATATTTTTCTTTGCTGTCTTTTATTGAAGAGGCCCGTAGCTCATAGAAAAATATGAGTCCGACGCATATAGCTGCTGAAGTATATGAACCGAATCGCATGACGCGGTCCCAATAGCTAAAGAAGGTAGAGGCTGAGATATCCATAGGTTCTGTTAGAGGTTGGTTTCCATTTTAAATATATTAATTTTTAGTGAAAATTCATCGTATCCATCGTTTGCGAAGGAAGATTTAACGCATTGAATACTATGTTGTATTATTGTGACCTCAACTATTTATTATACTATGAGCTATAACCTGCTGAAAGGAAAACGAGGAATCATTTTTGGCGCTCTGGACGAGAATTCAATCGCCTGGAAAACAGCCCTGAGAGTCAAAGAGGAGGGGGGATCTTTTACCCTTACCAATGCGCCTATTGCCATGCGCATGGGCAAGATAAACGAGCTGGCGAAACAATGTAATTCAGAAATAATCCCTGCCGACGCTACCGTTGAACAGGACCTTAATAGCCTCTTTGTCAAATCAATTGAAGTACTGGGGGGAAAGCTTGATTTTGTCCTTCATTCTATTGGCATGAGCCCCAATGTCAGGAAGGGTAAGTCGTACGGCGATTTGAACTACGAATGGTTTCTGAAAACCCTGGATATCTCCGGCCTGTCGTTTCATAAGGTACTACAGACAGCGGAAAAATCGGATGCCATGAACGAATGGGGCTCCATCGTGGCTCTTTCCTACATTGCCGCTCAACGAACTTACCCCGATTACTCGGACATGGCGCAGGCTAAAGCAGTTTTGGAATCGATCGCAAGAAGTTACGGCTACCGATTTGCAAAACTTAAGAAAGTCAGGGTCAACACCATTTCGCAATCTCCAACAAAGACCACGGCTGGTGCTGGAATAACAGGGTTCGATGTCTTCTATGATTATGCAAATATGATGTCGCCACTTGGCAATGCCACTGCGGAAGATTGCGCCAACTACATTGTGGCGATGTTCTCCGACCTTACCCGGATGGTTACGATGCAAAACCTGATGCACGATGGTGGGTTCTCCAGCTCGGGTATCACAGAAGATTTAATTGAGCGTTTGGTAAAATAGAAAGTAGCTTGTCATTGCTAATAGTATTTTCTGAGTACTGCTCAACTAATGACCACTGACTTATGACTTTGCTTAATTCATGGTTTCATTTCCACCTTGCAAAATAAATCTGGGCCTGAATGTCATCAGAAAACGATCTGATGGGTACCATGATATTGAGACCTGTTTCTATCCTGTACCCTGGAATGATGTGCTCGAGGTGATCAAATCCGAATCCTTTCAGTTTACTACGTCGGGAATTTTGGTGCCGGGTTCAGCAGCGGATAACCTTTGCATCAAAGCCTATCACACACTAGGAAATGATTTCAAACTTGACCCGATAAAAATTCATTTGCACAAGATCATTCCAATGGGTGCCGGGTTAGGCGGCGGCTCGTCGGATGCTGCTCATACGTTGCTACTTCTTAATGAAGTCTTTGACCTGAAACTCTCACCTTCGGACCTGCAGCAATATGCAGCACGCATTGGCAGCGATTGTTCTTTTTTTATTCGGGACCTTCCAATGATTGGATCGGGACGAGGAGAAGTGTTGAGGCCGACGAGTGTCAATCTCAAGGGAAAATTTATCGTCATTGTTAAGCCCGACATACATGTATCTACGGCAGAAGCCTATGCGGGGATAAAACCGGGAACACCGGATGTTTCATTGACAAGTGTCGTCGGACTGCCCGTGCGGGAATGGAAAGATAAGCTTGTCAACGATTTTGAGAAGACCGTTTTTGATAAGCATCCAATTGTCGGAGAAATTAAAGAAAGCCTTTACAATGCCGGTGCACTGTACTCAAGCATGAGTGGATCCGGCTCCAGCGTGTTTGGCATATTCGATTTACCAATTGACCTGAAACCTGCCTTTGGCTCGATGACTTATTGGAGCGGTCTGCTAGTTGTTTGATACGAGTGGTTTATCAAACTTTCGTTTCAGGTAAGGATACAAAAGAACCGCACCAAGAATTACCAATGTCCCCGCGTAAAAATTTCCTTTCATTCTTTCTTTCTCCTGAAAAATCAGGAGTGCCATGATTATACCGTACACAGGTTCAAGATTTACGGAGAGCTGAATAAAGAAAACCGAGACCCGCTTCATGATCTCAACCATCACTGTGAATGCATAAACAGTACAAACGAGGGCGAGAATTGCAATGTAAAACCAATCCAACCCGGTGGGAATGAGTTTGAGCGTTCCCCCTGTTGCCATGAATTCTTTATAGAAAGGCAAGAACAAGGCTGTTCCCACAGCAGCCCCGGCCATTTCGTAAAATGTTATTGTGTAAGGATTGATTCGCTTGACCGCCTTTGAATTAATAATGGAGAAAATCGAAACCAGGAAGCCTGAGATAATTCCCACAATGAAGCCTAGGCGATAACTGAAATCAAACGTGAAAATGATAATGATTCCAACGATCACCGCGCATCCGAGAAAAACTTCATATCCCTTGATCCTGTTGCGGCTCAAAACGGGCTCGAGTATTGCCGTCCACAAAGAAGCAGTAGCAAAACCCACGAGGCTTACCGAAACGTTCGACAACCTTGCGGCTCCGAAAAATGTAATCCAGTGTGCAGAAACAATAAACCCCGTGAGTATTAACTGAAAAATTTCAACTCGTTCAATTTTGAATAGACCTTTCTTAAAGAGCATCACCAGCGCAATGCCAACGGCCGCCAGGATGGTACGATAGAAAACCATTTCAACGGAGGGTATGGTAATGAGCTTTCCAAGAATTGCCGTAAAACCCCAAAGAAAAACGATGAAATGAATTTTTATGTAATCGCGTGTGGTGGCCATCAACGGGGCACGTATTTATACATCATTAAGGCAATAATGGTAAAGATAATGTTTGGGATCCATACAGAAATTTGTGGGGGAAGGGAACCCGCTTCAGCAAATGTTCGGAAGATCATAAAGAACAGGATGAAGATAAAAGACAGTACAAATCCCAATGCAATTTGCAGACCGGTGCCGCCGCGACTTTTCCGTGAGGAAACGATGACACCCATGAATACCAGTATAAAGATGGTGACCGGGGACGCAAAGCGCGTATATTTCTCAACCTCATAAACCTCGACGCCGGAAGAGCCACGAGCCTTGAGTGTGTGGATATGACTGGTCAGTTCGTTCAACGTCATGCCATCATACTTTCTGTAATCACTTTCAAATTCCTTTGGATGAATCACTAACATGGTATCCAGGGTTGTCCCGGATTCTGTCTTTCCATCCCTTACCCTTGTGCTGGTCATTTGAAATCCTTCTTCCGGGTTTGGAGCTGTCTGAAATAGCGTGTCTATCTTTTTTATTTTCCAGTCATGCAGTGTCCATTTTTGTTTCAATGAATCCCAAACAATACGGTTTGCGCTAAGCTTCTCAATGAGCCGGTCATTGTGGAATCGCTCCATAGTAAAGTGGTAACCGGTCTTTGTAATATTTTGGTAGTTTTGAATGTAAAGGTAGGTTTGAGGTGCTACCTGTATGTGAACATTTCTCTTATCGTAATAATATTTGTTTTGTAAGTACTGGAGTTCGAAGGCAAGGCGGGTTTTATTTGAATTGGGAATAATCCAACCATTCAGCACGAAGCTTATGGATGCGATAATGAGTGTCCCGACAAAAAAGGGAAAAAGCATTCTTTTGAAACTAACCCCACTACTCAGGATGGCGATAATTTCCGTATGTGCTGCCATGCGGGCACATACATAAACCGTTGCAATAAAAATTGTGATCGGTGCAATCAAACTTCCGATCCAGGGAATATAATCTTTATAATAGCCCAATATCTGAAGCGTCGTGAGTTGTGCCCTGGCGTACTTATCCATCTTTTCGGTAAGATCGATCACAGAGACGATAGCCAGCAATATCACCACGACAAAGAAGAAGGTGCTGAGAAACTGTTTGAGGATATATTTATCGATAATCTTCACTTGTGAAATATTAAAGTCGTTGACTCACTTTGTGGATCATTGATTCCTTCCAGGATGTGAATGTGCCATCCAGTATTCTATTACGTGCCTCCTTTACGAGCCAAAGATAAAAAGTGAGATTATGTATGCTAGCAATTTGTGCGCCCAAAATTTCCTTACTGATCACAAGATGACGAAGATAAGCCTTAGAATAAAATGTGCTTGCATAGCCGCCCAAAGCCTGATCGATCGGTGTGAGATCATCTTTCCATTTCTCATTACGAATGTTGATAATTCCTTCCGACGTAAATAACATTCCGTTTCGCGCGTTCCTGGTGGGCATCACACAATCAAACATATCAATTCCTAAGGCAATGGACTCAAGGACATTTTCTGGCGTGCCGACGCCCATAAGGTAACGGGGTTTATCGGATGGCAAAATGGCACATACGAGGTCGGTCATTTCATACATTATTTCATGAGGTTCGCCAACCGATAGGCCGCCAATGGCATTGCCTTGCTGATCCTGGGCTGCGATGAATTCCGCGGACTGAATGCGAAGGTCTTTGTAAACACTGCCCTGCACGATTGGAAACAGTGCCTGCGAATGGGTGTATTTTGAAGAGGTCGTATCTACTCTCTGAATGCACCGTTTTAGCCAGCGGTGAGTGAGTTCCATGGAATCCTTCGCATACCCATACTCACATGGATAGGGGGTACATTCATCGAACGCCATGATGATATCAGCACCAATGCTGCGTTGTATGTCCATCACGTTTTCCGGTGTGAAGGTGTGCCTGGATCCATCGATGTGAGATTTAAAGACAACACCTTCTTCTGTGATTTTTCTGTTGGCCCCGAGAGAATACACCTGGTAGCCTCCGCTGTCGGTGAGCACGGGTTTATTCCAGCCGGTGAAACCATGAATGCCCTGTGTCTTTTCCAGGAGATCTGTTCCCGGGCGTAAGTAAAGATGGTATGTATTTCCCAGGATGATTTCTGCACCGATATCATTCTCCAGTTCGCGTTGATGTACTGCTTTCACGGAGCCGGCCGTTCCAACCGGCATAAACATCGGTGTTTGGATTTGACCGTGATCGGTCTCAATAATTCCGGCGCGGGCTTTAGATGAAGTATCTGTAGTGACTAACGTAAATCGCATAAGGGCGCAAAGGTAGGAAAGTAGCTACAAGGGCAGAAATTCTCTAATTGCGGAAAGACTAATAACCAGAGCGTTTGAACTAACTTCAGCAATCAGGCACTGACATAAGAATCCAGGTTCTCTGGCGTAATTATTTCGAGGGGAAAAAGATTCATCGCCGGCGTCTGCTTTCTGAACATCAAATGATTGGCCAGCTGACTGATACCGATAAACGCCTGATTTTTGGGATTTTGATTGATGAGGAAATCGATCATGCCTGATCGCATAAATTTCAGATTCTGATCAAGGACATCATATCCAATGAGTCGGATTCCATTTTTTCCATGTTTCTCAAGTAATGAAGCGGTAATGAAGGATCCCGATGACGTACTGGAGAAGATCCCTTTCAGATCAGGATCATTCATGATCGATAGGATTTTCTTTTCCGTTTCCACTTCATCGTGATTACTAAGGTCATAGGTCTCAATCCTCACGTTGCCATTGGTTTTCCCTTCAAAGAAATCACGGAATCCCCTTTCTTTTTCAAGAAGGTGTATAGAGTTGTGCACGTCTTCGTAGATATGCAAGATTGCAAAGGAGCACTTCTCGGGTTGTCCCATATACATAAGTTCGGCACCCACACGGCCGCTCTTATAAAGATCCTGCCCTATAAAGCTCAATGGTTTTGCTTCGGGAATGTTGGTGTTAAAGAGAACATAAGGTATCGCCTCCCTGGTATACATTTCAAAGAAAGGCAATGACTCATGATAGTAGATGGGTGCTATCAGGATTCCGTCGGGATTAGACTCATTCGCTTTTTCGGCCTCCCTGCGATACGAATCATTGTCGAACAGGTTAAAAAAGAAAGGCTCCACCATAACGCCATATTGTGTCCACTCGGCCTCGGCCTGCTTTATCCCGGTACCGCAAAGCGCCCAGTAAGGATCCTGCTCCGGATCAGGGACCAGAACTGCAATTTTGAAATTCTTTTTCGAGCCCAGCGTACGGGCGATCAGGTTTGGTTTATAGTCGATTTGGTTAAGTACATCCAAAACCTTTTGCAAGGCGTCCTCTGACACCCGCCCGCGGTTGTGTAGCACACGATCAACAGTTCCTGCTGATACACCAGACATTTTAGCGATGTCCTTAATAGTAATGTTTTTGCGATTGGCCATGTTGAAAAGTTTTTTTTGCTAACCTTTCCCGAATTCTCTGGTTAAACGGTGATCTATGGTGTTTATGACCACAAATGTAATGTGTACGAACACATTTTCAAATTTTTATTCCTCGTCAGGCATGGGAATTTCTATCTTAGACATCCAAGGGCCGATCACTCCAAATTAAATTTGGCAAGACTACTTTGGATGTTAAGGCACCCGTTTACAGCTTGAGGATTTGATATGGTAAAAAAAGGAGGCGCGGTGAACTCGGGCAGGTTTGACATTACTTCCCGGGGCACATTTCATATTAATCACTTTCCTCGTTTCTTTCGTACTTTATATTTGTGACACTTTAATCTGAAGTTTGGGTTTCATGTCTGTTTTGGCAGTAGTATTTTTTGTCGCCGTCGGCGCGCAGATCATTTTTTATATTTTCTTCCTGATCGCATTTTCCCGTTCATCCAAAGCGTCAAACTATTCACATTCAGTTTCTGTTGTTGTTTGTGCTCATGATGAAGAAAACAATCTTCGCGAATTGATTCCATTACTTTTAAGTCAGGAGCACCCGGATTATGAAGTGATCATAGCAAATGATCGTTCCAATGACAACACATTGGATTTACTGAAGGAAGAAGCGAAAAAAGATAATCGCCTGCGCGTTGTTCATGTCGATCATCTACCGCCCCATGCGAATGCAAAGAAATACGCTTTGTCACTAGCGATTAAAGCCGCACAAAAGGAAATTATTCTTCTAACCGATGCCGACTGTCGGCCTAAGGGTAATCGGTGGATAAAAAAAATGACAGACGTGATGGATGGGCGTACGAATATTGTGTTGGGATACTCGCCCTATTTTAGCGAGGCGAGTTTCCTTAATCTGTTTATTCGCTTTGAGACTTTAATTACGGCTATTCAATATTTGAGTCTCGCTTTATTAAAGATGCCCTATATGGGGGTAGGCAGGAATATGGCCTACAAAAGATCGCTGTTTATGGATAACAAAGGCTTTCAGGATCTTATGGGAATAACCGGAGGAGATGACGACCTGTTTATAAATCGTCATGCCACGTCAGCGAATACGCTTGTCTGTCTGTCGCAGGATACTTTAGTCTACTCATATCCAAAACGAACCTGGGGTTCTTATCTGGAACAAAAGCTACGTCATTTATCAGTTGGAAAATATTACAGGGGCAAGCACAAATGGGTGCTGGGCATTTACATTTCCACGTTTATCATTACCTGGTTTTTGGGATTGGCGTTAATTTTTGCTCACACGATGGCCATTGCCATCATAATTGCTCTTGTTGTTCGTTGCCTAATGGTATTGATCACCATCCAACTGGCTTCCAACAAGTTGGGAGACAAATTTAGCCTGTGGCCTGTGATCTTTTTAGATTTTCTATATGCGATTTATTATCTTTCAAACGGCCTTAGGGCGCTCGTAACGAGAAAAATAAAATGGACGAACTGAAGAGGCAATTTTCTGACAAAGCTATCGAGGACTTTCGCCTGATTGACGAGG
>DASUGQ010000267.1:0-7658 GCA_036273935.1 Cyclobacteriaceae bacterium | reverse complement strand
TAGAGGTTAAAACCAAAATCTTAAAAGGGGCCGAAGAACTCTTTATGCGTTATGGCGTTCGAAGCATCACCATGGATGAGATTGCCAGGCACCTGGGAATATCAAAGAAGACGCTTTATCAATATTTTGTTGATAAAGATGACATCGTCGCCTCAACTACCAGGGACCACCTGGAGCGGGAGCGAAAACAGTTTGACCAGTTGGCGGATGAGTCATCCAATGCGGTAGAAGAATTAGTGAAGATCTCGCATTGCCTGCGGGAAAATGTGAAGGGGATGAATCCATCATTGCTTTTTGATCTTCAAAAATATCATCAAAAGGCCTGGAACATCTGGATTGAATTTAAAAACAAATTTATTCGCGAATCAGTCGTGAGAAATCTGAAGCGCGGCATTGAGCATGGATACTTCCGCCAGGAGATCAACCCCGAAATACTCGCGATCGTAAGAATCGAAACTGTACAGATGGGATTTGACGATCAATTATTTGCCCGGGACAAGTTCAATCTTCCGGAAGTTCAAATGCAGATACTGGAGCACTTCATTCACGGACTGCTTTCAGACAAGGGAAAAAAACTTTACCACAAATACAAAGAAGTATACCATCAACCTTCAACTATATTATGACTCGATTTCTTATAACCCTCTTATTCGCCATTAGCCTGATTTTGCCATTGAACGCGATGGCTCAGGGTAGTGATACTTCGTCATTCAGCCTGGATGAATGTATTCAATACGCTTTGGAAAACACTGTAGATGTAAAAAACGCACGTATTGACGAGCAGATCGCCGAGGCTAAAGTGAAAGAAACGGTAGGTATTGGATTACCTCAGATTGATGGTAGTGTGAACCTAATTCATAATGCAAAATTACCCAGGTTTTATGCTCCGTATGCCGTTGCCCAGGGTTTTGCTGAAAATGACCTCAATCTTGGCCTGGCTGATGATGATGTTGTTGCATCACAAAACTTTTTTCAGTTACCTAACAGCGGTAACGCAAGCCTTACGCTTAACCAGCTACTCTTCAACAGTTCATACCTGGTTGGATTAAAGGCTGCCGGTACTTATAAAGAATTGTCATATAAAACAACCGAGCAAACACAAATTCAGACTGTCGAAAATGTTGCGAAAGCCTATTATGCTGTGTTAGTGAACAATGAACGAATAGCGCTCTTTGACAATAACATTGCCCGCGTTGATTCATTGCTTCGCACCACACGCGCTTTAAATACAAATGGATTTGCCGAGGCGATTGATGTGGATCGTATTCAGGTTACGCTAAATAATCTAAAGTCGGAGCGTTTGAAATTTATTAACCTCCAAAACCTGAGTGTAAGTTTGCTAAAGTTCCAAATGAATTATCCAATGGAAATGCCGATTTCGGTGGAAGGAAATCTGGCTAATCTGAAGGTGAATGAAAACCTATTCAACGAATATCAGGAAGGTTGGGACTATAAAAACAGGATTGAATTCAAGATTCTTGACACACAGCGCAGGCTACAGGAGTTGGATATTAAAAATAAATATTCCGCTTCCTACCCGAGCCTATCGGGTTTTGTAAACTTTGGTTATTCAACCCAGTCACCTAGTGTCGGCGGCCTGTTCAAGACAGAAACTAATCTTGAAGATGACGGAATAATTGGACCTGATAAGTGGTATAACTATTCCTCTTTAGGCCTTACCCTGAATGTGCCAATTTTCAGTGGCCTGCAACGCAATTACAGAATTCAACAAGCTAAACTGTCTCTGCTCAAAATTCAGAACAGTTATAGTTCGTTGAAACAAAGCATCGATCTCAGCATTCGACAAAACACGGTCGTATATCAAAACTCGTTGGAAACATTGAATTCACAACGGGAGAACATGGAACTTGCTGGTCGTGTCGCCCGTGTAACGAAAATAAAATATGAACAAGGTGTCGGTGCCAACATTGAAGTAACGGATGCTGAAAGCAGTTTGAGAGAAGCGCAGGTGAACTATTATAATGCGCTATATGATGCCATCGTGGCACGGATCGATTTAGATAAAGCATACGCAAAGATTGATCCGTCAAAATATATTACAACCGAAGAAGGAAAATAATTTAACCCGAACCATGAAAAAACAACTCATCATGAAATCAATTACACATATAAAATTTTTACCTGCTGTTCTTGCGTTAATCCTATATGGATGTAGTGCTACCACTGCGGAGAAAGACAAGAAGACACAATTAGAAAACCTCAAGAAGAATCAGGCGGAACTTACTGAAGAAATCAATAAGCTTGAAGCAGAAATTGCAAAGGAAAATCCTGATGAAGCTACGGTTAAGGCAAAAGAAGTTTCTATAACTGAGTTAGCCCCTCATGAATTTGACCATTACGTCCGAACACAAGGTAAGGTGGAAGCGGAAGATAACATTCTGGTAAGTGCCAGGTCGATGGGATCGATCACAGCAGTTCATGTTAAAGAGGGTCAGACTGTATCAAGAGGTCAGCAACTGGCGCAAATTGATAATTCTGTTATTCTTCGAAACATTGAAGGAATGAAATCGCAGTTGGAATTGGCAAATTCTGTTTACGAACGTCAAAAAAGTCTGTGGGATCAAAAGATCGGAACTGAGGTACAGTTTTTACAGGCAAAGACTAATAAAGAGAGCCTGGAAAAGCAACTTGCATCTTTGCAGGAGCAGAATGATATGACCCGGATCAAATCACCGATCAATGGTACCGTCGACCAGGTTATAGTAAAGATTGGAGAAACCATTTCTCCGGGTATGCCAGCCGTGCGCGTAGTTAATACATCGGATTTAAAACTTACTGCCAGTGTTTCTGAAGCCTATGTAACACAAATCAGAAAAGGTAACAAGGTTATGGTTAACATTCCTGAACTTCAAAAGGAGATTCAAGCCCAGGTGACTTTTGTTGGGAAGACGATTGATGTTTTATCACGCACCTTTATCGTCGAGATAAAACTTCCCTCTCTACCCGATCTGAGACCTAATATGACTGGCGTAATTAAGGTTGTATTTCGCACGGAACCCGCTGCTATAACAGTTCCTGTAAACGTTGTGCAGGAAATAAATGGCGAGAAGATTGTATACGTCGCGGAGGCATCGGGTAATCAAACTGTAGCGCGTAAGAAAGTAGTGACCGTTGACGGGGTATTTGACAATAAAGCGCAAGTAAATGGCCTAAACAGCGGTGAGAAATTAATTACTGTTGGATATCAGGGATTGAACGATGGTGAAGTTGTTAAAATTTAGGAATAGTAGTAGTTAACATCACTCCAATTTGACACACTATGCAAGACATCGAAAAAGAATTTAAACCAACCAGTTGGTCAATCGATAATAAAGTTACCATTTACGTAGCGACAGTGATAATCTGTTTGGCGGGTATGCTCACGTACTCACGATTGCCAAAGGAAAATTTTCCCGAAGTCGTGTTCCCTCAAATCTATGTGGCAACAGTCTATCCAGGGGCTGCACCTTCAGACATTGAAAATTTAATTTCAAAGGAAATTGAGAAAGAGGTAAAGTCTATTTCAGGTATCAAGAAAGTTACGAGTAACTCCGTTCAGGATTTTTCAAATGTGATCATTGAATTTGAACCCGATATTACTATAGATGATGCCAAGCAGGAAGTGAAAGATGCCGTTGATCGTGCCAGGCCGAACCTCCCTACTGATCTTGAGAACGATCCTGAAGTAATCGAAATTGATATTTCTGAGGTGCCCATTATGAATGTGAACATTGCCGGAGATTACGACCTGCAGATGCTTAAAAAGTATGCTGAGCAAATGCAAGATCGGATTGAATCTGTCAAGGAAATCCGCAGGGTTGATATTGTGGGTGCACTTGACCGCGAAATTCAGATTAACCTCGATTTATATAAAACAGCTCTGGTAGGTATTGCTTTAGAAGATGTGATCAATGGCATTCGGTATGAAAATGTTATTGTTTCCGGTGGGCAATTGTCGGTTGATGGCATGAAGCGCTCGCTGAGTGTGAATGGTGAATATGCAAATGCCGAACAAATAGCAAATACGGTAATCGGTTCGACAAAAGGCGGTAAGTTATACCTGAAGGATATTGCTGACGTCGTTGACACGCACAAAGAGCAGGAAAGTTTTGCACGCCTGGATAAGAAAAATGTGATTACACTTAATGTGATCAAGCGAAGCGGAGAAAACCTGATCCTCGCCTCTGACCAGATCAACGAAATTGTAAAGGATTTTGAAGATAACATATTACCTGCTGGTCTGGACATCACCATTACAGCTGATCAATCTGACAATACACGCGTAACCCTTCATGATCTGATAAACACTATTATTATTGGGTTTGTACTGGTAACGATTATTTTGATGTTCTTCATGGGAGCGACAAATGCCATCTTCGTTGGATTGTCCGTTCCTATTTCCAGTTTCATTGCGTTCCTTGTATTTCCCACGTTAGGATTCACATTGAACATGATGACCCTGTTCTCTTTCCTGCTTGCATTAGGTATTGTGGTTGATGATGCCATTGTTGTAATTGAGAACACCCACCGCGTATTTGACAATGGCAAAGTGCCCATTCGCAAGGCAGCTAAAATTGCTGCGGGAGAGGTATTTCTCCCTGTGTTATCCGGTACATTGGTCGTGCTTGCGCCTTTCGTACCCCTTGCTTTTTGGCCAGGTGTTATCGGCAAGTTTATGTTTTTCTTACCCATAACACTTATCGTAACCTTAATTGCATCCTTGCTTGTGGCATACATCATGAATCCCGTGTTTGCTGCAGACTTTATGAAACCACATACGCATGAACATGGAAGTGGTAGTAAGGTAACAAGCGGTTTCAAAATAACAGCCATTATATTTGGCGCGCTCGCATTGATGTCTTATTTGGTTGGATGGTTTGGTATGGGAAATTTTGCAATATTCCTTTTTGCCATCTACGCCCTGCATAGATTTTACCTGGAAGGGGTTATTCAAAAATTTCAGAACAATCTCTGGCCCCGTGTTCAGAAGAGTTATAAGAGTATGATTTCCTGGTGCCTTGTACGCAATAGACCTATCTGGATTCTCCTTGGAGTAATCGGGTTATTTTTCTTTTCCATTGTGTTTACAGCAATTCGCAAACCTCCTGTTGTATTTTTCCCTAATGGTGATCCCAATTTTATTTTCACCTATATCAGGATGCCAATTGGAACGGATCAGCGTGTTACGGATTCAATAACAACTATTGTAGAGAATCGGGTAATCGACGCCGTGGGAAAGGACAATAAAATAGTTGAGTCCGTAATCTCAAATGTTGCAATTGGCGCCAGCGAGAACCCATTTGATGCCGGCACCCAGGCGAGCCCGCATCTTGGAAAAGTTACAGTTGCGTTCGTTAAGTTCTCACAACGTGACGGGCAATCAACCAAAGATTACCTGGATAAAATCAGGGGCGCTGTAAAGGGTATAAAAGGCGCTGAAATTTCTGTTAACCAGGAACAAAACGGCCCGCCTACAGGCAAGCCGATAAACATAGAAATTGCCGCTGAGGACTTCGACATCCTCACGTCGACGGCTGATAAACTGAAGCGTTTTCTTGACACTCGTCAGATTGCAGGAGTTGAAGAATTGAAGTCTGATTTTCAAAGTGACAAACCTGAAATTGTAATCAACATTGATCGCGAGAAAGCCAACCGTGAAGGAATATCCACTGGAACTATCGGTCAAATTTTCCGAAGAACTATTTATGGTGAGGAAGTGTCTAAGTTCCGTGATGAAAATGACGATTATCCAATTCAATTGCGCATTAAAGAGGATCAGCGAAATGATATCAATACGCTGATGAACCTGCCCATTACTTATCGTGACATGAGCATGAACGGCGCAGTTCGCGAAGTTCCCTTGTCTGCAATTGCAACCGTGGATTATTCAAACAGCTATGCGGGGATCAAACGTATTGATCAGAAGCGGGTAATAACACTTTCGTCAAACGTTTTGAGCGATTACAATGCAAATGCCGTAGTGGCGGAGATTCAAAAAAACCTTCAATCATTCAGCACACCTGATGGTGTGACCATCAAAATGACCGGGGAACAGGAGGATCAAAAGGAAACATCAGATTTTCTTGGTGTAGCCTTCATTGCTGCTTTTGCATTGATCTTTATGATCCTGGTAACACAGTTCAACTCTACCAGCAAGCCGATTATTATTTTGGCAGAAATTGTCTTTAGTATAATTGGAGTCCTAATAGGTTTCTCTCTCTTTAAGATGGAGATGTCCATTGTGATGTGCGGCGTGGGTATCATGGCTCTGGCCGGAATTGTCGTTCGTAATGGTATTCTCCTTGTTGAGTTTACCGATTTGCTCATTAGTCAGGGTGTGGAGGTTACAGAAGCCATTGTCGAAGCTGCTAAAACCCGGATGACGCCAGTGATACTGACAGCTATGGCAGCAACATTAGGTTTGATACCCCTGGCTGTAGGTTTGAATATTGATTTCGTTACCTTGTTTTCTGAGTTCAATCCTCACATATTCTTCGGGGGTGATAATCATACCTTTTGGGCTCCGCTATCATGGACGATGATCTTTGGACTGATTTTCGGAACGTTCCTTACTCTCGTGTTGGTACCGGTTATGTACCTTTTAGTTTATAGGATCAAACAGCGTGTATTTAGTTCGAAGGCAAAAGCGGTTAAAGAAACTTCTGTTGGCCAACGTTCGATTGTAGTTAATTAATTAATTCATTTCAAAAAAATAACTGCTATCCGCTCTGATCGTCAGGGCGGATAGTTTTTTTATAACCCATTTACCGCGTTGTAAGGAATTTGAGGATTCAATGTTGAAAGGTAATGGACAAAGGGTCTATCTTTGATCATTATTTTTAACAGGTAAGAGATGTTACAAAGCAAGGCATTGATCGTAGTTGTTGTGGCGATACTCATCTTCCTTGTTGACATCAAACTCCTTAATTTTTTCAAATCCTTCATTAATAAGCAGCGTCGCCGAAGGTACTTACTAATTCAGGTTGTCAGTTGGAGCATAACGGTATTTACTTTAGGAACTCTAAGTTGGTACTACCTCGCCGATAGACTAAATATTCATGCCGGTGTCAATCAATGGCTAATGACGATTTTGATGATTATCTATTTCACCAAAACTGTTTCACTGATTGTTTTGTTGTTGAGTGACATTTATATGGGATTGAGAAAAGTCATTCGGTCTGTCAGGACATCCCGGAAGCCGGAAAGTACGGGGAAAGCGATCAGCCGTTCGCAATTTATGAGGAAAGCAGCACTGGCAGCAGGAGCGGTTCCATTAAGCGTGTCAGTTTTCGGCATTTCTCGCGGCGCCTACGATTATCGTGTCAAAAGGAGAACAATTTACCTGCCCAATTTGCCGAAGAGCTTTGACGGAATCCGGATAGGACACATCTCTGATATTCATTGCAACCCGGGCTATTTTAAAGTCGCTGTTCAGGGTGGCGTCGACCTGCTTATGGCAGAAAAAACCGATGTTATTTTTTTTACCGGGGATCTTGTGAATTACAGAACGGATGAAGTAAAGGAGTACATAAGTATTTTTGATAAAGTGAGAGCGCCACTCGGGGTGTACTCCGTCACTGGTAATCACGATTACGGAAGTTACATTTCATGGCCCAGTGAAGGAGCGAAGCGAAAGAATTTCCGCGACTTTTTGATTG
>DASUGQ010000266.1:0-6637 GCA_036273935.1 Cyclobacteriaceae bacterium | reverse complement strand
AACACGATATAAAACAAGTTGATTTTGACCGCGCAATTTTATAAAAATAATCTATTCTTTAATAAAAAAAGACACTTGTCGTCTGGCATAACAATTTTTATATTCATGCTAATTGCATTTTCCTGTCAGAAGAGAGAAGTTAAACGAGCCGGAATTTGCATTTCGTTAGATGACCGTTCTATAAAGGAATGGTACGAAATGAAGGAGTTGCTAAGAAAATACAATTCAAGAGTGACATTTTTTGTAACTCAATTTGATTCGCTTGACTCGATTGAAATTAAAATGTTAAAAGACCTTGAAAAGGAAGGACACGAAATTGGAAGCCATGGGGCTTTACACGTTGTATCTGAATATTATATAAAAGAAAAATCATACAACGAATACATCGAAAATGAAATTGACGCAAGCATTTCGGCCATGAAAAAAAATGGGTTTACCCCAAAATCATTTGCTTATCCTTATGGAGCTAAATTCTGGTTTACTGACCTGATTTTATTGAGTAAATTTGAAGTGTTACGTGGCGTAGAGCCAATTAACAATGAAAGAGACCTTACTTTAATTGACAATATATATTACACATTTAATGGAGACAGGACGTTGTCGGCAATTGGAATAGATCAAGGTAGCGGTGTTGCAAAAGAAATGATTAGTAAGGCGATACGGCGAGCGACGGTTAACAAAGAAGTACTATTATTATATGGACATTCACCAATTACTGATATTAGCGACGGACCTTACAATTTCGACATTGATTTATTTGAATATATTTTGAAAGAAGCGAGCAGGAATGATTTGGAATTCATTAAATATGAAGATTTGATTGCAAAGTGATAGACTGCTAAACTCTATATCTGACCTTAGCACACCCTGTGAACACAAGCGAACGGTTTTGACAAATATACCTCTCCTGGATTTGTAGGGCCACCAATATGGATTTATGGAACCAAATGTCTTGCCCTTGACAAGGGGATCAATGGTTTTGTATCGTCATGTAGGAAAAACAAAAACCGCCATGCTTCCATAATTGATTCCGCCAGTTACTAAAGTGAGCGGGTCATGGATCTAAACTCAGCAGAAAAAGTAATGGAAACAATAGTTAATCCCGTAATTGGAGAGGAAGTAATTTTCCATACAACGTCCAGACAAAGCAATGGGGAAAAAACGCTCATGGAAATAACGCTTTCTCCGAAAGGTGGAAACCCGCTGCACTACCACAAAAGATTTGCAGAGAAGTTTACTTTAATTGATGGACAACTAAATGTCCAAATTGGAAAGACCATCCACAAACCGAATAAAGGGGATTCCATTACGGCTGAAATCAACCAGAGACATCGTTTCTTCAATACTTCTGGAAAGCCCGCGAAATTTTATTGCGAATTAACCCCGGCAAGTGAACATTTTGAAAACGTTTTACGAATTGATTTTGGCTTAGCTCGAGATGGGTATGCCGGCAGCAATGGTCTGCCAAAAAGTGTCAGACACATGGCTATTCTCATGAATATGGGCGAGGGCTATTTTGTAGGACTTTTTTCGCTGTTTGAATAGTTATTCAGAAGGTTAGCCAAAACTGAAAAGTCGAAGAGGATGCAAATGACTTTGCTCGAAACTTACTGCAACCAAATAGCCGACTAACGTTTATTTCACTCCAACGGCCGTTCATGGGATAATCCTTAGCTGATTTCCGGAAAAAATTTCAAAATAAACTTGCGCAGTTAAATGGCTGCATATATATTTGCAGTCAAATAGCTGCATAAAATGGATTTACGACGAGATGTATTTCAGGCCATAGCCGATCCTACCAGGAGGGCAATAATAACCTTAGTTGCACTTCACGCCATGACACCCACTGCCATAGCTGAAAATTTTGACTCATCCAGGCAAACTATTTCGAAACACATCCAGATACTTACTGAATGCGAATTGCTTGAGCAAGAGCAAAACGGCAGGGAAATTTATTATCACTTTAACCCGAAAAAGATGAAGGAGATCGCGGACTTTATTGAGCCCTTCCGCAAGATGTGGGATAACCGGTTTAATAAACTGGAAACCGTAATGAAGAAATATAAACCAAAGAAATAAAACGCCATGGAACAAAAAACAAAGATCAATGCCGAAGAAGGCAAACAAGACCTGCTGATCACGCGGGAATTTGATTTGCCAGTTGAATTACTTTTTAAAGCGCATGTAGAGCCCGATATTTTTGAGCAATGGATGTCGCACGAATATGGAACAACGAAGGTGCTGAAACTGGAAGGCAAAAAACACGGTGGGTGGGAATTTCAGACAGCGGATGCGAAGGGACAGGTAGTGTTGAGGGCCAATGGAGTATTCCATGACTTTGTCCCGAACCATAAAATCACCCGCACATTTGAAATGGAGAATTCACCCTTTGACGTGCAGCTTGAGTTCCTGGAATTTGAACGCCTTACGGAAAACACCAGTAAGCTCACGATGCATTCCGTATATCGGACACCGGCACTCAGAGACCAGATGCTGAAACTGCCGTTTGCGGCCGGCCTGAACATGGCACATAACCGGTTACAAGACGTCCTGAGCAAACTTAAAGTACAGGCAGGTTAAAATAACATTTTATGACAAAGAGTAACCCGCCTGCCGGTCGAGCAGGTAAAATCATTTATTGGATTGCAACGCTATGGCTTGCCTTAGGAATGGTATCCACCGGAGCAGTACAGTTATTCAAAGCGAATGACGGACCAGGTGGAGTTGATAGTATTACGCAATTAGGCTACCCTGTCTATCTTCTTACCATCCTGGGTATTTGGAAAATGCTCGGAGTGGTCGTAGTGCTTATACCTAAATTTCCTTTGCTGAAGGAGTGGGCCTATGCAGGCTTTTTCTTTATGATGTCAGGCGCAATATTTTCACATTTTGAAGCAGGAGATTCCGTGAGTGAAATATTTCCAGCACTACTGCTTTTAATCCTGACCATCGTATCTTGGTATTTCAGGCCTGCGGAAAGAAAAATCGTTTCAGTTAGTCAATAACCATTCATAACTTTGATTCGAAGGGTTGATAAATGATATGAAACGAAATTGCGCATGTTCAAAATCAAAATGAAATTATGGACATCAATCTGATCAATAAAAGCAAACTATATTCTGATGAACTCAAAGGTTGATTTCTTTTTTAACAAGGCCACAAAATGGCGGAAAGAATTTGAGACACTGCGAACCATTATTCTCAGCTGTGGGCTTACCGAAGAGTTGAAGTGGGGTCAGCCCTGTTACACCAATGAGAAAAGAAACATCGTTTTGATACATGGATTCAAAGAATACTGTGCCCTCTTGTTTTTCAAAGGTGCCTTGCTAAAGGATCCAAAGAGTATTCTGATCCAACAAACGGAAAATGTGCAGGCGGCACGCCAGATCCGGTTCACCAATGTTCGCGAAATTGTTAAGATGAAACCCATACTGAAAACCTACATTCGTGAGGCCATTGAAGTGGAGAAGGCCGGCCTGAAAGTGAATTTTAAAAAGACGTCGGCATTCAAAATCCCCGGGGAATTCAAAAGCAAACTGGAAGAAACACCAGGTTTGAAAAAAGCCTTTGATGCGCTGACACCCGGACGGCAGCGAGCGTACATTTTTTATTTTTCCCAGCCCAAACTATCCCAAACCCGGGTGGCAAGGGTTGGAAGATCTGTAAAGCAAATCCTTGATGGAAAGGGATTGAATGATTAGTTCATCTCGATGAGCGAATATCCAAAGCACGAATAGAAAACTCATTTTCGTTAATCAATGTACACCTGATACTCAACTATTCAACCGAGATAATATGAAAAGCACTAAAAAGAAGTTGCCACCCGAACAATGTGAAGAGCTACTCCTGGTATTGCAGGAACGTTTTGAGAAAAACATGAAGCGACATAAGGGGCTTGAATGGGCTAAAGTACGAACGAGGCTGGAGGCCGCTCCTGAAAAACTTTGGTCGCTCGATGAAATGGAAACAACAGGTGGTGAACCGGATGTTGTTGGTCATGATAAGAAGACTGGCGAATATATTTTTTATGATTGTTCAGCTGAAAGTCCTAAAGGCCGCAGAAGCCTTTGCTACGACGGTGAAGCGCTGGCGTCACGGAAAGAACATAAGCCAAAAAACAGCGCGCTTGATATGGCTGCCGACATGGGCATTGAGCTTTTAACAGAGGAGGAATACCGTGAGCTCCAAAAATTTGGTGAATTCGATACGAAAACGTCGAGTTGGGTTCAGACTCCTCCTGAGATCAGAGAACTCGGCGGCGCTGTCTTTTGTGATCGACGATACAATCATGTCTTCCTCTATCACAACGGTGCGGAATCTTACTACGCCGCCAGGGCGTTCCGTGGCTCGCTGAGGGTTTAGCTCTTGCCCGGCGTGAGCTGCTCCCGCTACAGGCTTTTTAAATTGTGAATTAGAATGAGTCAAGGTGATGCCTGCGTCTCACGGGAACTTTCAGATGTTTCGCCTGCCTCCATCGTCCCATAATACAGAGAATTCAGATAGAAGATCTCGACCACAAGGAGGACGACAATAGCTAAAAGGTAATACATGAGATCGAGATTAATACTGACGAACGTTGAAATAAGGAAAGCAAACGCGGTGATCAATAAAGAGATGCGCATCGGTCGTTTGATTGTCAGGAACCTTTCGGGCAACTCCAGCAAACCCATCATCACGCTGATGCAGGCAAGATAAGTTGCTACGGCATATGCAAACATTTTTTCCCCAGCGTGCAACTCGCGATGCATGTCGAAGAACGAAGTGACGCTTACAGCGATCAGACCAAGGGATATCAATGCAGGGATGTAAAGCAACTCAAGCAACGTGGCGTTGGTAAAACCTTTTTTTACCTCACGGTTTGATACCAGGGTAAAAAATATCCACCACAAGGAGAAGACAATGGAAAGCGCCAAAGCGAAATTCAGCCACGTATAAAAATCAAGTGGCTGCATTTCACTGATTCCGTTCACTACGCCCGCCACCAGCTCACCGAAAACGATAATGGTAAACAAGCCTAATCGCTCAAACATACTGGATGAAAGATCAAGCGTGAGCGAGGAACGCAGCAGCAATTCGTTGGCGATGAAAGGAGGGGAGTAGTTGCAGAGAACGATCAATGGAAAGATCACCTTCCGCCATGAGTCGGGGATCGAAAGGCTGAGCCCCATCAATGCCAGGGCGAACAGGAAGAGGATGGTATAGGGCATGTTATACCGGCGATGCGACCGGTCATAGAAACCGACGCTCCACCACAGGTAAGTGACAAAGAGCTGCATGATCATGAATACGATCGTGACATTGAAAAGGCGTTTGTCGCCTGATTGATCAATGGTGATCGTGAGGGCTGCAATGATCATCATTTGCCAGAGCGTCATCAACCGCGTTCGCAAACCTTCGTTGCCATGCAGGTCATAATACAAGCTGCCGTTCAGCCATCCCCAGAAAATAAGGGCGAATAAACAGACATATTCAAAGAAACCATTTACAGTGACATCCTGCGCCAAATGATGCGTGATCCGGGCGATGGCAATCACATAGACCAGGTCATAGAACAGTTCCAGCCAACTGACTCTGCGTTCTTTCAGGTGGGTGTCAAATTTTTTGGGAGGCCCCCACCAGGCCAAGGAACCTTTGCCGAATCGCATACGCAAGGATAAATGGAAATTTTTATCGATGCAAAAGTATTGAATAAAGCGGGGTGTCATCCCGCGCAACGCTTTTTCGCTGGAGCTTGCTTACGTGATACTAACATCAGGGCGAGGGCCGCTTAGCGTTCGATGATTAAATTGTTGAGTTGGCTGTACAGCATAAGGGAGCTGGTGGGAGCAGACAGCCACTCATCAAATGGTTTAAAATCTCTTAAGCAAATTGCTTTTCACCAATCAAATGCTCTTCAATGACCTGTTTGAATGCATGCTTCGGGAGGGCGCCGGGTTGCATAGCGGGCTGACCCTTTGCAGGTATGAAGAGAAATGTAGGTATGCTGCGGATCCCGAATACTGCCGCTAACTCTTGTTCGGCTTCGGTGTCCACTTTATAGATAACGAGCTTGCCTTCGTATTCTTTGGCGAGTTCTTCCAGCACGGGCGCCACCATTTTGCAGGGGCCGCACCAGTCGGCATAAAAATCAATTATGGCCGGCAACGTACCTTTATAGTTCCATTCCTTTTCGTTTGCATAGTCGAAAACCTTCTCCTTAAAGTCTTCGGTTTTTAGCCTAATGGTCATGATGTAATTATTTTATGAGACAAAGTACGTCAATCTTTGCTTTTCGTTTTGTGACATGGGTCACGGATTTCGGAAAAACCCTGGCTCATTCTTTTACAGAGACAGACACCACAATATCTCCTTTATGGCCCTTTAACGAACGGGAACAATAAGGGAAAATGTTCCCGTCATGACAAATATTTTTATAGCACAAAGTCAAGCGGGCGAAGTATGGATATAATTTAATTACTTACGTTACCCGGGCTTGACCAATGGTAACAATTTCTTGACAAAATGCATTTTCGAAGATACTGCCTTAAGCAGTAAAACGCGTAACTTCAGGAATGCAACGGTTCCTTCCATACAAGGCAGACCATATACTTTTTTGGGTGGTGACGATTGGATTCCACGCCTACACCCGGCTGGCGCT
>DASUGQ010000265.1:0-7687 GCA_036273935.1 Cyclobacteriaceae bacterium | reverse complement strand
ATTCAACGTGAAATGGTTTTTAATGGACCTTTTCAGAAAATCGAAGATCCTGAACCTGCCTATACAAATGACGAAAAAGACGGCGAAGAAGGCCTCTTCCTCGATGATGAACTTGAGAATATGAATGGCAAGTTTGATGATCAGTTTATGAGCAAGGAGAATCTGCAGGAGGTAAAAAGCCGACTGAAACAGCAATCGGAACAACGCCGGGAACAACTTAAGAGCGTGCGTAAACATGAGATGACCAAGGAAGAATTTAACGAAAAATGGGCGCTCCCCGCTTACCTCCGTAGAGGTGTTAAGATGCACGACGTACCCCACAGTTCGGAGTCATTCATTTCAAAATACAATCTGAATGACGACAACTCAATCCTGGGAAATAATAAATTTCTCCACGACAATGTAGATTGATCAACTTTGTTTGTAAATTTTTAGGGTCACACGCACTTACACACTTTAGAAGAATGAGAATTATGAATTTTATATGAAATCAAGATATGGCATACCCGGCATGACTGGTGATTTACTCCATTCGTAGTGGTTGTTGGTTGTAAATATTTTTTGCCGGTGCCGGGATGCCAATTTTTTTAAGAGCTTGGTCGGTCTTTTAGAACGACAATTTTTTCAAGCTCCATAAGCCCCGATTCGTTCGGGGTTTTTTTATTTAATGACTTCGATAAATGCTCATTTTAACAGTTTTGGCCAATGGTTTTCAATTGGCCTTATAATTGCCATACCCTTAACGAAGTAAAATTCTTACAGATATGAAAACTATTTTATCAGCCTTGATAGTCGCCTTCGTTTTTTGCGCATGCGATGTATACGTGGTTGAGCCGCGAATTGATGTGCGGGATCGGATCACAGGGAAATTTTATGTTGATGAATACAGTCAGACGTTTAATAACTATACAAGTTATAATGTTCACGTTACGAAGTCTCTTTATAACACCAATGAAATTTACATAGATAATTTTTACGCAAGTAATATCCGCGTGAGCGCTTACGTATATAATTTAAGAATTACAATCCCTTACCAGGTTGTTAATGGCTACGAGATCGAGGGTACAGGAACAATTTATGGGAATGACCTCTCCTTGTTTTACAGCGTAAGAGATATCTATCAGGCTATGCCCACAGACTTTTGTGATGTGGATGCCAGGTTAATTTACTAAGTTAGACGAGAATGCTAAAGAATATCGGGATCAATTAGCTGCCCAATAAAGAGAATTACTTCGCTATGTTTTTCTCTGATGAGGAAAATGAACGGCTTGTCAACAACGATTTTTGAAATTGGTCCGATCGATGTCTGTTCAATACCAACTGCGGTTGCTGCTGCAGCTTCTGTTCCTTCCTCATTTACATCAAGGTAAGTTTGGTGGATAACACGACTGATTTCCAACGGGAGTGTCTCTTCAAACAGATCGGGAAATCCGGCCATGGCTATTCCCATTTCCTTTAGCCCTTCCTTCAGGTCTGCTTTCCATGTCATTTTGAATTTCGGCAACTCTAACTGAGGTTTGGCCGAATCTGCCTCACTTAACCAAAATGAAAGATTTGCAACGTTGAGGTCGCTGAGCAGATCCTGCAACTTCGCTGGTTCACGGGGAACAATTACAGTCAGGTTGAATTGTTTGTTTCCATAGGGAATATCCAGCAACTCAATTTTGTCATCAGAATAGTGCAGCAGTTTTACTTTTTCTGAATGCATCATCCGAACGGAAGTAGAAGAGCCGTCTATTTTATGAAATGGTGCATCATGGGTCTTTGACTTGTCAAATTGATATGTCCAGTCCCCTTTGAAGTAAATGGCGTTCACGAGGAACATTACTTCATCAGAAGCAATTTGATTGATCAGGTCTTTAATGCGACCATTGGTCTTGTCTTCCACCCATCCGTTAATAATATCTTTGGAATGTTCATCACTGAAATTAATCCCGGTTGTTTTGCCATCGTAATATTTCGCAATGGTCGTTGAAAAATTTTCCTTAACATGATATTTATCCGAATACCACACGGAATTCGCGATGCCTAATTTCACCTTTCTATCCATTGAAAGGAGCAGTGAGGTCAGATCGTTGTAACCAGTATTGATTTCGTCCGGAGTCAATTCACCAAAATGAATCGTTTGCAAAAAGGTTTTTTGTGTTTCATTACTCGCGCCATTCAAAGTCATGCCCAACGCCATGCTAATGCTAAGCGGTGAGATGAAATTGTTTTGAGGAGATGCTTTCTGAATTTTCCTGAAGAGGTCGAAAGCAAATTCATTTGCTGCGACAGTAACCTGAACTTCAGACGCCGAGAGTTCTCGCAGGTTTGGCTCGTTACCAGGATCTATAGTCGAATCGTCACAAGCAACGACAAGCGCGAGTGTAATTGATAATATGAGTAACTGTTTCATAGGTTTTAGTTTGTGACCCAGGTTCTTAATTGCAGTTGTCGAATGTTTTCATTAGCTCTCTGAGGTTCGTGACATAACCGCTGATTTCTGTTGGGGGAGACATATATTCAAACGTAACCTTGTGTTTAGATGTGGGTGTTTGAATCTCCAGCCATTCCGCGCCGCCATCTGCGCAGTCGGGGCAACCAATGGTCTCTGCGAGAGCAAAAAAATCATTCGGATCAATATTCGTGGCGAGTGGAACCCACTCTGTGCAAGTTATGTCCCGTTCACAGTTAACAGGCTCATTTTCTTCGCGACTCATTTTTTGAAATTCAATATTGTCGCTGTCAATCACAAGCTGCTTCCAGCAATAGCCAACGCAGTAGCCGAACGAGGTTCCGTATTTTATTTTGATTACATGGGCTTGAAAACCCTGATCTTCGCCGCATCGCCTGGCGGTGCCATCATTGCAGGAAGACGATAACAATAAGCCCAATGCGAAAATCGATATGTATCTGAGGTATACCATAATGATCGAATATATTTGTTATAAAGACACTCACTTTGGCGGTTAAGTTGGAATTCAGCTTTGGCCGCCGATTTATCGCCCAAACATGAACCCGACTTTTTTGACTTTCTATTCTATATTTTACCTTTACCCTGATGAGTAGGGGCGCTATATTGGTATTTTACGTCCCATGGAGCTTCTGTGAATAAGTAACTCAAGAAATTAATGATCCGGATTTTCTATATTAAAAGTGACGGTCGCTTTGTCTGGGAAAAAAACCCGAAAGTATTACGACCATCCGAATGCGACAGGATGATTTGGGTGGATTTGCAATCCTCCGCGTTGGAAGAGCAAAAGCTTGTGGAGGCAACTTTTGGTATTGAATTGTTTACACCGCAAGAAGCCGCTGAGATAGAAAGCAGTTCCCGCTATTTTGAAGATGAAGAAAATATAGAAGCGAACAACGCTTTTATCGTTTATGAAAATAAGGCTTACGTTAGAGAGCAGGTGTCATTTATACTTAAAAAGGAAATCCTGTTTACACTTCGAAATGCCGATATGAAGTCATTCGCTGAAACGGTGCGGAAATTAAAGGTCAATAAAAACGTTAGCAGCCTGAAGGGAGTCCAAATATTGCTCACGATATTGGAATCTCAGATCGATCTTGATGCCGACTTTATTGAATACGTCTCCAAACTCACCAATAATATCAGTGCCAGATTGATCAAGGAAAAATCCTATGAGGAAGGCGTTCTTATTAATATAACCGAATTGCAGGAAAACACGATCCTGGCCAGGGAAAGTGTTGTTGATAAGCAGCGATTGGTTTCATCCCTCTTGAAGAGCGATGCCGTAGCAGAAAGTGAAAAAGATCGACTGAGGATTATAATTAAGGATATCGGTTCGCTTCTTCAGCATATTGAGTTTAGCTTTGAGCGATTGGAATATCTACAGAATACTTTTCTCGGCCTGGTGAACCTCGAGCAGAATATGGTCATCAAGATCTTTACCGTTGTTACCGTCGTGTTTATGCCGCCTACACTTATTGCCAGTATCTATGGTATGAACTTCCGGTCCATGCCAGAGCTCGATTGGTGGTTTGGCTACCCTTCAGCGATCGTGTTGATGATCGTTTCTTCGATGGGCTTTCTATGGTATTTTAAAAGGAAGAAATGGTTATAAAGTAAGGATGTGATGCTGCTTAATTGCTTACTTTATAAACTTTGAGTTCATCATTATTGATTGCAACTAATACCGCTATTCCATTATCCCATTGAATGGTCTGCACATCCTTTACATTATAGGGAACAAAGAATCCGCTCTCAAGAGGCTTTAGACATTTGAATTTTAGATCTCCGAGACCTTTCATTATTAGCCCTGGCGAAGCGTCGGCGGCTGTGGTTTCGACTTCTACATCGAACTTATTTCCGGCGAGAAGAATGTCTTTTTTTCCGTCGTGATCGAAATCGCGAACGATGATGCAGTTGACGGTTGACAGTTGCGCTTCTGTAGGAAGTTTTTTAATAGTCAATTTGCCGCCTTCATTGATCAGCATTACGCTTGAAAAAAGATGAGCCTGGTAATGCGTTGCGTTCTCAATATCCTTTCCGAGTATAGAGGGAAGGTCTGATTCGGCAAAGGATGCAAAGGTTGGAAATTTCTTTGCGATGACCGGCATCTGTTGAGAAGTACATTCTCTTCCACGAATTGGCACCAGCAAGGAATCCTTGTAATAACGCGCGAGGAAAATGTCGTTGGTTCCGTTCCCGTCAAAATCTTTTGCGAAAACCTGGAAGGGTTTATCTTCACTTGTTTTGAATTTATAATTCTCACCCAGGTTTCCAAGAATTAAGTCCTGATCTCCATCATCATCGATATCATTGGCGATCACTTTGTTCCACCATCCTTCTGTATTATCCATGCCGTAATCGGATGACATATCAACCAGTTTCCCATTTCGATACTCAAGAATTCTGACTTTCATCCACTCGCCGACAACCACCAGTTCTCCGGTATGGTCGTTGTTCAAATCAACCCAGACTGCCGAATTTACCATACCGGCTTTGTTCAGCGCAGGTGCGATGTCTGTTGTTTTATCGACGAATGTTCCCTTTTCGTTGATAAGAAGATAGCTTCTCGGATCCTTTGGATATGCTCCGGCAACCACCTGGCCACCGCGGAACAGATCGAGATCACCATCCCCGTCAAGATCAAATGGAATAATACATGAACCGCTGCTGGCTGTTTTAGGTAGAGTAGCTTTGGTAAAATTTCCTTTGCCATCGTTCATGTAAAGTCGATCCTGGTATTTTGCTGATCCTTCATAGACCTCGGCGCCTCCGCTTACAACATATAGATCAAGATCGCCATCATTATCGCAGTCAAATAAAGCTGCTCCTATATCCTCAAACGACTTATCTGTTTCAAATAACGGTACAGATACTTTCGCCAGGCTATTATTTTTTTGCAATAGCAAATTACCCGCTTGTCCTGATGCACCGCCAACATAGAAATCCTCCTTACCATCGGCGTTTACATCCCCGGTTGCAATAAAAGGTCCGCTGCGTGAAAACATATGGGGTAACAAGATTTGATCCTTGTACTCGTTGAAATCATTTTCGTGATGAACTACAGGACTGGCAAGAATTTCGTTAGTTGACTCGACAAATATTTTTCTTCCACCAACCGGGTGAGCTGATTTGTTTGTACTTTCCGCGTGCATTACCTGGATCAATTGGTTAACCGGTGGATTACCCAGATGATTCATTCTTCCGTCGGGCCACACAATGTTGATGCTATCGAGTTTGCTGACTTTTCCAAGTCCGAAGTGAACAACAGGATCATTTGACGATAAGTATCCACGAACAGTCTTGTTTTCGAAATATTGCATTTGACCATCATAGTATACAGATACCTTTGCTCCGATGCCGCAGGTATTTCCAGTAGGACCCTTGAGGTTTATCTTTATATAATTATTGTTTGCTGATGTATTTTCATAGACAAAGGCCGGGTCATCAAGGTTATTGATCACAAGATCAAGGTCACCATCATTATCAAGATCACCTACTGCCGCCCCGTTGGAGAAACTCGGATCAGTAAGGCCCCATTGATCGCTGACATTTTCAAATTGCAGATCACCCAAATTTTTAAACACATAGTTCTTTACTTTGATGGGATCATAAACATTGATGAAGGATTTAAAATCCTTTTCAAGCATTTCTTGTGGCGACTGATACTTTTGCCTGTTTTCAAGTACGAAGTCGGTAATTTTTCTTTGGACGTCACCATCAAAGACATCCCTCTTGTACCCGTTTGCAACAAAAAGATCGCGATAGCCATCATTGTCGAAATCAGAGAGCAAACATGACCAACTCCATTCAGTTTTGGCAACCCCGGACAACTGCGAAATCTCGCTGAAAAAAAGATTGCCCTGGTTTAAGTGAAGCGCGTTATGCATGTACTGCTTATGCATTCCGTTATTTACAATCTCGTAAAAACCTGCTACATCCATTGAAGGCATCGATACCTTTGATCGCTTGTAATCTTCCGGCAACATTTCACTCACCATTATATCTTCCAGCCCGTCGTTATTAATGTCGGCGACATCTGTTCCCATGGAATACATGGAGATGTGGTTGGTTGCTTTTTTAATTGACTCTTTGAATGTGCCATTCCTTTGATTGATGTACATATAATCGCTCTCCGCAAAATCATTAGCGACAAAGATGTCTGTATATCCATCGTTGTTGAGGTCTGATGTGACTACACTCAATGCATAGCCAAAGTTGTTGGTTATTCCGGCCTGAAGACCGACCTCGGTGAACTTTCCATTTTCATTTTTGTAAAGTTTATCGCGCGTCAAAGAATTCGTCAGTTTCTTTTGTCGCACCATTTGTGACAAAGGAAGGTCAAAGGAGTCAGGGCGGTTGGTAATGTACACATCAAGGTCATTGTCGTTATCCATGTCGAAGAAAGATGCATGAATGGAATATCCGTTTTCATCGAGTCCGTATTCGCGACTTTGTTCCTTGAACGTCAGATCCTGCTGATTTATATAAAGTAAATTGCGTCGCTTTTCCTCCGTGTCCTGCCAGCCGCCACGGCATACGTAGATATCCAGGAAGCCGTCGCCGTTTACGTCAACAAAGGTTACGCCATTGTTCCAGCCGTCTCCTCCCTCAATCCCGGCAGCGGTGGAGATATCCTTGAATTTGAGGTTGCCTTCGTTGAGGTACAGTTTGTTTGGAACCTCATTGCCAGTAAAAAAAATATCGGATAAGCCGTCATTGTTCACATCCCCGATTCCGACGCCGCCGCCATTGTATACGTAAGCAAATACGTCAAAGAAGTTATTAATATTTTCATCAACATGATTCATGAATGTGATACCGCTTTGTTCAGGAGCGATGCGTTCAAAAACAGGTCCAGGTGACGGCTGTTGCGTTTGTTCATTTTCCTTCGTCGAACAGCAATACAGGAAGAACAGCATTGCCAGAACGACAACGTGGTGAAACAACCGATGAAGAAATTTACTAGTCATTATTCTCTGATTGATTTTAGCTTCCAGTATGTTGTTTGAATTTTTCCCAAACAGCGTGAGCCACTTTGCGTCCAAGATTAAGGCCCTCTACATTATCGGATTGAATATGATAGCCGCCCAGCACCCGGGACATTCCAGCCATGTCAGCGGTTTGAGTGAATGTTGGAAATTTCAGGGTAACCGTGTCGCCAAGGTTATTAGGTTCCGTAAGTGCTCCCGGTACCAATTTTACCTCAGCACCAAAGTTGTCGCTGCCGGT
>DASUGQ010000264.1:0-8478 GCA_036273935.1 Cyclobacteriaceae bacterium | reverse complement strand
CATGCGTCACGATGAAGCTCTTCAATTTTAACCACTCGATGCATCTGTGATCCTTTGGATAACCTTTTGGCATTGTTTTCAGTTTGTCTTCGTCCCAGAAGTCACGATATAGATTTTTAAATTTCTTGTTGCTCATGATTTTTCTGAGTTCATCGCCACTGTAGTCTATCTCCTGTCTCACCTTTCCCAATATTTCCGGCTCGGGCATATACAATCCTCCCGCCACAAAACTTTTACCGCCCGGCTCAACGTGTAAATAATACCCGGGTCGTCCAAGACCTTTTCCATTCGAAGAAATACCAGCTCCAAAATTTGTCTTATAGGGACGCTTGTCCTTGCTGAAACGCACGTCGCGATAGATTCGGAAAATAAATTTCTTGGGATCAAGACCCATGAGGGAACCATCAAACTTTGTTATCTCATTCACCAGTGCCGTCACAAAGTGTTCAAACTCTTCTTTCGCGACAAGAAATTTTGGTTTGTTCTTTTCAAACCATTCCCGGTTATTATTCTTCGAAAGGCTCTTCAAAAAAGCTATAGTCTTTTCCATTCAGGTTTTTGAATAAGTTACACATCAATATTTCTCCGGCAGTGCTGCAATCCGTTCGCCACGTGGGGCAACCGGAGGTAACTCGCTGACCGGCTTGTCCAGGTAAAAATACACAGTAGCTGAAACGTCATCCTGGCGGTAAAAGTTGGTCCATCCATCGGGAAGTTTTGGATCCATCAGATCGGGTACCGGATTTTGTTCGAAGAATTTAAAAAAATCATTATCGGAACTGATGGTCACGGGTATCAACGCGGCTCCGTTCTTTTTATACTCACGAACCTTATTGAGCATGTCTCCTCCCATGATCTGAATCGTCACTCTGCATTCCCGCTGAAAAAAAATCGCGTCGGGTATATGATAGCGATAAAAGGCCCATTGACGAATTGATTGATCTGCTACAAGGCAACCTTGATACTGATTAACGAACACACCCTGCCCCCACCCTGTTCCAATGTAATCTTCCGAGCCGGTGCCATTTAGTGTGGGAAGATCGCTGTCGCCATCCAGGTAAATTTTCACTTCACCTTCTCCCCACCAGCTTTTCTCGTATACGGGATCAGTAATGATGCCCATGTTCATTCCAAGGTAACGTCCCTTTCCTTTGACATTCGGTAAAATTTCAAAATCATTTCCAAGCTGGGTTTTATTCTCTCTTCTCCAAAAGCTGTGAAAATAAAGGACATCTGCTGCATGTTTTTCCACCTGCTGAAAATTGATATCATAGAACAGGGTGAAAGGTTTATCACTATCATTTACAATCTGAATTTTCGCGGCTGTGCGAAAGGGCATCGGTATATAACAATTGAACGAGCGTCCTTCAGGATCTGAGAACAATGCATTTTGAAAGGCAACTTTCCGGCCGAGGCCAACGCCAAAAAAATCACCGAGGGGAACAGATACAGCGGGTTTGGTGGATCCATCCCAATACATCTCCAGCCGTATTGACCGCAGCATTGCGGGAGAGCGATCGCTGATCGTCATCCACATACGCTGTATAATGCCCGCTCCTTTTACATCGAGTAGTATTTTGCTAGCGCCGGGTGAAATCAATTCTGCGGGGTGTCCCTTTGCTCCCTTGTTTTCGGCACCACCCTTACCTTTCCCTGCAGTTGGATTTTCGAAGCTTGACCAACGCGTGTGCTGACCTGCAGGCATTTGATAAAGTTCCTGTGCCTGTAGAAAAGAAAAAGTCCAGATCAGTAACACTGGGATAAACAACTTAATGATGCGCATCATATTTTAGTTGATTATAAATATTCAACAATACTTTCAAGTCCGATACCGCGAGAAGCTTTCACCAAAACAATAGCATTTTTTATGGGCTCTTTTTTAATGGCTTCAATAAGCTCTTCCTTTCGTGAAAAATATTTAGCTGAAGGAATGACGTCATAAGCCGCCTTGATAAGATTTCCACAGAGATAAACCTCACTAAAATTGCGTTCCTTTATCAAAGCACCTAACAAACGATGCTCCTGTTCACTCTCACTTTCCAACTCGAACATATCTCCCAATATTAAAACTTTGTGTGACGCTTTCATGGAAGATAAATTCTCAATTGCCGCCTGCATACTACTCGGGTTTGCGTTGTAAGCATCGAGAATAATCACATTCGTATCCTTGTTAATCACCTGAGACCGCATATTTGAAGGGACGTAGTTTGCTACGGCTTGATTGGCCTGCGCCGCATCCACTTTAAAATATTTTCCGATGCATAAGGCGGCCGCGATATTTTCAAAGTTGTAAGCACCAATCAAATGCGTTGCCACGTCGTCTCCATTCTCCGCCCTAAATGTGACAAACGGATCTGCACTTAATAACTCCGCGTGATAATAATCGCCTTTGGCAGCATAAAGAATTGGCGACTCAAATCGCCTGGCCATGTTCGCCAAGATGTGATTTTGAGAGTTGATGAAGACGGTACCTTTGACTGTAATTAAATGCTGATACAACTCCGACTTCCCCCTGATGATATTTTCAAATCCGCCAAACGTGCCTATGTGCGCTTTGCCAATGTTAGTAATAAAACCATGGGTGGGATTGGCTATCTCACAGAGCAATGCAATTTCACCAAGATGATTTGCGCCCATTTCTATCACGGCCATTTCGGCTGAATCTTCGATCGCTAGTAAAGTAAGCGGCACGCCTATGTGATTGTTCAGATTGCCCTTTGTTGCATACGTTTTGTAACGGCAACTTAAAACAGCATTAAGCAATTCCTTACTGGTGGTTTTCCCGTTCGACCCGGTTAAAGCAATCACAGGGATGTTTAGTTGATCGCGGTGATAACGCGCCAGTTGTTGAAGGGTTCCCAGAACGTCCTCAACCAGGATGCATGAGTCGTTAAAGGCATACTTTTCATCGTCAATCACAGCGTAGCGTGCACCCTTTTTGAGTGCCTCTTCAGCAAATTCATTTGCATTGAAGCGCTCTCCTTTCAGGGCAAAAAAAATGGAGTTTGGGGGTATGCTTCGTGTGTCAGTCGACACTTTTCCGCTTTCGCGATACTTTGTATACAAGTCTTTGATCTCCATGATTGACGGCTCCCTAATGATGATTATCTTGCTGGTCCAAGATAACAGGTTGACGGGGGTCAGCGTTATGGAGAGGGGAAAATAAATTTTACATGCGAGTCTTACTTGGCCTTTTGTTATGGTGTTGTCCATTCCTGGTGAAATCACAATTCACCTACGTGATTGATCAAACTATTCCTGTTAAGAATACCGATGGAGCTGATCTGTCCCTTCCCTGGGCTGGTGGTTTAAATGCAACTCAATACAATACACTCGACATTAATAGTGATAATAAGGCAGATCTCATTCTCTTCGATCGGACAGCCAATAAGGTAATTACTTTCCTGAATGAAAACGACCACTACATTTACGCTCCTCAATACGAGAGTCTGTTTCCTACACTGACCAACTGGTTGCTTCTTCGCGACTTCAATTGCGATGGGAGAAAGGATTTATTCACCGGCGATATCTTAGGTATCAGCGTGTATATGAACGTTAGCGAACCAGGGGAGCAGCTGACCTGGAAAAAATTTCTCTTCTACGCGGGACCAGGGAATCCGAAGAGCGATGTCTTATTGACAGAAGGTTTTTCAGGACTGATCAATCTTCAGCTTCAGTTTGACGATCTTCCCTCCATCGGAGACCTTGATGGCGATGGTGACATCGATATTTTGAGCATGCGCTACCAAGGCGAGGGAACAGTGGAATTTCATCAAAACTTTAGCAAAGAACACTATGGCACCTGCGATTCCCTTGAGTTTGAACGAGCTACTCTTAAATGGGGAAACTTTATTGAATGTGAATGCGGAGTATTTGCGTTCAACGGAACTGACTGTCCCCCGGATCAGGGAGGAAGAAAGAAGCACGCCGGAGGAAAGGCGTTATTGGCCATGGATATTGACAACGACCTTGACCAGGATCTTCTTTTTTCGGAAGCTGAATGCACTGAATTATTTCTTCTGACCAACGTGGGCAACTCCGAGAACGCGCTGTTCAATAATGCAGAACTATTTCCTACCAACCATCCCGCCTCCTTCGCTCACTTTCCTGCGCCATTTTATGAAGATGTAGATTCTGATGGAGTAAGTGACCTGCTCGTAACGCCAAATGTTTTCAATAAAGATCAACTGGGAATCGATCTCAAAAATTCAAACTGGATTTACAACAACAGTGGTTCTCAACAACTGCCGTCTTTCACCTTTTTGGAGAAAAATTTCCTTCAGAACCAAATGATCGACGTAGGTGATAATTCTGTTCCCGCCTTTTACGATACGGATTGGGATGGAGACCAGGATATGATCATTGGCCAGAATGCCGATGCTGAAAGTCTGACAGGGTCTGTATACTTTTACAAAAATACAGGAACACCCACAGAACCTTCGTTTGAAAACATTACAGATGATTATCTTAACATAAAATCTCTCTTTCTCTACAATGTCAAGCCACAGTTTGCAGATGCAGATGCGGATGGAAAGGTTGATCTTGTTATGACAGCAACAAGTATTATTACTGGACGAACAAATCTCTACTACCTTGCGAATAAAGTTAGTCATGGAGTCGACTTTTCAGATCAATTATTGAACATGGTCGATTTTGACATGTTATACACGGAAAATATTCTAATGACCGATGTTGATCTTGACGGAATTAATGACATCCTCATTGGAAAAAGTAACGGGTCGGTGGAGTACTGGAAAAACAATGGCCCCAAAGGCTCGTTTAATTTCACTTTGATTGATAATACCTTTGCGGAACTCGGTCCAAGTGTCGAACGCCAAAGCCTTGGCCTCGCCAGTGCAGACCTTAATGCGGACGGAAAAGCCGAGCTCATATTGGGCGATCAATTTGGAACGCTTGGTATCATCAACGATTACCGAAGTGGTAATGAACCGGGCATCGTCACCAACTTAATCTTCAATCCGTTTAGTGATGAATATACCGTTCAAAATCTTGGTGGAAGGATCTGGCCAACAACTGCAAATCTTTTCAATACAGATCGACCAGCGGTTGTAGCCGGCAATATCATGGGAGGTGTGCAGGTTCTGCGAAATGATGAGGGGAGCTCTTTACCGGAGGAACCAATAATACAAATTTATCCCATACCGGTTGATCAGTCTGAACTTCTCAGCATCATGATTGACCGATATGCAACGGTGCAAGTGATTTCTTTGTTAGGACAGGAGCTTGGCGACCCCGTGACCCTTAGTTCTAATCAAATCTATTCTTTCAAGGTATCGAATTTTGCTTCGGGGCTTTATATTTTGCGAATTCTTATCAATGGTAAGACCTACTCCCGAAGAATTGTAATTAATTGATTGGATGGATTTATTGGCAGGATTTATTTTTGATATGGATGGTGTCATTGTTGACAGCAATCCTTTTCACAGAATCGCCTTGCAGCAATTTTGCAGAGCACATGGCTTTGATCTTACCGACAAGCAGTTGCAGGAAAAGATTTACGGCAGGACAAACAGAGATTGGATTGTAAATCTATTTGGCAATCTTCCTGAAGAAACCCTTAATCGCTACGCCGATGAAAAAGAAGCGTTGTATCGAAAGATTTATGCAAACGATATAATGCCGGTGCCCGGCCTGATTCCGTTTCTGGAAAAGCTTGATTCGTACGATCTCCCAAGAGCCATTGCAACCTCAGCCCCTGCCGCAAATGTGGATTTCACCCTATCAAAAACAGGGACACAGAAATTCTTCTCCATTATCCTGGACGATAAGGACATTGTCGTTGGCAAGCCGAACCCTGAAATTTATTTGAAAACAGCCGCTTCATTGAAAATTCCCCCAGACCAATGCCTCGTGTTCGAAGACTCATTTTCTGGTGTCTCCGCTGCCAGGGCCGCAGGGTGTAAGGTGATCGGGATTACCACGACCCACTCCGCGGATGAGTTAGCATCAGTCGACATTGCCATCGAAAATTTTGTAGGCCTCGATCCAAAAATCCTCGTTTCCAAGCTGTTTTAGGCAGATCTTCAATTGATAATTCTAGGGACCTTTTGGATATGTGCCACCAATTTCACGATATTTGCAGTCCCTTTAAAAAAGGCCAAAAATACATTAGTTATGGCGAGAGTTTGTCAAATTACGGGTAAGCGCCCTCAAGTGGGAAATAATGTTTCACACGCTAACAATAAGACAAAGCGGAGATTTTATCCGAACCTTCAAACGAAGCGATTCTATATTCCTGAAGAAGGTCGGTGGATTACCCTAAAGGTATCTGCTAAGGCGATCAAAACCATCAACAAGAATGGTATCGCTGCGGTATTAAAGGAAGCTAAAGCAAAAGGAAATCTTGCTCACATTTAATCAATAGGAAGAAATGGCAAAGAAAGGCAACAGGATTCAGGTAATATTGGAGTGCACAGAGCACAAGACCAGTGGTATGCCGGGCATGAGCCGCTACATTACAACCAAGAATCGCAAGAACACTACGGAAAGGCTTGAACTTAAAAAGTACAATCCTGTCTTAAAGAAGTATACCGTACACAAAGAAATTAAATAAGCGCGATTTGCTTAACACTTAACGAGAAAAACCATGGCAAAGAAAGTAGTTGCTACCCTTAAGAAGAGTGATGGAAAGAACTTCGCCAAAGTAATTCGGGCTGTTCGTTCCGAAAAAACCGGTGCTTACACATTTAAGGAAGAAATTGTACCTGCTGAGTTGGTTAAGGAAATATTGGCCAAAAAATAATCAGCCAGGAAATACCTTATACGAAAGTCCCGCACGGGACTTTTTTTGTTTCTTTAATTGAAGAAATGAGGATTTCAATTCACTTAATCGAATTTTCACATGTCAATCTTCAGCAATCTCTTTTCAAAAGAAAAAAAGGAAAGCCTGGATAAGGGTCTTGAAAAAACAAAGGAGAGCTTTTTTGCAAAGCTGGGGAAGGCCATTGTAGGAAAGTCAACCGTTGACGAAGAGGTACTGGACAACCTGGAAGAAATACTGATCGCCAGTGATGTCGGTGTCAACACAACCCTAAAAATCATCGAGCGGATCCAACAACGCGTAGCCCGCGATAAATACATGAGCACGACAGAGTTGGACCGAATACTTCGTGAAGAAATCGCCGGCCTCTTGTCTGAGAACAATGCAGAGGATGTTAATGAATTTGAGACGCCTGAAAATAAAAAACCTTATGTGATCATGGTCGTGGGTGTCAACGGCGTCGGCAAAACGACAACTATCGGCAAACTGGCGGCTCAACTCAAAAAGAGGAATAAGTCTGTTTTGCTTGGTGCAGCCGATACTTTTCGAGCTGCCGCTGTTGACCAGTTAAAACTCTGGGGAGAGCGCGTTGGTGTTCCTGTCGTCTCAAAAGGTATGAACACCGATCCTTCTGCGGTGGCGTATGAAGCAATGAAAGAAGGCTTAGACAAGAATGTAGATGTAATTATAGTGGATACTGCGGGAAGGCTTCACACCAAAGTGAATCTGATGCAGGAACTTTCGAAAATCAAGCGCGTGATGCAGAAAGTAATTAATGACGCACCGCATGAAGTATTACTTGTACTGGACGGAAGTACCGGACAGAATGCAGTGGTGCAGGCGAGGGAATTTACGAAAGCCACAGACGTAACCGCATTGGCAATAACCAAACTTGACGGAACCGCTAAGGGAGGTGTCGTTATTGGTATCTCGGATGAATTTAAAATTCCCGTGAAATATATTGGCGTAGGCGAAAAGATTGACGATCTACAGGTTTTCAACAAAGCGGAGTTTGTAGATTCGTTCTTCAAAAAACAGTAATTAATTATTTTCTTAGCGGGAATCGGATGAAGACCTGGTAATTAAAACCCCAGGCAGATTTTTTATCTGTTCGTCCATAGCCGGGAATGTCGTGAGGTAACATCGTTGGGGTGTCCCCGGTTTTCAAGGAGAATTTATAGCGGGCGGTATAGCCGAGCCAAAGTATCTTCCAAATCTTTACACGAAGTCCACCGGTCAATTCAAACCAGCGAGCAGGAACATTTGCATTTATGTAAGTTTCATCAATCGGCCCCCACACCGTGTCATTTGAGTGAACCACGTAATCCTCTGAAAAAACAGATCGCGCATATCGTGCACCAAAAATCAAAGCATTTCCATTTGGATCTTTGGGCAGAAAATTAAAATCAGCCCCTACTCTGAAATAATTACCATCGTTTGAATAGTTACTGTAGTACTGGCCGTCGGTCGATTGAAAATTACGGCTCCAACTTCCCACATCAACAGTTAGGAAATAACGATATAAGTCAAGATCAGCATTTACTTCCCAACCAGAATATGTATCGTCGGTGGAAGTCTTGATCAGTGCGATGACGTCAGTTCCGATACGAAGTCCTGTCGGTACAAAGTCTGTCACTTTTAATGTATCCTGTTTCTCTTTCTTTTTCTTTTGCGCCACGCACAGAAAGGGGATCAGG
>DASUGQ010000263.1:0-4775 GCA_036273935.1 Cyclobacteriaceae bacterium | reverse complement strand
TCCCGGATGAATATCAGCGATACGCCGGTGTTTCGTATTTCCTGATAAATTATATCGTACGTTTCATTGTTGAATAATTTAAGCTGCTTGTCCCCATTCCCCGTAAGATCGTAGATGATGGCAATGTCGCCCCTGTAATTTTTGCTGCCTGTGTTGGCGCCGGATTGATCCTGGTTGATATCAAAATCACCCCCGATTTCAAATGACAACCGATCGTCCATCATGCTTTTTGTGACTCTGAAATCCATAGCCGTTTGGGTCTTGCCCCCGGGCGCGGAGTAGTCACTAAACGATTGTATTCCCACATCGATGTTTACACCTTTTATGTACTGACTCGCAAATCGATTAAGCTGACTGGCTAGCAAACTATTTACACTATTGGATAGTGCAGTCGTTGCAATAAGATTTGAATTGATATCAGAACCACTGGTCTCCGGTAAAAAACCACCGAGAACTAAAAGCCCAAAGACCTGTTTATTCAATTCCGATTCATACTCCGGCTGTCGGAGTCGGTCCAGTTTATTTGCAAGTACGGGGTAACTTGTCCTATCTTTTTGAGGAAGATCCAAGGAAAATGAGACAACGGGCCTTTCAATGGTTCCCTTAATGTTGATCCCTACTTCATAATCCAATGATCTCTTGTATATAGATTTTTCATTCTCACCAATTTCATGACCAATCAAACCGATGGAATTGGATTCAACAGTGCGCACGGCTTTTATGTTCAGCTCTCCACTCTCGGGGCTTCCTCCCCAATTAATGGAAGAGCCACGGACCAGGTTAAAGTTCTTTTTAACCAAATCGTAGAACGACAAACGATAGACTCCCTTCGTAATGGTGTAATTCCCGGCGAGACGAAGATTACCGGTACGGTCGTAACCAAGTTCGAGGTTTGCTCCCCCGGAAGCCTTTATATAATCACCAGACTGCTCATCAATAATAACCCGGAAAGTTGCATTGTCTTCTATCGAAATGGTTGAATTCAGATTGAAATCCGGAAGGCTGGCAATCAATGAATCATAGAAATCGGCAGATGATGCAGTCGCAATAGAATCCAATAAAAGCGCAGGGTCAACGAAGTCAATAATTCCCTCCGTTTTCAGAAGTTCAATGTCGCTTTTGGAATTTACAATCGTAAGATCAGTGGCAGTCTTGATGTTAAGTTTGGCTTCAATATTTGTGTTCTTCGCACTACCCTTTAATTTGATATCACTGTCAATGACAAGCTGGCCTCTTAGCTTGCCACTTGTAGAGTCTGGATTATGAATTAAGGTGTACTGATCACCGGTTATTCGCAGATCGTACATTAATGATTGATAGTCCTTCAACGTTATGTTTCCATTGATGACGAGTGAATGATTTTCCCTGTCATACAGGCTAAATTGGTTAAAGAGCAGAGCATTGTTTTCCAGTGCGATACTATCATCCCGCACATTAAAGGTTAACTCAGGGTTGACAGTAGTCAACCCAAGGTCAACAAATCTTAAAGAGCCTTTGAGTGCAGGTTCTTTTAATGGACCGCTGATCGACGCTTTCCCTTTGATAGATCCATTCATTTCTTCAATGACCCCGGATACCAGGAACTCAAATAATTCGGGGTTATTGACATCCAGTAGCAACACCGCATCCACGTCCGAACGATCTGAAAAATATTTACCCTTCAGATCAATCCTATTGTTTGCATTGGTGAGCAGGAATTCAAAAGGTACTTCGTTGCCTTCACTCACTGCACTGGCATTAATGGTGAGTGGATTGGACTTATAAATACTAAGGCTATTGATATTCGCCCTCAGGTCAAGTTGCCGATCTCGCGAGTAGGAAAGGTTTCCAGTAAGATGACCGTTATCGATGAGCGTTGTGTCCGGGGATATCAGGTAATTCAGGGTTGTAAGGTCAACATTACTAAACGATATATCGAACACATTCAGATCACCCTCCAAACTAATTTGCATGCTGTCGCGACTGATCTTGAAATGATTCAACACCAAATTTTCGTTTCCGACATGCACAGAATTTTCCGGATCAACAGAGTAGTCATTATTAAATGCCGTTAACCGATCAACATGTACAAATGCACCACCGTCAGCGGGAAGAATGCGGGTCTGCAATCCCAAAAGCGTTACGGTATCTCTCGATAACAGCAGACTTGATGTAGCGGTATCTTGCCTCGTTTTTATTTCAAAATCAAGGTTGCCCAACTGAACAGAATCATAATATAAATTTGTTGCTATCATGCTCCCGCCAATGCTATCCCGACGCGTCACAAGATTAGTGTACAAGGTATCCAGCCAAATTCCATAACCTTTAAATTCTCCGGCAGCGGCATCCAGGGATACTGATTTTTTCTGCTCATTGAATTCACCTTTAATCATAAGTGCGGAAAAGTCATCAACGTCCATGCCGAACAACCTAAGGAGGTTGGCATTTTCCAGGTCAATGTTAAAGCTGGCAGTCCTGACCATCCGTGGATGAATGTTATCAGAAGAGCTTTTTAAAATGTTCCCTGACCAGGTCTGAATGACTTCAGGCAAATCCCGTAAATCAAAATTCGACACGACACCTGCTTGTGCATGATCCGCGAAATACGTAATGTCACTGGCGGTCGGAGAAATCGCAGCATGAAAAATTAACGTGTCAAGTGAATAGCGCTCGGATTGATTTGTGAGAAGAATGCTATCACCCTCTACATACCCCTCCATGGAAGGTGAGTCTACTATTATTTTAGATTTGATGTTACCCGAGATTGATAGGGCGCTGTCCATCTGCAATAGATTACCCAGTTTAAAATCATCAAATAGAATATTGTTTGAAATCATTAACGGTCCTGAGAATGAAATGCCGGAACTGATCTCGGAGCGATAGTTCGGATCGGTTATTGAGACAGTAACCATCGTGCTGTCTTGTCTTGTATGCGTTTGAAAGGCAATATCATGTATGGATTGGTCCAACATTTCAACCTCATTGATCAATCCATTGATTTCAACATTCGTGTTATCGCCAATAAATCCATTTGCGGCCACAGAAAGATTCGCAGGTCCCAACCAGGACTGACTCATCCATTCTCCAAGGTCAACTTTTTCACCGATCACATTTAAGTCCAACCCAACATTTCCCGACGAGGGAGTAACTTTTCCCATGACTTTTATATCACCCCATGCAGTAAGCACCTTTCCGTCTACAAAAATATTTTTGAGCTGACCGGAAGTATTCAATTGAAGTGCTATGAATGGTGGCACGTTCACATTTCGAAGGAAAGGTGTTAATGTGTTCCGGAAGTCTGGTCCAATAGAGGCAGTGACGACAAAATCTCTCCAATTCATTGAATCCACACTCAATACATCACCCACTGTTCCCTCAGCATGAAGCTGGCTGTTTCCGGTTTTCAGATTCAACATTTTTAACTTGCCCTTTCCCATGATGTAGTCTCCTTCCATCGCCAATGCGGTGTTCCCCCAGTTGAATTGATTCATTATTGAGTCGCTTAAAAAATAGGCAAAGTCTCCAGGGTTAATTTGCGCATCGAGTTTTATTTGCGCGTAGTCAGTTCCTTTGGTGGAATTCAGATCATACGGCGCCGTGATATCCGCCCGCAGTTCATCGGTGCCGGAGACAAGATGAAGTCCGGAAAGGGTCAATTGATTTCGATTCAATTGTATATCGGCCATGGCTTGTGTTAATGCAAATCCCGGAAGTTGAGCCGAGAGAGATTGCATGCCTGCCGCAAGTGTGTCTTCACGAATTAAGATATCCGACAGGCTAAGCTCTATATTTCTTAAGGTGAAGTTAAAGGGATCAAATTTTGGCGCCTCTGTAACAAGATTCCGATGGATGGAAAACTCATCATCCGTCAATTCAAAAGCCTTGATCTCAAAAATCAAACCGCTGCCAAAATCAAGATCAATAAGTTCATTGTCTTTTGAGGCAACCGTAGTGTTAATGGTATCCGCATACGACCTGATCACAGCGTTCACTACTGTGTGTTGAAGGATAACCTGATCAGCTTTGATCTTGCCTGGATTGGAGTGAAATTCAAATCCATGACTGGTGAACATTCCCAGTTGGGCCGCAATGGACACACTGTCTACTTCGGATGTAAATTCAAATACAATATTTTCAAACACAACTTTTTTGAACTGAAGGTCCAATGGAGTTGATTCAGTTGCCGCTGCACTTTCTCTTGGTTTGAATGCATCGATTATGAATTGAATATTCAATCCTTCTTTAGACTGAATGAGCTTGCCATCTATTCCACCAAGATGAACTTCATCAAAAATTAGTTCGCCGGTAACAAGGTCAAAAACATTTGATCTGACTTCGATTTTATGGGCTGAGAAAATCTGATTGCCGTCACGATCCCATACCGTTAA
The DNA here is from genome assembly GCA_036273935.1 of Cyclobacteriaceae bacterium. Lineage (GTDB taxonomy): Bacteria > Bacteroidota > Bacteroidia > Cytophagales > Cyclobacteriaceae > ZC4RG29. Next base: position 408 of record DASUGQ010000263.1, on the reverse strand, counting down.
GTCATCGATGGCCACATTCCCCAGCATTGAAAACGTAACGCTTCGTATGTTTACCCTCGCTTCAATTTTGGAAGACAAGTAGTCTGACAACTTACGGGCGATCTGCTTCTGCACGGGCGGAAGGTGAAGGAGGGCCAATACAGTGATAAGCATTACCAGCAAGCCCAGCACTACTTTCCCCAGGAATTTGGCTATTCTTAAGAATATTTTCAGGGCTTCCATGATATCACCTGTCTTTCTCTTTCGTTTGCCCGGTCAGCGTAAAATTAGCGTTACCAGGATTCTCACTTTTTGTTTCATGAGCGATTTTTAAAAGTACCAATGGAAAATTACCTTAAAAATGACTTCTCTCATACACCTTAAGTAGGTTTGCAGAAACGTGAGCACATTAATAATTCGGAATTATTA
>DASUGQ010000262.1:0-2821 GCA_036273935.1 Cyclobacteriaceae bacterium | reverse complement strand
TACGAAATGACCGAAAGTAAAACTTACTCTGAAACTTCTCAACTAAATTGAACTATGGAAATTGGATTGATCGGATTGGGCAAAATGGGATTCAATCTCGCCCTCAACATGAACAAGAACAAACACAAAGTGGTTGCTTTTGATTTGAATGCTCAGTCAAGAAAGTTGATCAACGAAAAAGGAATATTAACCGGCGAATCGCTGGAGGACACCATTAAAAAACTCCCAGCTCAGAAAATAATCTGGTTAATGATTCCAGCGGGAAAACCGGTTGACGATACGATTCAGGCCATCAAAGGTTTTCTCAAAGCCGGTGATATCATTATCGATGGCGGAAATTCTTTTTTCAAGGATTCAGTAAGACGTGCAAAAGAACTCGAAGAATTAAGGATCAAATATCTTGATTGTGGAACGAGCGGCGGAATGGAGGGTGCGTTGAATGGCGTTTGTGCTATGATTGGAGGCGATGCTAACGCGTTCGGTACGGTTGAACCCTTATTCAAAGACATTTCCATTAAGGACGGCTATCTCTACTGCGGGCAAAGTGGTTCCGGTCATTTTGTGAAGATGGTACACAATGGCGTCGAATATGGAATGATGCAGGCTATTGCGGAAGGTTTTGAAGTTATGCAAAAGAGTGAATTCGGACTGAACCTTGAAGCAGTTGCAAAAGTGTGGAATCATGGTTCCGTCGTGAGAAGCTGGCTTATGGAGCTCACCGAAAATGCGTTGAGAAAAGATCCTGGGCTTGAATCGATCAAGGGTGTGATGCACTCTTCCGGTGAAGGTAAATGGACGCTTGACACAGCGCTCGAAAAACAAATTGCCACGCCCGTAATTGCGCTCTCCCTGTTGATGCGGTATCGATCACAAGAGCAGGATACTTTTTCGGGAAAGGTTGTTTCCGCCTTGCGAAATGAATTTGGCGGTCACGCGGTGGAGAAGAAATAAAAGGCCATTGGTCAATGGTCATTAGTAGTGTGTTCCTTCCAATTGATCAAGGGCTACTGACCATCTCTTTTCAATTCAATAATGGTAATCTCTGGCGGCATCCCGATTCTACCCAGAAACCCGATGCATCCATAACCACGATTGACGTACAGGTATTGATTTCCCTCCCGATAGAGATCAGCCCATTGTTTGTATGAATACTGCGCAGGGCTCCACTTGATATTTCCAACTTCTATCCCCATTTGAAAGCCATGGGTATGCCCCGCGAACATCACATCAATATCTTTATAGTCGGGCCGCACCTGCAAATCCCAATGGCTTGGGTCATGTGAAAGTAGTAGCTTCACCGCAGCCTCATCTGTTCCCTCATGCGCAACATCGAGTTTACCGAATTTTGGAAATCGCCCTTTTCCCCAATTTTCAATACCTATGATTGCAATTTTATCCCCCCCTTGTTCGAGAAAGCGATGCTCATTCATAAGGAGGTCGTAACCGAGTTCTTTATGGGCAATTAAAAAGTCGCGGAAATTTTTACGCTTCGCTTCTTCACTGGGCCATGAAATGTAACTTCCGTAATCATGATTACCGGTGACTGAATACACCCCCAGGGGGGCTCTTACTTTATCAAAAATACCGATGTACTCCTTTACTTCATCAGTTCTGTAATTCACAAGATCACCGGTGAAAAAAATAACGTCAGTTTTTTCTGCCATAAGCAGGTCTACGCCACCCTGAACAGCGACTTTAAAATAGCCCGGGTTGCAATGAATATCAGAGATGTGTCCTATTCGTATTCCGTCAAAACTCTTTGGCAAATTAGGCAGATAAATTGTTCTCCTTTTGACACAATAATCGTAGGCGCCGCGAGATATGCCGAAAACTGACACGCTTAATGGAACGCCTCCCGCTGCCAGCGCTGCTTTCCTGATGAATTGCGAACGGCTGATCGCTTTCCCCTCACTCTCCGGCTTCCGGGATGTTCTGGCAGACCGAATGACTTTTCTCAATCCCATATAAATGTCACTCAACAACAAAACAATCAGTGAAACAGTTTTGGTGAAATAGATTATCATCAAAATCGTCATTACCCATTGATTGACGCCCGCATGAATATTTAGTCTATCGGCGAGGTAGTAAGTAAAAAGTGTACCCAACGTCCAAACGGTGATCAACCATAAGCTTGCTAACGCCGCTTTCTTAATGTAAGAGGAGAGCTTGTCAAGAAAAGGCTTTACTAGCTGGAGAAATCCGATGTCAATAAAAAAGACCAGTAAGCCAACAACAACCGCAATCAATACTTTACTCTGGAGCATGTTTTGAATATAAGTCAAAAAAAAAGCAATCTTCAAATTCACGAAGATTGCTTTTACTTTAAGGGCATCTCTAAAAACTCCTTTGACCTTCTCCGGTAAGGAGAAGGACTAAGGATGAGGTGACAAAAAATAGGTTTTTAGAGAGCCCTTGATTAGTAATTTGTGGTGCGGCCAACTTTGATCTGAGGCTTAAGAATTTCGCCTTTTGCTATTAACTATTAACCGATAACCGATAACTTCTCCTGTGTATTTGGTGTGTCCTTTTATTTCTTTATAAATTACTGGAAATCAAACCTGACCTGCCATGTCACAGACCTCCCGCTTTTTAGCCCTGGATGTTTTTCGGGGAATGACCGTTTGCTTCATGATCATCGTAAATTCTCCAGGGACGTGGCGGTTCGTTTATGCTCCCCTTCAGCATGCAAAGTGGCATGGCTTCACGCCGACGGATCTGGTCTTTCCTTCCTTTCTTTTCGCGGTGGGCAATGCTATGGCGTTTGTGATGTACAAATACGAATCGCAAGGAGATAATGTGTTCTGGAAAAAGACGATAAGGC
>DASUGQ010000261.1:0-23174 GCA_036273935.1 Cyclobacteriaceae bacterium | reverse complement strand
TTTGTCTTTTGATGCCAGTCGCATGATCTGCGGCTTCCATTTTCCGGAAAGGAGTTTAAGAATGTCTTGTCCCGGACAATCTGTACCGTGATGCAGGTTCGTTTCAAGAGTAGTCATCTTTACCTGACTATTATTTTGATTGGATGATAGGTTCATGGTCATCCCTAGATAATTTGTTCACGCACTAAAAAGTTCATAACAAAAAAATAATTTTTGTTTTGTTCATTTTATTATGGTCAGCTTTCCATGACTAATTGATCTGGGTATCAGTGCCTTTCAACTTTATGCTTTCAATTTTAAAATCAAAAATCACATGAAAGCAGAAAACGGAAAAGATCTATTTGGCGCGGTTAGCAGGCACGGTCAGGTGTTTAGCAACGCTATTGCGATGGCACCCATGACGCGCTGTCGGGCGATCGACACATTGCCCAATGAAATAATGATGGCTTACTACGCTCAACGGTCAACCGCAGGATTGATCATCACCGAAGGTAATTCACCTTCGATTAATGGACTGGGATATGCGCGAACGCCGGGGATTTACAGCGACGAACAAATTGAAGGCTGGCGCAAAATAACGCATGCCGTACATGATAAAGGTGGCAAAATAGTTACACAACTCATGCATGTGGGGAGAATTGCGCATTCCTCCAATAAACCGGCAGGTGCAAGGACACTCGCACCTTCTGCGGTCCGGGCTGATGGCGATATGTGGACAGATTCTTTAGGTATGCAAAAACAAGCGATACCGGAAGAGATGACGCTCAATGATATCAGTGATACCATCAATGAATTTGTCCAGGCAGCAAAAAATGCAATTGAAGCAGGATTTGATGGAATTGAATTACATGGTGCGAACGGCTATCTGCCGGAGCAGTTTCTAAACCCCACTACGAACCAACGCAGCGACATCTACGGAGGCTCTACAGAAAACCGGGCGCGTTTTGTCATTCAACTAACTGAGGCTGTCGTCAGCGCTATCGGAAAAGAGAAGGTAGGAATACGGCTTTCACCTTACAACCAATTCAATGACATGAAGGTATATGAAGACACTTTCAAAACGTATTCCTATCTCACCCATGAACTCTCCAGGCTGGATATTCTCTATCTCCATGTGATTGACTTTGGAGCCCGCGCAACCGAGGAAGGCAGGCAACTGCTTCAATCGTTCCGCCAGAATTTTATCAACCTCCTTATCCTTAATGGAGGGTACACTAAAGAAAGGGCAGAGCATGCTTTGCAAAAAGAGGGCGCCGATATGATTTCATTTGGAGCTCCGTTTATTGCAAATCCTGATCTCCCCTATCGCATGAAAAATAATATTCCACTTCAAAACCCGGATGCGAATACTTTTTACACACCGGGTGAACAGGGGTATGCTGATTACGCGTTTGCCGGGCGTGCAGAGGAGACAGTTGAAAAATGATGGTTGATCGGAAGTTAAAGTGACCTGCCCTTAACAATTCCCATTCCGAACTTAAAATTCGGAATGGTCTTCGTTATTTAAAGAGGGGAGTTGGTGAGTTGGGTGGATAGTTATTCACCTAATTCATTCAGCATAGCCAATAAGTTATCTGCTATTCCGAAGACCGTGGGTTTAATCAAAGAACTGGATCAGGTTGCCGTCAGGATCACTAATGATGAAGTTCCCTTTCCCGGTGGTTGCATCAGTCCAAACGTGGGGAACGTCAATCTTCAGCGCCGACAGATGAGCCAGCCATTGATTAATATCCTGCACTTTAAATCCCGTTTTAAAAGGCCCTTCAATTTGCGTACCTGGCGCTTTGCCTTCCAATAAGGCATGACGAGCCAACGATCCTTTCAACTCAAGCAATTCCCACATCAACTTAGGGGAGGTGAGAATAATTATCTTGTAATTCCCTACGGCGTCATTCATTCGTTCCTTCACAGCTAATCCAAAAACGGATTGGTACCATTGGGCTGATCGCTCAAGGTTGGTAACAACTGTTGCCGAAAAATAGGGTTCAAATGCCGGGACAGTATCGGGTTCAGGCTGTGCCCTTGCCCACAAACTGGCCAGTAATATAATGGATGTGAGTCTTAGGATCATATTATCCCCTTCCACGATGAGCACAAAAGTTATCAAAAATGTGCGGCATGTCTATACCCTCATTGAGGTGATTTTGATTTGAAATGAAGTCACACCGTTCACAATTTTGTTTGCCTCAAAAGAAAATTGCAATCTTTCCGGTTTCTTCCCTTCATCACTCACTCATTTCATTCAGCATAGCCAATAAGTTATCTTCGATGATTTTCTCCACACCCGGTGCCGTTCTGGAAACCATGGGCTCATAACCTCCCTGCCGGTAGGCTTCGTCAGTGCAGAGGTAGCCGCTGCTGCCGTTGCAGTGTGTAACAATTGTCGTATTCCGAAAAGGTGAAAGTTCTTTTATCTTCATCCCGATAGTGGTCATCAGCTCACCGGAGATGCCGGCGAACACAACAGGGCCTACCTTTAAAACGGAGAATCTTAATTTCACGGACGCACCAGGCACAACTTTTTCTCCAGGCATCCGCGTTTCAAACTTTTCTTTCCCCGGTACTTCCACTTCGCGGCGAAGGACCGTAACCGTTCCTCCTTGCTTCCCATCAATATCCTTAACCACTCTGATGATTTCGTCTCCCAACAACAAGCCAATAGACTCCATGTCACCGAAGTTGTTCCCCGGACCATAGATCGGATTAATGTCGCCGGAAGCGCCCGCTGTAATGGCCATAGGAATTCCGGCGTTGAAGTTCTTCTGCAGATATCGCACCGTAGCGCCCGGCCAGTCGCTGGTGATAAGACTATTTTCCTGCCCTCCCACTACAGCGTGACAGGGCCAGTTGATCAATAAGCCAATAGCCCCATTGCGGGCATCGCTGACCCGGACGACATCGACATCGTGATCACACGGTCCGTCGGGGTTTCTTCCCAGCCAGATGTCGCCGTTTCCCTGGGACGCACGGCGGTTGATGTTCATCGTACATCTTCCTTTTCCTATTCCAAGGGATGCTGGCACGCTCTTGTTGTGTGCATCGATGACAACATTCACCAACTTCTTTTGAAGATCGGAAAGGTAGGCAGTAAGGTTATCCGTTTCAGTTTCGCCGTACACACGGGTGGAGGGCGCTCCGTGATTGTGAACAGCAACAAGAAAACAATTGTCTTTTGGTATGCCGGTTTTCTTTTCTACTTCCACCGCGATCTGGTCAGCAAATTCAAATGAAAACCCGATGAGATCCGCCTGGATAAGACAGGCTTTCTTTTTTCCATCATCAAAAACAAATGCCCGTGCGAAGATTTCATCGTGAACACCTGTAGACGGTGTTCCGCGGGCGGCGTAACCGCTCATGGGTACCGGCGCTGAAGGGGTAATGTTTACAGTTGCTGCGCCTGCTTTCAGGATTTTGGTCTGTGATTTTGCAAAGAAGGGTAAGACGATACAGGCAATCGCCAAGAATGACTTGAATATCCGGAGGGCAATTATATTTTGCATCATCGTAATTTATAAAATATTTTGAAGCACTGTAAAGTGACGTGCGAATGAAGTATAAGCTGGAAAGAGTCAGTGTGTAAAAAACACGCAAGTATTCCCCTTATTGCATTCAAATCATTCAAGGAATTATAAGTTATTATTTCTAATATTGGTTACATCATCACCGCACAACATCATGAAAAAAATATCGATAGGCCTTGTCAACTTTTCTTTTAAGGTTCTTCATTCTCATATCTTAGTGCTAATGTTAGTCAACCTCCCTGTGAAAGGAATGAGTGGAAATTATACAATTGCCGAATCCATCGAAGGACGATGGGATATGACCATCGAGAAGGATGGCAAGCAACTGCCTGCATGGCTTGAAATCGAGCATTCAGGAGTCCGGACTTTGGTCGGGCGGTTTGTCTATGCAGGTGGCAGTGCCCGTCCGATCTCTGTCATCAACGTGAACAATGGAAAGTTTAGCTTTTCCATTCCCCCACAATGGGAGGATAGTCCGAACAATCTTGATTTCCGGGGCGAACTGGTAGGTGATCAATTAAAAGGCACCATGGTTTTCGTCGACGGCAAAACATATAACTGGACTGCCGTTCGCGCACCCTTACTAAAAAGAACGGGCGAACCGACCTGGGGTAAACCCATTAAACTCTTCAACGGCGTCGACCTTAAAGGATGGCATGCCACTGGTGAAAATCAATGGGTGGTGGAAAATGGTATTCTCCGAAGCAAAAAGTCGGGCGCCAATCTGGTGAGTGATCAAACGTTTACCGATTTCAAACTTCACGTGGAATTTCGTTATGAAAAAGGTAGCAACAGCGGTGTTTACCTCAGGGGCCGCCATGAAGTGCAGATAGCGGACGACAAGGGAAAGGAACCCTGGAAAGGATACTTCGGTGCCATCTATGGATTTTTAACGCCCAGCGAAATGGCGGCCAAAGATGCCGGTGAATGGCAGACATTCGACATTACGCTCATCGGCCGTATGGTGACGGTCGTGGCCAATGGTAAGACCGTTATCTGCAACCAGGAGATTCCCGGTATCACGGGCGGAGCACTTGATAGTAAAGAGGGCGAACCCGGCCCGATTTATTTCCAGGGTGATCATGGCCCGATTGACTTCAGAAGTGTGGTGATTACGCCGGCGAAGTAATAGAGGTGTGGAGCAGAACAAACGAGCAACTCAGGGTAGTTGAAATGAAAAAAAGAACCCCCAAATCCCTGCGGACCGGGGGTAACAATCAGAGCTGTTGAGCCCTGTCCATCCACCATTAACCCTTTTTTACTTGCCCTCGTGGACCAGGTGCACTTCATCCGGCAAAAGGCCATGTGCTTCCTGGTGAGTTTTGACCATTGCTGCGGAGTCAGGAGCCTGCGCCACGCACATTACTATTCCATCTTTTTCATCGACCCAATAATTGATGAAGTTGGTGTGATACTTACTCTGCACGGCAAGGTCTTTCTCGTGTGCACCGGCAACCGCATCTGCATTTACTTTTCCACTGCCAATGCGGTGGATATCAAAGAACATCGGTTCATTTAATCTTTTGAAACCTTCCGCGCCACTGGTCACCCTGAGGATGTGATCAGGCACAAGCCCATGCGCTTCACGATGCGTGTAATAGATAGCAGCGGAATCTCTTGACTCAGCCAAACAATAGACCTTCCCTTGCGCTTCGTCAACCCAATACTTCACAAAGTGAACACCATACTTACCCTCTGTGGCAAGATCTTTCTGATGAGCCCCGGCAACAGCTTCGAGGTCTACCTTTCCGGGTTCCAGGTTGTGAACATCCATATAGAGGTACTTTTTTCCAGAAGGATCATCCGTCTTTGAAGTGATTGCAGATTTCCTTTGGTTTGAAACACACGATCCCAACAACATCACTGGAAGCAGGAGGGATATAAAACTTACTTTTTTCATTTTTTTTGAGCATTTAAATATTCGCCACAAAGGAACTGTGTCGTGGGTTAACACATGTGAATAGTTTTACCTAGATTTTAATTTTCGACACCTCATTTTTTACATTTCACTCTTTCAGACAACCAGGTATTGGAGTAACACGTTTCAATGCGTTAATGGAGCTCATGGAAAGAGCTGCTTGCATGGCAGCTCTTGAGGATCAATATCAGCAAGTTCAAAAAGGAACAGGACATGCCATGTTTCTTTTGGGAGAAGCGGGTGTGGGGAAAACCTGCGTGATCAATGCATTGCTCAAAAGAATAGAAGGTTCTGCAAAAATTTATACGGGCGCTTGTGATTCTCTCTTTACCCCTCGTCCACTAGGCCCATTGTATGATGTGGCCAGCCAGGTAGGGAGTCATTTTCTGAGCTTGTTGAAAACGGAAAAAGACCGGGGGCTTATATTTGCCAATCTGCTCCGCGAGTTATCCACGCAGGCGATGCCGGTCGTGTTGGTTTTTGAGGATATTCATTGGGCAGACGAAGCTACCCTGGACTTAATTAAATTTCTAACCAGACGCATTTCCCGTTTTAAATGCCTGTTCTTATTAACCTACCGGGATGATGCGATTGATGTTGATCATCCGCTAAACTCCATCTTCGGACAACTCCCCATGGGCAATTTTTCAAAACTGCCACTTGACAGGTTCTCCCGTGAAGCCGTTGAAAAGTTAGCCATAGCAAAAGGATACTCTGGCAATGAGATATACCAGCTCACCAATGGCAATCCATTTTATGTGATGGAGATTCTTGCAAGTTATAGTCCGGGCATTCCCAAACGTGTAAAGGATTCTGTTCTCACAGTTTTTCATGCCATGAGCGAATCCACCCGAACCTTTTGGGAGCTTCTCTCTATTTTTCCTTCAGGTGTTGAGACCAGTTTGATGGAACATTTGGATTCACATTTCAAAAATGGAATTGAAAGTTGTATGCGTGCCGGTGTCATTATCAATCATGAAGACCATTTTTCATTCAAACATGAACTCTTCCGGCTTGCGATTGAAGAATCAATGTCTTCATTAAAGCGGAAAAGTCTTCACAGAAAAATTTTGAAGATCATGCTGGAAAGCCCGGCGCATTCCAATAATCTTGCCCGTCTTGTTCACCATGCAAAGTTTGCTGATGAAAAAAATATCGTTTTGGAATTCGCTCCCAAAGCGGCCGAACAAGCTGCTTCAATCGGGTCGCACATCGAAGCCTCGAAACTTTACAGGATAGCGATCGAGTGCGCCGGAGAAAATGATTCCACGTTTGTCACGCTACATGAACGGCACGCCTATGAGTGCTATCTCACAAATCAAATCGCTTCAGCTATTGAGTCTCAGGACAAGGTTGTAGCCTATTGGCGAAATAAAAAAGATGAGTCAAAGGAAGGTGATGCGTTGCGCTTTCTTTCAAGGCTTTGGTGGTTTGCCGGTGATCAGAAAAAATCAAAATCCTCTGCTCTTGAATCGGTCAAATTATTAGACAAGGGTTTGCCGTCCAGGGAACGGGCGCTGGCTTACAGTAATTTATCCCAGTTTTTTATGCTTGCCGAAGACTCTGTTCGCGGATTGAGTTGGGGAAATCGGGCTATTGATCTCGCCGTTCAAATGGAAGACAAGGAGATTCTTGCCCATGCCCTGACAAATGTCGGGGTTATCAAAATAAAATCATCAGCAGCAAAAACAGAAGGTGAGGAAAACTTAAAAGAAAGTCTTCGGATTTCGCTTGCCAATGGTTTTCACGATCATGCAGGCCGCGCGTACACCAATCTTTTTTCCGCTTTTGTACTCATCAAAAAATACAAGAAGGCAAATGATATTGGTGACGCCGGTATTACCTATTGTGAAACACACGATCTGAGTTCATGGTCTCATTTCATTTTGCAATGGAAAGCCCGCATGCTGCTGGAGACAGGTGACTGGAGTGAAGCTGAGAGCATTGCAGGAAAATTACTGGGCAATGTCCACCATTTAGTGAAGTGTATGGCCCTGTCGTTAGTGGCGCGCGTAAAAATGAGACGCGGGCGCTTTGATGAAGCAAAATCATTAATAGCTCAGGCTAAAAAATTAGCCCTGCCAACAAATGAAGTGAAACGCCTTACCGCCGTTCTTGTCGCTGAATTGGAACTTCACTGGCTTACAGGCGAAACCTACGCCAATAATGACCTGGATTCCATTGTTAACGAAATATTTCCTGATAAGAACAATTCATGGCATTATGGCGAGCTCGCTTACTGGATGAAGAAAAATGGATTGACAGCGTCACAGCAGGTTGAATATCCTGGTCCTTACCATTATGAAATGAACGGCGCATGGTCAGAAGCTGCTCAATGCTGGAATGATCTCGGATGTAAATATGAGGAGGCCCTTGCGTCACTGGATGGAAATGAAAAAAAAAGAAAGCTGGGATTAGTCTTGCTTAAAAATCTTGGCGCAACCGCGACTCATAACAAGATGCGTTTAAAACTAAAATTGCAAGGAGTAAAAAATATTCCGCGTGGCCCGCATTCGCAAACACGCAACAATGCCGCTCATCTCACGCGTCGTCAGGTGGAAATCCTTGGTCTCCTTTGCGAAGGCCTGCAAAATAGTGAAATCGGAAAGAAACTTTTTATTGCAACAAAGACTGTAGATAATCACCTGTCGGCTATCCTCTGGAAACTTGAAGTCAATTCCAGGGCACGAGCTGTATTGGAGGCTAAGAAACTTGGAATTCTCAAGTGACCTTTGGGATTAATATTATTTTTAAACTGAGATCGATCACGCGTACTTTCCGTCTGGTATTGATCCTCCTGAACTCAATATTTTACATCGATGATTCCAGTGATTCCAGGTGATTTCCGCATTAATAACATTCATAAATATTTAACCTTAAAGCCTGCAATTCCGTCTCTAATTGAGTAAATTCCAAATTCTGATCTTGCTCATCATTCCCGTTGGATTATGGATCCTGAAAAAGAACCAACCATGGATGATCGATTTCTCGGCCAGGTAGAAAAGGTAATCGAGCAGAATCTGGCTAATGAAACATTCTCCGTAGAAGACCTCTCTGCCGAGGTAGGTCTGAGCCGGTCCATGCTTCACCGCAGGTTGAAAAAACTAACTGGCAAATCAGCCAGTGACCTGATCAGTGAGACACGACTAAAGCGGGCGCGACGGTTCCTGGAAAATAATGTCGCCACGGTTTCTGAAATTGCTTATCGTGTTGGCTTTAATAGTCCAAGTTATTTTAATAAAGTCTTTCAAAAGCATTACGGCATTTCTCCCGGTGAAGTTAGGAAAGGCGCCTCCATCGCTGAAGGGGTTCCAACGCTGATACCTGAGAACAGGATGATCAAACGTAAAAATTTATGGCTGGCGATCCTCACTTTTGCCGTCGTTATGATAATGATCATAGGCCTTGTCTATTTCAGATCACCAACCAAATCTGAATTCTCTGTCGCTGTCCTGCCCCTTGACGATCTCACCGGCGAGCCTGACAATGCTTACTTTGTCGACGGCCTGCACGATGCGCTCATCGGTCAACTGGGACAAATCTCTTCGCTCCGGGTGATCTCACGAACGTCAACGTTGCGTTACCGCGATAGCGGCATGTTGCTAAGGGACATTGCAAAAGATCTTGGTGTTGACCACATCGTTGAGGGCTCCGTATTCACAGCAGGTGACAGTCTTAGGATGATTATCCAGTTGATCAAGGTGTTTCCCGTGGAAAGACACTTGTGGGCCCATGAATATCATAATCGCATGGATAAGGTGCTGACTATTCAGGCTTCCGCCGTCAAAGACATTGCCCAAAATATCAGGATAAACATTACGCCTCATATTACCGCAAGGCTATCTGCTTCAAGAGAAGTAAATCCCGAAACGTACAAGTCTTATTTGCGGGGAATGTACTATTTGAACAAAGGAACAGCAGAGTCGTTTGAATCAGGGATTAAGTATTTGCACGATGCCATCGACAACGACCCCGGCGACCCATTGGCCTATGCGGGTTTGGCCCTGGGGTACGCACTGGTGGGGCATGGTCCGCTTTCCGAAGAAGAAGCCTTTCTACGGGCTACGGCCGCTGCCTCCAAGGCGATCCGACTCGATTCAACGATTGACGAGGCGCACACAGCGCTTGCCCTATTAAACTTATATAAAAGTTGGGATTGGACTAGTGCCCGCGATGCGTTTGAACACGCCCTGCTTGTAAACCCCAGCAATGAAATCGCGCACGCGCACTATGCCTGGTATCATGTTCTATTTGGAACGAGGGATCAGGCCATATACCATGCGCGCAAGGCAATCGAGATTGAACCTTTCTCAGGAGCTTATCATTCCTGGCTGGCCTGGATCTATTACTATTATGGCGAATTCGAGCTGGCAGAGAAGTACGCAAGAAAATCGTTAGCACTTCAGGAAAATCTGCCTTATGGCTTACTCGTGCTTAACTGGACGTATTTGCGCAAAGGGATGTTGGAGGAAGCGCTCGCGTTGAGTGAAAAATTTCCGTCGAATGGTGATATCTGGTATACCATGAAGGGATATTCTTACTTCAAAGCCGGCATGAATGACAAGGCCATGGCCCTTTGGGAAGACTTCAACGCACAATCCAGCGTCCGCAATGTCAACTCCTGTTATCTTGGACTCATGGCTGGCTATCTGGGATTTGCTGACCGGTCATTTACTTTGCTAAACGAGGCTGTAGAACACAAAACGTATCCCATTTCGTATATCGACGTATTTCCGGGATCGGATTACATCCGGGAGGATTCACGATATGCGACGTTGATGAAGAAAATGAATCTCCCCTACCAGGAAAAAAATCTCGCCGCAAATCAGTAATTATTTTTCTTCAATACCGTCCAGCACCTAAGGCCTGGCAGAAATCAGGTAAAAAATCAGGATCTGCAACCAAAATGCACGCTGTGCAACATCCGTACACAAAACATTACAAGTTTTTGCACCCGGATTGTTAAGTCTCACTCCTCGCGTTGACCAACCTTTGTCAGAAACATCAGCTGATGTGGATCTACCGGTAGCAAAAAGACTTCATTTTAAAAACCAACACTTATGAAAACTTTAAGATCATCGTCACCTTACCTTGTTAAAGCATTGCCTCTTGTAATGCTTATCACATTAACAAATTGTTCCGAACCCATCGGGGATCAGGTTGCACCACCGCCATCAACTTTGCCTTCAGATCTTTGGGAGTCACTATCCGATCCCTCCAATCTGATTTCAAGCGTCGTTGTTCAGCAGGGTGCGTCACTGCAAAATGCCATTGAGGCCGCCGAACCCGGTCAGGTCATTTACCTGGAACCCGGCCTTTACCGCGAGCCCGTAATCATCAATAAAGAACACATCAAACTAATTGGCTTAAATGGTGCTCACGGCGAAAAAGTTGTGATCAGCAGTCTTGAGCTAAAGAGCAAGGCAGAAGTTATTAACGTCTTCAGGCATAACGATGACGTTCCGTTAAAGGACATTGAAACGTTCTTTCAACCGGATGATTACGAACTCAACAATGTTTTTTCTTCACCTCAGCTTACCGGGGGCAGACGCAATCTCATATCCAAATCCTTCTATTGCCTTTTCGGTCATGTAAAAAGAACTGAACTGGCGAACGGAATTGCTCATTATGAATTTGAAATTCCCCTGGGACATGGATCGTTTGACATCGTTCGTCTTCATCGCGTAGTAAGAGAATCCCGCCCCTATCGCCCCATTCGTACGGAGGGGGATGTGTTCATGGTGCATGGCGCCTCCCAGGATTTTGATGACATCTTCCTTACGGCGGGAAGCAACAACCCTGATGCACAGACCTCCTCGCCCATTTACCTGGCCGGCAAGAACATAGACGTATGGGGCATTGACTTGGCCTGGACGTTAGTACCGAAGGCCACCACTGATTTTTCTTTCATGAAAGATTGGGGTGTCCAGCGCGATGTGAATCATACGCTGGCAGGGTTATCCATTGCAAGACTTGTCCGCGGACTTACCGGTCAGAGCTTTGCGCCGATGAACTTATTGGGTTTTAGTTACGGCGTGGCTATTGCCTACACGGCAGCCGGTCAGGAAACGCAAAAATTTCCCCTTTTGCGAAATGTCAAAGGGATTATTCCCGTTGACAGCGGAATGAAATTTGAAACCGGGGATGAAGTCTCACGGCATTCCGCATGCACCGAAGCCGCGAACATCAAGACTTCGATCGATGGCGGGAAGTACCAGGGAACATTGGGGTTGGACATCGCTCCAATCGCCGCGCTGGCCAGCACGGCGCCAAATGATCCTTCACCCATACCTGCATTCGCCGGACTTACAAACATACAGGTAGCCATGGCGATAGGCTCAAGTCCTGCCGCAAATCCAGTGGCTCCCTACTGGCACTTTGTAGGAGGGAGTTTCAGTGCTTTGCTCTACACCGATGAAGTAAGGTGGGTCAACCTGCTGAATGTCTTGGCACCTTATCAACCTCAATTGACGAGCTATGAATATAGAGTTTGCGTCTGCGATGAGGAAGAATCTTACCTCGACGATCATCTGAATGAAATCGCTGTGCCCATCCTTTACCTGGGAGCAGGAGGTGGTTTTGGTTCACTGGGCAATTTCACGACTAATCTCACGGCCAGCACTGACATCACTACTTATACGGTCAACAAGCAATCAGCAGCAGACCGCAATATCGACTATGGTCATGCAGACCTCTGGATGGCAACCAATGCGTCCAATGATGTGTGGGATGTGTTGCGCCAATGGCTCGTCGATCATCATCATTGAGGTTTACTCTTGTAGAATGAAACTGCTCTAAAATTTGTCCGAACCATTCAGGAGAAGAACCAAGGCTAAACGACAGGAAGCCCAACTCAGTAACGTGGAAAATTTCCGGTTGGCTATCTAAGTTGAAAAGGCTCTGCGCACTGGCGCGGGGCTTTTTTCTTTCGCTATTTAATGATGGAGGAAATACTTATGCCGAAAACTAACGGTACCTGCTGATGAGAGGTATTAAAAGACTTTCCCGAAACAAACGGTGATACTTATTGAAATGAAATACTGCTGTTCCGGCGAAATCACTTCAGGATTTTTACCCGCACGGCGTTCAAGCCCTTAACCCCTCTTTCTGTCTCAAAAGTTACTCTGTCATTTTCTTTGACCGGACTTTGCAGGTTGTTACTGTGAACAAAAATACTATCTCCGGATTCACTGTCTTTGATAAATCCAAAGCCTTTTGCGCTATTAAAGAAAGTGACCTTGCCTGTTCTGATTGAATCCCTCTGATGGCCCTCGACATTCCTTGAACCCATAACGATATCTTCCGCTTTGACCGCTTTCTTCTTTGATGGATCGGGAGGCGCCGAGCTAATGTTTCCATTTTCATCTACATAAGCCATCATATCTTCCCAGGATTGGCTTTCCTTGGCATTGGCTTTACGTTCTTCTTTCCGTTGCTCTTTTTCTTTTCTTTTCTGCAACCTCTTTTTCTCCAGTTCTTTCTTGTTAAATGTTTCCTGCGGTCTAGCCATTAATTTGTTGTTAGGTAATTAATCTGAAAAGTCCTTGATGAAATGGGGAATAGCGTAGCGATACCAGGCTTTCTCTCAAAACAGGAAGAACGCCCAAAGATACGAATTGTTACCGTCGGATTTTAAAGTTGCCTGCATTTATTCCCCCTAAATGACGCTTCTTTTGGAGTTTAAAACATGCAGTTAGGAAAGTTCTCAGATTTCTAAGTTCTCCCTTCGGTGCAAATTGAAAAACGGGTAAGCACCATCAATCTGCATTCTGGCACGCCATGAAGATTGATTTTTTAAATATATTCAAGCCTGCAACCTACAAAAAGGGCATATTCTTTATGATCGATGATGAACGATATCTCATCGCCTACTTCGGCAGGCAAAGCGATTATTATCTGGAAAAATACAAGGCTTATCATCAAGGTGATCGGACTACGTTCAATATAGGGCCTTTCCTCGCAGGGGTGTTCTGGTTTCTCTATCGAAAGTTATACAAGCAGCTGATTATTGTTATGATTGCTATCATTGTACTCGGTTTCATTGAAGTGCTGCTGTATGATTTATTTGACATTGGCGACGACACTCAAAATGTCTTTGATTTTTTATTAACGTGGGTATTTGGCGGCATACTGGGCTTTCTGGGAAACAGGTTGTATTTCGAGCAAGCTGATAAGAAAATCAACAGAATTTTATCCGAAACAAGTGATGAGGATGAGCGAATCAGAAACCTGACACGAGCCGGCGGAGTATCATGGACACCATTTGTGTTGCTCGGCCTACTGATCGTCGCCTTTCTTGTTTTGAACAACACGGACTTTTAACGGGCTGCTACTCACTTTTCAGGTTGTCGACAGGATTCACAAAAGTAGCGCGAATCGTTTGGGATCCGACCGTCACCATGCCAAATGCCAGGAGAATCAGAACACCTAACCCTATCACAGGCAGGTCCATACTTGTATGATAGGCAATCTGTTCCAGCCATAGGTTATTGATAAAATAGGTGGCCGGTACACCGATGGCAATGGCCAGCGCGAGAACGGCAAGAAAGCCTTTCGACAGCAGCATGACCAATTCACGACCGCTCGATCCCAATATTTTCCGAATTGAAATTTCCTTTACTCGCGATTCGGTTACATAGGTAGCCATGCCAAGAAGTCCAAGGCACGAAATCAAAATGGCTAAAAATGCAGTCACACTCAATAACTTCACGAGGTCACCAAACACAATTTCATAGAACTGTTTGATTTCCGATTCTATCTCTTTATAGTCAACCTTGAGCCCGGGGTTCACCGCCGCCCAGGCCTTTTCAATGACTTTCACAGCGGATTGATAATTCCCGGTGTAGCTCACCTGCAGTATGGAAATCTGATCGGGGTTATACACCAGGCCCAGGGGAGAAATAGTTCTTGTGAGATCACGATGGTTGTAATCCTTCACGACGCCGATAACCGTTTTACGAATTGTATCGTATTCCGGAATGAGTTCTTCACCAATGGCCGCCTCGGGAGAAGAAAATTGAAGTGCCTTCACTGCCGCCTCATTGATGACAATCGAATTCTTATTGGCCACTCCCGCTTCGGCCCTGAAAAACTTTCCCGCTATCAAGTCCAGTTGCATATTCTTCAGGTAATCCTCGTCAACCGTAAAACGGCCAAGGTTGGTCCATTCTTTCTCATCCTGACTTTTTTTGAAACCGTTGCCCATGCTGGTTCCTGCCGCAGGCACGTGCGAAGCGGCAGTCACAGTCTGAATGTTGTTGTATTTCAGTAACTCATTTTTCAGCGGACCAGGCGCCGTACGATTTAGTCTTATCATAATGTTATTCTTCATATTGAAGCCGTGATCTTTGCTTAGAAAAAGATGCAGTTGGTTGTACATAATGATTACGCTGAGAATGAAGAACAGCGAAAGGGTAAACTGGGAGACGAGCAATACTTTTCGAAGACCAATCCTTGAAAACACCTTCATGTTGTTTACGCTCTTCAGCACCTTAACAGGCTGAAACCCGGACAGGACAATGGCGGGGAAGAAACCCGCAAGGATGCCCACTGTCGCAGCAAACATCAAAAAGATTACGTACACCACCATGTTGGACTCGAGGTCCCATCGGAAAATGCGCGCGAAGTTCAGCTGAAGAATAAAGGGTTTAAGAAAAAATAGTATGAGGGATGCGATCGCCAGTGCGAACAACGAAACAACGATCGACTCCGACAAGAACTGAACAAAAATCTGCCAGCGCGCCGCACCAGTCACTTTACGAACGCCAATCTCGCGCGCCCGTGTAAGGGACCGGGCAATCGAAAGATTAGTAAAATTAAAACAGGATGTAAGCAAAATAATGAGGGCCAATCCGCCAAGAAAATAAACGAAGATCCATGGCAGCACCGGACCGATACTATTATTCATCATAGGACCAGGCGTAATGTCACTCAGGGCCTGCAGGTGAAATTTCATTTTGTAAGTGTCAGGATCGGTGATCGTGGCAATATGGTCCTCATAGATTTTGTCAAGGTGCGACTGAATTTCGTCTGTGGTTATGCCAGGTTCAAGCAAAATGTACGTCCAGCCATTCCAAAAGTTTGTCCAGTTCTCCAGCTCATCGTTTCGATCTTTTTCTTTGTTGTTTTCATCCGCCGAATTCAAGCTGTTCACGGTAGCCATGCTGGCCAGCGCTTCGAATACAACATGTGATTTATTTGGCGTCTCTTTCAGGACACCGGTGACTGTGTAGGTGCCGAGATCACCCACTTTGACAGTGAGGCCGAGTGGGTTTTCTTCTTTGAATAATTTATTTGCAGCCTTTCGCGTGAGCACGACCGTGTAAGGTTCTTTCAACGCAGTGGAAGGATCGCCGTATTGAAACTCATATTCAAAAAAATCAAACACTTCAGGGTCGGCGAAAAAACCAGCCAATGGAATGTTCACATCCTGACCCTCAAATTCCAACCAATTATTTCCAAAACCTCTTTTGAACCTTATAACTTTTTCGATGCCTGTATATTTATCCATCAGCTCATTGCGCAACGCCATGGTTGAAGCGGAATTCCTCTGATGGTCTTGTTCTATACCTTTCTCATTCACTTCGGCGGTTGTGACGCGGTAAATGCGATTTCGTTTCGTGTTATAATAGTCGTAACTCACCTGATCGGCCACTAACATAATAATGGCCATACCAATCGACATGGCTACCGCGAGCCCAAAAATATTGATCGCTGAAAAAAAACGGTGGCGTATCAAACTGCGGAGTGCTGTTTTAATGTAATTGATAAGCATGCGGCATCGGGTTAAAGATGAGAATTAGACGCACCACCCGGGATCGCGTTACAGCCAGACGGAGCCTACAGATAGATTTTTTTTGGGATGCGGCCAAAGTGAGATGAGCGCAACCTATAACCGACATCTCCGACGGACATAGTCAAGATACCATTTATCATGAGGCTAATGAACTCAATTTTCGAAGGAAGAATTAATCAACCGGACCCTTGCCGTTATTGAGGTTAACCGTTACAATCGCATTAATATTGTTGAAACTCGATCATTATTATGAAATCCAGGAAAACAGCCCATAAAAATACCATGAGACCCACCATTCAGTTCATCGGCGCAGTTCACTCATCGTTAAAAAAAATTGATGATTGTCCCTTGCAGGAAAATGAAAATGCGCCTGGGGCAGAAATAGAGATTTCACCTGCATTTATTGATGGGATCAGGGATCTTCAGGTGGGGTCAGAAATTCTTTTGCTGACCTGGCTTCACAAAGCAGATCGAAAGGTGATCGAATGCGTACCTCGCAACAATTACGATGCCCCGATGGTTGGTGTTTTTTCCACCCGCTCTCCCGATCGTCCCAACCCCATTGGAATCCATACGGCTAAGGTACTTGCGATTGATAACGGTTCAATAAAAGTGTCAGCGCTGGAGGTTCTTGACCAGACCCCGGTTATTGATATCAAACCCATCATAAAAAGATCATCCATAAGTTGAGCACATCATTAATTCCATGCGCCCAGGCGAAGCTTTCGTATTGAATTCCGATTACCGGCCTCTAACAATTTCACCACAAATGTAAACTTCATTAATTTTTTCCATGTTCCTGATATCCACCAATGGATCAGCGTCCAGGACAATAAAGTCGGCCCAATGACCCGGCGCTAACGTCCCCAAATCTTTCAAGCCCAAATAGGTCGCCGGATTTTTAGTAGCCGAGACAATGATCTGCATCGGTGTCAGACCTGCCTCAGCCATCATGTTCATTTCAATATGTTCAAAGTAGCCCATGAACCTCGTGGGAATTCCACTGTCTGTACCAAATATGATGGGTATGCCGGCATCACTCAACATTTTCAGGTTGGCCATGGCCACCGGCAAATGCTGCTTATATGTTATGGCACTTTGACTGTTCCTGATCTGCAGTTGGCGAGCCGGGTCTTTTAAGGGTTGTATCGTTGCACTGTCGTATTGACGTCTGAAGAATGGGTCCGTAAAAAAATCTGCAGTATCACCATAGACGAACGTTGACAGTTCGCGAGTCAGGGTTGGACAGTAACCTATGTTCTTTTCCTTGAGGAGCTTGATGAATGCGTCATCAACGGGCAGATCTCTGACACTGTGGGCAAGCAGGTCGGTACCAGCGTCAAGCAATTTTTTTGCATCCTCAAGATAGTACATATGGGTAGCAATCTTGTATCCTAATTCATGAGCGCGTTTAATGACGGCGCGGTAAACGTCTTCTCTCATCTTAGGGCTTGTTCCAAGATTATCATCGACACGAATTTTCATAAAATCAACTCCACGATGATCATTGCTGTCAACTACTGCGGCCGCAGCCACTGGTGTACTGCCTGTGATGACCTCTCCCGCAATAAATAATCGTGCTCTTTGTGCCGAGACCGTGTCATTAACGGCACGGAGTGATTCTGCTTCCTCCCGATCACCGCCAAGGCTGATCACGGTCGTAATGCCATAGCGGGCGTATATGGATAGATTGTCAATAATATTTTCCCGTGAATAATGTCCACCCTCGATTCCTTTCGTATCACCCACATGACCGTGGCTGTTGATAATACCCGGAATGATGGTCTTACCACTAACATCGTTTATCCTTGCTCCCTCTGGTATCTCAACATTGTTTTTTGCGCCTACAGCAACCACGCGCCCCTTATCTATCAGCAACACGCCATCATCGATCGGTATAGATCCGCTTCCGTCAATTATGGTCGCGCCTGTAAATGCGACAAACGACGAAGTTTCTTCTTGTTCATGATTTCTGCACCCGAAGAGGGCAAGAAAAAGTAACAGGGATATAGTGGCTTTTTTCATAAAATGAAGTTAATAATTTGTCTTTGCCGGAGAATAACCGCCAATCAAGATTTCTAATAAGTATCGCCTTATAAATCAAAGTCGTCATTTTAAAACGCAGCTGAATCAGGTCCTCAAGTCGAAGTGTTTTCCTATATTCATAAACCTTAACTGTAAATGTCATGAAAACCATATTCAGTTTTTTTCTGATCATCAGCGTCTACACATCAATGAGCCAAACCCGCGAAAAGGGACCCTGGTGGCCCAACCCGCTTTGGGGCGCCGCCGATGAAGCGGGCGCTTCCAACTGGATTACGCCTGAAAAAATTATGAAGGCGCTCACTTATGCCAAAGAAGGTAAGGTTTACGAGCTGGGTCATCCTTACGAACGCTCTATGCCTTTTGTGGGAACACGCTCCTTCAAACTGAATGTTGTTGATACGGGACCGGCAGCAGGAAAAAATAGACAATTAGGAAATGAAGAAGTGATCACCGGAGAACTCGGGCAAGTAGGCACACAGTTTGATGGCCCCGGACATATCGGAGCACTGTTGAAATACGGCGATGGCACGACCAAAGGTGTATATTACAATGGATTCACCCAGGAAGAAGTTGTCCATCCTGACGGGTTACTTCATCTTGGCGTTCACAATGTGAAACCCATTGTATCACGGGGAATTCTGGTTGACGTTGCCAGCTACAAGGGCGTGAAGAGACTTTCGAATAGTTACGAGGTTACACTTGCCGACGTACGTGGAGCACTATCCAAACAGGGAATTGATGAAAGCAGCATAACGCCCGGAGATGTTATCATATTTCGATATGGCTGGTCGCAGCTATGGAAGTCGCCCCAGGATTATAATACAAATTCACCCGGCATCGGAATGGAGGTTGCTCAATGGCTTGTTGCCCGGCAAGTCACCATGACGGGCGCGGATACAGGGCCAACGGAAGTTATGCCAAACCCTAACCCTGACCTGGTAATTCCGGTGCATCAGGAGCTCATTATGAAGAACGGAATCTTCAACCTGGAGAATATGGATCTCGAGTCCCTTGCAGCGGATAGGGTGTACGAATTCTTGTTCATCTTCACGCCCATTCGATTTATTGGCGCGTCAGGTTCGCCGGGAAGGCCGATTGCGATCCGATAAATAAAGCTTAACAAACTCGACTGTCGCCCCTAATCTAGTGTGTCCATTTCGAACGATGCGTTTGAATAGACACGGCCTGCTGCATTAATATCAAAATCCATCGATCCATTAAAAATACCCTGCTTTTTGCGGTCTGGCAGGATATTAGCTCGTACCACTTTAAAGTATTAACTTTGCGCAGTTTTTTATGAGCCGGATAGCCATCATCGACCTTGGAACAAATACCTTTCACTTACTCATTGCAGACGTAAGTGAAAGCGGCTATCATATTATTCACCGCGACCGATTGGCGGTGAAGATAGGAATGGGTGGCATCAACCGTGGATATATTACAGAAAGTGGAATGCAGCGTGCAATGGTTGCCTTGCAAAGCTTTAGAAATACCATTGATGAAATGCGCGCACAAAAAGTATACGCATTTGGAACAAGTGCTTTAAGGAACGCAAAAAACAGAATTGAAGTGGTAGATAAGGTCAAGGCCGTTACAGGAATTGATGTTAATATTATTTCAGGTGATCAGGAAGCTGAGTTTATTTATTACGGTGTAAAATCTGCCGTTGGACTCGGCCAGGAAATATCCATGATCATGGACATTGGTGGCGGAAGCGTTGAGTTCATCATTGCTAACAGTGAAACCATTTTCTGGAAAGGAAGTTTTGAAATAGGCGCGCAACGTTTGCTAGAGAAGTTTCAGCATCATGATCCCATCCAACAGAACGACATTGAAGCGCTGGATAAGTTTCTCTATAATTCACTGTCTCCACTGCATGAAGTTCTGAAATCGTTTCATCCAACGGTATTAGTTGGATCGTCAGGAACATTTGACACATTGAGTGATATTTTTTGCGCCCGGCACCACATTCTCAAAACGCCTGATGAAGTAGAAACGCCACTCACAATTGAAGGGTTTTATGATATCTATCGGGAACTCCTGGTAAAAGATCGGGAAGCAAGAATGCTGATTCCCGGAATGATTGAAATGCGGGTTGATATGATCGTTGTAGCATGCTGCCTGATAAAGCACATTTTGGAAAGTCATCCCTTTACCCGCATTCGCGTGTCAACCTATTCTTTAAAAGAGGGCGTTCTGTCCTGGCTGGGAAAGGCAGTAACGGTTTAATCTGAATCCACTTTTAAAGAACTTCATGCGCCATCCCCGATAGGTTTTTGGCTACTTTAATATTCCTCTTCTCAAGCTCTGTATTATTGATATCAAAACGAAGATTGTTGTTTTCATTAATAAAGAAGCTGAATCCCGCACCTTTTTTGTGAAGGCCCTCACGTTCGGTTACAATCATGATCGACTTACCGGCTGTGGTCTTTATGATCTCATCAATCAGAGAACTCTTTCCATCCGACAGATACAGGATTTGGGGAGACCCCAATGAAGCCAGGTCTTCAATCAGTCTGACTTTCATTTTCATTCCATTCACTCCCCGCTCGGCATATTTCGCCAATTCATCATAGACTTTGGACTTTCCGACGACGGCGATGTCAAATTCCGCTGATGATTGCGGCCATGATGAGTATTTGGCGATGTTCATAACAAAAAGTGAATACACCTGATAGTTCGTAGTTTGTGCGCTGGCGTTAAGGGCACAAAGAAAGAAAGTAAAAGCAAGTAGTAATATCCGCCTAAACATAACCGTCATAAAATCACTTTTTGAAATTTAATTGATAGTTAATCTTAATAATGTATTCCCTTGTTCTTCCTGGAACGGGTGCGTAGTAACCATTGTACGCCTGTACAATCGAAGGGTTTGAATTGAAAATATCATATGCACCTAATCCAATCATAAGTCCGGGCAATACGTCGCGATAATTTAAAAAAATGTTGGCGAGCAGATAAGGATCAATCGCATTGGCCACAGACTCATCATTCTCATCGACTTCTGTATAAGCAAAACGCTTGCCCATATAAACGAACGTCGGGTTAATGGTAACTTTCGGACCCAGTGAAATATTGGTATTCAGCGTGACTTTATGCTTCGCGAAACCTACATACTGCTTTGAAGTCTGGGGCACCATGTAGGTTTCCACTGTGTTACCATCAATGGCCTGACTGAAGGAATAAGTCAGATTGGCGTACCAGCCATTTTTCCGGACATTATAAACGACTTCAATTCCGTTCGTACCACTCTTCGCTTCATTTGAGTACCACTCGTTGTAATCATCACCCGATCCTTCCGAACCAAAGATGAGGACATCTTTCGTCGTGATTGTAAACGCATTCACGGCCAGTAGCATTTCCGGAGTGAACTGGTATCCTAACTCAAGTTCGAATACCCCTGATCGTTCAGGCTTGTTTTCAACACCATCTTTCGGAAGGTTGATATTTTGGATGGAAGGGGCGCGGAATGCCTGACTGTACAATACTTTGAAATGGAAATTTTCGATTTTCTTTGTCAAAGCGAGTCGCGGAACAAAAGCACTGCCATATCGATTATTTTTTTCCCACCGAAAGCCAGCCGTTGCGTTAAACAACCTGTGTTTGAAAAGTGCCTGCGCATAGACAGCATAATTGTTCAGTTGGATTGAATTAGTGTTGTTGAAGATGTTACCATCCAGTAAGTCGGTACCCTTGTCGTGGAAGTACAAAAGACCGGCGGTGAGATTGACCTTTCTGCTGAAATCATAGTTCAGATCAACCTGACTCAGTAAACGCTCAGCCTTCACTTTGAAATCTGTCTCCTCTGTCGTTTCGTCGTCATACGACCAGGGCACCTGATTTATATATTGAAGGCGAGGAGTTATCGTACCCTTTAAAAATTTGAATTGATACCTGGTGTCGAGGAAATAATTTTCATAAGAAATATCCATTGTAGGATCTGACGTTTGATATTGATCGTACATAGTTCGGATAGAGAGGCCCTTGTATCGAAGGCCCATGTTTACATTGGTTGGATCGGCACGGGTCACCTTAGAAAGGTCAGCCTCGCTGTTACCTTCAAAATCTTCGTAGGGTCGATCACTCACTATGCCGCTGCCTCCAAAAAGTGAAATGTCCCAGGAGAGTTCATCACCTTTCTTTGCCACAGTAACGCCTCCATTCAATCGGCCTACTGCATCTTTATGAAACCCACCGGAACCATACACGGCGATGCCATCGAGGCTGCCGGCGCCCTTGGTTATGATATTAATAACACCGTATTCTGCTGATCCACCATAAATCGCTGAACCCGGTCCACGGATGATTTCAATGCGTTCAATGGCGTCGACAGAGAATCGGTTGCCGACCGCGACCGTCTGATAAAGTAAGTCATTGAACGGCTGCCCGTCCATCATCACCAACACCTTTCCTTCGTTGGCCCAGTTTCCTCGAAGGCCCAATCCCATCACAAACTGGAGATCCTGCAACACGTCAAAACCAGGAACCATCCTTAAAACATCAATCATATCCCGTGCCCCGGAATTTTGAATTTCCTCGCTTGTAACCACGCTGATGATCCCCGGCGTCTCACGGGTGGCCAGCGCCTTTTGAGAAGACACCGTTACGTTCTTATTAATGATTTTTTGAAGTTCGCTTTCCTCAGTAAACGCGCTGATGTTCATCAACGAATCGATATCCTGCGTGTGAGCGTTAACAGTAATCAGCAAGAACAAGCAACAACATGCTGCCTGAAAAAAATGATTCCACATATATTTTGGATGGGTTAGGGTATACGGGTTATCCTTTACATTAATAAAAAATAATGAGGGTCGATTCTGGTATGTAAAATTATGTCAGGCTAAAAATCTACAGCACAGTAATAAATAAACCTGTTACCTGAAGCATATTCCAAATT
>DASUGQ010000260.1:0-22996 GCA_036273935.1 Cyclobacteriaceae bacterium | reverse complement strand
TCACAATCCGGCTCAACGATCACCGCAACAGCCGAAAGAAGAAGTCATTTTCAAAGTTGGTTTGGAAACGATAATGCCAGCATTTCATTTACCGTTTACGTTCCAAAAAGCATGTCCTGCAATTTGAACACAAGTGGTGGTTCTATCAGTTTGACAGGTGTTTCCGGCGAACAGGAGCTGAAAACCAGCGGAGGAAGCCTTTCGCTCAGTATGATAAAAGGCAATGTTGAAGCGGGAACATCCGGTGGCAGTATCAACATCGACCGTTATTCAGGGCGCTTAGAGGCCCACACCAGCGGCGGCTCGATCAACCTTAAGGAAGCTAAAGGCGATTTGAACCTGCGCACATCCGGTGGAAGCATCAATCTTGAAAGCATTAATGGGAGTGTTGATGCGAGTACAAGCGGTGGCGGTATTCACGCCGACATCAGTGGCCTGGAGAAATACCTGAGACTTAAAACAAGTGGTGGAAGTATAACGGCATCCATCCCGTCGGGACTTGGGATGGACCTTGACCTTAGAGGTAATCGTGTAAATACAAAGCTCGTCAACTTTAACGGGGAGGCCGAAAAGGATCGCATTCGCGGGAGCATGAACGGTGGCGGTATAGAGGTGGTCATGGCTACCTCAGGGGGAAGCGTGAACCTGGAATACCAATAATAAAATCTGAAGTTATCCATGCACCTATGTTATTACGGCGTGATGCATGGATAACTTTTCTTTAGGAAGAATATTTAGACAGTAGATCGGTAGATTTTTTGCCTGCTCAATTAAGCCCTCAATTGCGAAGGACTAATTCCGTGTTTTCTTTTAAAGGCCACTGAGAAGTGATGGGGATTCTTATATCCCACTTTCCTTGATACATCCGAAACGAAATAACCTTCATCCAGCAGGAGTCTTTTCGCGTAGTCCATCTTCAGTTCACTGATATACTCAAAAATGCTGACGCCAAAATTCTTTTTGAACTGGCTCATCAATTTGCTTGTGTTTGTTCCAAATTGTTTGGCAAGATCGGCAATGGTGTGATCCCCAAGGTAAGTCCTGGTAATGTACTCTTTCACTCCTTCGGCCATCTCGCGGTCGCGCTTCGAAACTTTATCAACCAGAATGGTCTCACTGATGAATTGGCTCTGGACCAGCAACAACATGAGTTGGATGACGGAAGTCTCAATGAGCAGTACACCTGCCTTGCCACTCAAAGGACAGTTGATGATATTTTGCAGCGCCTGGTGCTGAGCCGCCTTGATCGCGGGAGGCACGTCGGCCATAACGCGCTGTTGCTTATTGACGCGCTCCTTCAGTAGCGACGACCATGACTCATCATCTGGTAAGATGTTAAAAAGAAAATCAGGTTCGATTGAGACATGCGCGATATTGAATGGCCGGTTTTCCGGACACCAATGCATAAACTCATTGTGAGGATCGAACTTGAGCGTCTGATATCCCTTTTTCACCAGTACACCATTTTGTGATCCCTTTAAGGTTGTCGTGATGTGTCCATCTAAAAAGAAACAGCTGGCGACAAGATGCGAGCCCTCGTTGCTCTGATTTACAAATACAGCATTCTCCCTGATCGTGCCCTCCATGGTCCTAATGGTGACATGAGGCATAAAGATATTGCTGAGCTCTACCCCTGAAGTCGGATCATCATTACGGTGATCGCCGTTTCTGCGAGGCTTCACTTTAATTTTTTCACCAAAAGGAACAAGTGGATTTGGCGTTGGTAGTACATTAGGGTTATCGATTGTGATACAGTTCTGGCCAAACATGAAGTGGGTTTCTGGTACTGGTGCGTTATCACGTAAAGCTTCCATCTCCGGTTGCAAAACCACTCGTACTATTTTTTGCGATTTATGCAAGGGCGCCTGAATACACTGGTGCTTGATTGGCCAATCGATTGCTCAATAACTGATTATGGGGAGTGCGTACAAATGGCGTCTCCCGCTCCCAGTCCCTTTATTGTTTTCGCGTAGGTTTTTCTCCATTTACCGTTGGTCGCTCGTCATTGCTCATGCGTGTAAGCAGGCATAAAAAACAAACAACACAATGAAGAAACCCATTATGCTCGTCTGCCTGCTTACCCTTGCAGCCTGTGATCTTCAAAAGAAAAACGAAAAACCCGAAGCTGCTCGACAAGCACCTTCGGAGGAAGAATTGATTAAACGAGGTAAATACCTTGTAACCATTGGTGCCTGTCACGATTGCCACTCTCCAAAAGTGATGACACCCAATGGCCCGGAACCAGATACAACAAGACTACTATCTGGTCACCCTAAAGATGAGCCGCTGGCTCCCATTCCTGATAACAAAGGTTGGATCATGTTCAGCGGTACCCTGACATCTTTTGTTGGACCCTGGGGGATTTCCTACGCAGCAAACCTGACTCCGCACGAAACGGGAACGGGGAACTGGACCTTCGAACAGTTCAAGACTGCCATTCGCAAAGGAAAGTACAAAGGCCTTGAAGGTACGCGTGATCTTTTGCCTCCTATGCCCTGGCAAATGTATCGCAACTTTACCGACGACGATCTTGAGGCGATCTTCACTTACCTGAGATCATTGCCCCCGATCGACAACCTTGTCCCAACGGCTATACCTCCCAACGAAGTACAATATCAATTGACTTCAAACAACGAATGAACAATATCAACCCAACAATAATAACAATATGAAAACAACCATAGTCGTTCTTGCACTTACTGCTGTCACAACAGTAGCATTATCAAATCGCTTTGCAAGAGGTAACTCTTCAGAACAAGTGGCCCGTAAGGTAGTCATCGCGTTGAAAAAATCGTCACCAGAAGCCTACACTGCTTTGTTCCCTACGTTGGAAGAATTCCACCAAATAATGGATGAAAATTCCGTGGTCTATGGTGAAACGCTGAATGCGGCAAAAGAAGAATTTGCAAACCATTATGAAAATGAAATTCTGCCGGCTTTAAAAGAAGAATTTGCAAGAATTCTCAGCGAAGGAAAAGAAAAGGGAATTGACTGGAGCGCAATCAGCTATGAGCGAATCGAATACTCCAAGCCACAAGGAAATAAGCTAACCCGTCCGCTCACCATTGTATTTTCTTCAAAAGGGAAAGAGCATCACCTCCAAATTGATAACGCGTTTATTCTTCACGAAGAATGGAGGGTTGGTCAAAGCATAAGACTGATGTAATCCAAAAATATTTTTGTTGCCCGGCGATGCAGAATTCTGCATCGCTTTTTTTATGTCAAAGAGAAATGACCAATGTTCACCCAGGCTTTAAGTATTGACCGGCCTCATCAACTGCACTCACGTCGTAGCTTCTAATCCAAAATGTCTTAGTACGCGCAGTGCTCTTAAGGTATTCCACCGGCTCGGTCGTCCCGCTCTTTCCATATCAAAGTGCACTTGCCCCGGATGCTTTGCCTGCACATTCCAGCTTCCATCGTCATTCCGTTTCTTCAGCACAACTTCGATTGCCGGTTCCATCCTCACATCCCACTTAGTCTTCGAGTGCTGAAAATAATCCAAGGCCCTCAGGATATCATAGCGCCATCGGCAGGGATAGCATAGTTTAAGAAAATCCGCATGGATTATTTTACCCGTCCGATCAGAAAGAAATAACTTATGCATTAAAATAAATTCGATTGAAGAATGTCGTGCTTGTTTGAGTTCACTCAACCTGTACTCATACCCATTTAATTCATATTCGGTCATTCCTTCCAGCACAGAAAGAGTAGAATGAAGGGAGCTGTGAACTGCCCCCGATCGATTGGAATGACAATTAAATCCACCGTCCTTCATCCGTTGCGACAAAATAAAATCTATAATAGAGTTTAACCTATGTTCCTTCACATGGAAGTACGAAGCATAGTTCAGGAACATCCCGTTGACACATACATCGCTGGCTCCTGCTGAGCCAATAGGACTTACACCGCCATCTTTTCCTTTTTCGTTGTTCAATATTAAGTCAAGTGATTCCTGAATGAGCGAGTGGTTGGGCTGAATGCACAGGTTTCTCAGATCAAGAAGAGTATAATGAGAGGATGTCCACTTTGGCTGGTAGAATTTTATTCCCCAATGTCCATCACTTTTCCGCTTTGATAAAAAACGAGCTCCCCATCCTTCCATCGCTATCCTCTTCTGTAAATCCTTTCGTTCTTTATTTAAGAGATCACGATGGACTTGATACTGGATCGATGCATCTCCCTCTAGAAGCCATTTTATAAGATCATCCTTATTCATAACCCACGATGTTTTGAACGTTCACTTCTTATTCCCCACAACTTCAGGAGGTCTTCCACGCAGAGCGCTCCACGTATCATCGATCGCAATTTGCGACACGGGACGAAGGCCAGCCAGTTCCAGGGCGTCCCAAACTGTTTCGCGTTTAATATCGCTTTTAATCTTTCCGGTTCCTTTAGGATAACACGCCCAAAAAAGACAATCATATTTATCAGCACCAGCCAGCTGCTTTACCAGTTTCTCCAACTCGGCTTGTGTTATGGCAAATAACTGCACAAAATCGTATTGCTCTTTGCGGTCGTACTTTGTCTCATATTTCAGATTACCAAGTATTTTTTTGTATTCGTCAGGAGCATTTACAATGAGACATTTCGTGGAGTCGTCAAGTCTTAATTTCTTAATGATTTCTGTGACCTTCATAGTCATAAACGTTCTGGTGGGATATCTCCAGGCCAATGCTATTTGTCCTTCTTCTCAATTTTTCTCAGAACCCGATAAAGAGAGTCTTGAGTATGAATAAAAATAGTATCACCATGAACTGGAAACCCTGTCTCGAAAAGTTCAATTGTATGCAAATGACTAATCGAGTCCAAAGAGTTTTGATCCAACTTTCCTGTATAGATGAGAGTCTGATAATTTGGCAGATGTGCATAATACGATTTGGAGTCTTCGAGGTAAATAATTCTCTTCATATCATGTGTACTTGTAAGTAATTTCGTAAGTGTCAAAGTCGTATCCGTCACATTTGTTACTGCATATATACCTCCAAAATTCAACACCGTCTCATCATCCTTGCTGTCAAGTCTATAATTAATGTATTTACCTTCAAGGATTTCCCAATTACCTTTCTTACCACTGTAATTAAATGTTTTATCGCCATTAATTTTCAATGAAGACCTCCCCTTAGTTTCAGTGATGTTCCCTCTGTTTTCCGTGTCAACTTGAACTACCCTCCATTCGCGCGCCATAATCATTTCCAGGTTCTCCGTAGTCAGTTCAATTGCAAATGGATTGGAGAATTCAAAACTCCTCACCTGGCCACCAGCAAACAACGGGACCAGGAAAAAAGTAGGGATGAGAAATGACCAGTTTATTGAAATACTTCGCACAACCTAAGTTAGGAAATTTTTAAAAGGGGCATAACGCAATTTGCCCTCGGGTTTTACTTCAAAAACAATGCAGCACAACTATTATTGTGACACTCGCTCTATTTTCCCCACTAAGAATATATACGAACACGCCCCTACCACTCCTAATGTTCCAATGAATACAAGCGCGGGGTTAAAATTTCCTTCGCTTACCAAAAAACCGATAACAATGGGAACAACAATAGAAGCCAAATTCCCCATAAAATTAAAGATACCTCCCGTCAACCCGATCAAATGTTTCGGCGAAAGCAGTGAAACAAATACCCAGGAGATCAACGCCATGCCCGCACCAAAAAATGCGAGCGACATAAAAGTTATGATCAATGAAGTTTCGTCAACATAATTGGCACCCACAATGCTTCCCGACAAAATGAGCCCAATGATAATCGGTGTCTTCCTCGCCTGGCCAACTGACATTC
The DNA here is from genome assembly GCA_036273935.1 of Cyclobacteriaceae bacterium. GTDB lineage: Bacteria > Bacteroidota > Bacteroidia > Cytophagales > Cyclobacteriaceae > ZC4RG29. The sequence continues at coordinate 17,210 of DASUGQ010000260.1, read as the reverse complement.
CCCTGGTGACCAACCGATCGGAAATAAAACCCGACAAGAGCAAGCCGGCACAGGCAGCTAAGAATGGAATGGACGCCAGGTATCCGCTTTTTAAAAAATTCAGTCCCCGATACTGCACGAGGTAAGTTGGAAACCACGTGAGAAAAAACCAGAGCGTTGCGTTTACACAAAACTGCGCGATGTATACGCCCCATAACGTGCGGCTGCTGAACACAAGTTTCCAATCACTCCATTGCCAGGCATTGGTTTTTTCTCCATTAATATTTTTTTTAAAAACACCTCCACCTTTTTCTATATATTCAAGCTCAGCATCGTTGACACGCGCGTGATCCATAGGGTCGCGATAAAAAACATACCATATCACCGACCAAACTAACCCTACTGCCCCGGTAATAATGAACAACCCTCTCCACCCTGCGTTGTGTTGAAGAGCAACCAGCACCGGCGTAAGAAAAGCAAGTCCGATAAACTGGCCCGACACAAATAACGCAATGGCTGACGCCCGCTCATGATCGGGAAACCAGCTGGTCACAATGCGATTGTTGATGGGATACGAAGGCGCTTCAAACGCACCGGTTGCAACACGAAAGGCGAAGAGGCTTGCAAAACCTCTCGCAAATCCCTGGGCTACGGTAGCCAATGACCAGGTAAGCAGGCATGCCCCATACAATATCCGGGGCGCTATGCGATCGGCAAGCAGCCCTCCCGGAATCTGCAAGGCGGCATATGACCAGCCGAAAGCGGAAAAGATCAAACCTAACTGAACAGACGATAGTTCCAGTTCTTCACCAAGACCAGTGGCGGCCACTGAAAGGTTGCTGCGATCAAGATAATTGATCACCACGTTTGTGAATACAAGCGCCAACATTGCATAACGTATCCGTGTTTTTTTGCCTTTGAGCGCCTGTTGTTCCATGTCGGAGTAGTGATTGAATGATAAAGTGTAAGTGTTACCGGGCCGTCCACCCTCCATCGATGGTGATCATTGAGCCGATCATATAGCTGGCGGCGTCACTGGCCAGAAAAATGGCCGCGCCCTGAATTTCTCTCAATTCCCCCCAACGGCCAAGCGCCGTAGCGCCAACGACAAATTTCTTTCCCTCTTCCGTATCGGCAATCGGCAAATTCATTTCGGTCAGGAAAGGTCCCGGGCACAGGGCATTTACATTGATATTGAAAGGCGCCAGTTCAAGGGCAAGCGCGCGCGTCATCTGGACCACGGCGCCCTTACTAGATGCATAAGGGGTACGATTGGCAAGGCCGACCAATCCCAGGGTGCTCGCCAAATTGATGATCCTGCCACTACCGTTTTTTTTCATGAAAGGGATCACTGCTTTGGAGCACAACCACGTCCCTGTTACATTAACATGCATGACTTTGGTGAAATCATCCACGGTTAATTCATCAATTGGCCCACGAATATTAATACCCGCGCTATTGATAAGTATGTCAATCTTTCCAAATGCATCCACGGCAGCCTGTGCCATGTCTTCGGACTGTTGCAGATCACTGACGTCTGCGCCAAACGAAGTAGCCTTTATTTCATAATCCCTTGCGAGATCCTGAGCGGCCTGAATTCCATCTGCCGTGTTACGGTTCACCAACATAATGTTTGCCCCTGCCGAGGCAAGTCCGGCTGCCATGGCCAGGCCCAGGCCCTTGGATCCTCCGGTCACAACCGCCACCTTGCCATTGAGATCAAACTGCCTGATTCCTGGAAGTATTGCTTTACCCATATTTGTATTTCATTTTTGAATAGATCTTATTTCAATCCCAAAATATTCCTTGCGTAAGTCAAACACGCCACAACATTCTCTTCTTCAGCGGCGAGGCGATCTTCCGCGCTCAGCTGAGAAACCTTTGGAAGTGACTGCTCATACTTGTTTTCCCTCACCATGCGAAGTGTTTGCGCGAGTTCGCTTCCCGATATGCCGTCGAAAACCGACCAGTATTCAGGTTTCAGACACGGTATCTCCAGCGGATCGCGGGTGATCATCTCCAGGCTGAAGTTAATAGCCGGGTTATGTTTTTTGCATAAAGTAATAGCCTTTGGCAGATCTAATGTACCTTTACCCAAGGGCACCTCCGATAACAGAAAGCCGTCACCGTATTCTTCGACACCCATGTCCTTTACGTGCGTGCTCAACGCATAGGGGGCCAGGGTTTCAATGACAGACATGGGATCTTCGATAAGGGAAATGCTGTTCCCGAAATCCAGTGTCACACCAATCCATTCACTATTCAATTGCTTCAGGGCTTCGACCAATTCCGTGGATCGCCAGTCTTTATGATTCTCTATCGCCAACTTCACCTTATACTTTCGAAGGGTCGGCTCGGCCAACTGCAAAGAAGCCATCGCCTTGTTCTTGAATTCCTGAACTTCTCCTGCCGAATGATAGGCTTCATACCGCCGGCCGGCAGATGTAACAGTTCTTAAGATCGTTGCGCCGGCTTCCCTGGCATTGACCGCCTCACGCTCAAACCTTGAAACATCATCGACATTTGCCGGTATCGCGATCGACCCTTCGAGATACAGGCCGAGTTTCTCTCTGCGGTCCCGAAGTTTTTTTGCAAAATCAGCTGACCAGTCCCTGACCATTACCTGTATGCCACCGGCGCCGATGGAATGACAATGATCAAGGAGCTCAATCGCATTCGAAAAGCCCGCGTACTTCTGGCTTTCTACCGTTGAATGCCAGCGGCTCGCATAGGAGTGGACAACGACACCCATGGGAGTTTCTTTGAAGAAATCAGGCAACGTGAAAAAGGGTAAGGTCATTGCCCCGACGCCTTTAAGGGTGCTCTCTCGTAAAAATTCTCGCCTGTCCATTTCAGTAAAGGTTAGATGTTTTATTACTGTCTATTCGGATTCAGTGATTTTTGTGTCTTCAACGTGCTTGTTAAGTTCGGCCGCTGTCCACGGCATCACCCGACCCTGTGATGTCACACGGGTTATACCTACGGTACGTGGGCTGACGGCACCCCCATTATTTCCCCACTCGTTTCTAATGTACGTCAGAATATCTGAAATCGAACCATCTTCCAGCGTAGAATGCGATGGCATAACCGGAAGGATATCGGGCTCATCATAATGTTTTCCATTGACGTCAACAGGGCCTTCCAGTCCGTGCAGAAGAATCAATGCCAAACGCTTTTCGTCACCAAGCACCCACTCAGATCCACTCAGCGGTGGAGCAAACCGACTCAGACCCTTCCCATCGGAACCGTGACAGTTGGCACAGGTGGTGAGATACAGTTGTCGTCCGGCAACAAATTGTTTCAGCTCATGTTCATTTAAAGAAGTTCTTTTTGCAGCCGCGCTTGTATCAACGACGTGACCCGGCCACTCAAACAGACTTGCTATAAAGTGCCATCGTTCATCCTGTTCATCCAGAGTGGTGACAATTTTCGGAACCGAAGCAAGACGGATGGGCTTCATATTATTTTTAGCCTGAATGGAGATTCCCGTCAACACGGTCTTCTCCTTCCATCCGAAAGAACTTTTATTCGTAGCTAACAGAGACAATAACGACGCCAACACGTCAGGGTCTCTTGCCTGAACAATGGAAGCCGTTAGCATCTCCAGAAAAATTTCCCTCGATGGCTTTGATACTTGCCACGCCGGAGCGTTCCAAATACTTTTCAAAAACGTAAACTCCTGATCCTGCAAACTACTCATCACGGCGTCGCGAATTAACGCCGAGGTATCGTATCGCGACACAATGCCCGCCAGGATTGGATGCGATACCCTGGCATCCAGCACATGGGCAGTGAGTGAGATCTGAAGAACCTGCTCAATCGGCGCTGCTTCCCATAATGAAGACAGACGCTGCCCAAGCCTGATGCGAACATTTTTATCCGACAGCGCAATGGGTTCGAGTAACCGTACCGCCGTAGCACTGATTAGCGCAGACGGATCATCCAGGAGTTTGAAAAGTAAATCAGGGTTAAGTAATTCCAATCCTTCCAATGTCCAAAGCGCATGAAAGCGTCCAAGCGTATTGTCTCCTTTTAGCGCCAGTTCCTCCAGTTCATCACGTACGCTTTTATCGCCCCGTTCAACGAGCAGACGTTGCGCAATATCACGCGACCAACCATTAGGATGAGATAAAGTTGTGATCAGTTCGTGGTTAGGGACATTAGAAAGTTTTTTCTCACCCGACGGCGTCCAGTGTACAGGAGTAACCTTCCAGATTCGTCCCCGATTTATGGGCTTATCCAACTTGCGCCTGAGCGTTTGCTCTCTCAAATAAGGCGTCACATACTGACCATATTGCACAAGTCCCCGGTACATATCGGCAATGTAAAGGGCACCGTCAGGGCCCGTCGCGAGAAAGACAGGACGAAACCGTTCATCAGTGGATGCGAGAAATTCCTTCCCGGGCGACGGGTCATGCGCCGCAAGCAGAAGTCCTTTCTTTTCAACGACGTTGCGTTTGATCAGATTACCGGAAGGCTCACAGACAAAAACATTTCCGTAATAGGCTGCCGGCAACGCGATTCCCCTGTAATAAAGGGGGGAACAGGCGGCGGTAAATTCCAGCAAGCGTCCTTCCCTATCAAGCGTTCCCGGTATGTAGCCCCGGTTCACGGCCGGGTTGGGTCGGATCGGGTAAATCCTGCGATCGATCGTCAAACCATGATCTATGCCGGTAGTGGGTGTGTGATTTCTGTTGCGGGATAAATAATTGGGTGGCACCAGGTCGGCATGAAGTTGCGACCAGTTGTAATTATAATAAAGTCGTCCTTCGTCGTCGTGACAAATACCCCATTGTCCGCGAAATTCTGTACTGTCACGCAACCACTTTCCATCTTTTAAATGGTAACGAAACCGCGACTTGGCATTGTAATACCAGTTATCAATATTTCGCCAAAGTCCATTCCCGGAATGCTCGGGACTCGTACTCCCTGCATAGGCGGAATCCAACAATGTTTTCGTATCTGCGTGAAGGTCACCGTCAAGGTCCTGGGTGAGCCACAAGGAATAGTTCTCCACAACTAACGCACCCCCTGGAACCAGGGCCAGGGCTCTGGGCATGATCAAACTATCCATGTAGATTTTGCTATGATCCATCCGACCATCGCCATCAATGTCTTCCAGCACGGACACGCGCCCAACGCGATCATTCTGTCCCTTGCCGTCAATATCCTGCATAAAGCCCCGCATCTCAACAACCCATAGTCGGCCATCCGGATCAAAAGTAATCACCACCGGATCCTGTACCATCGGCTCGGAAGCAACCAGTTGTATCGTTAAGTCGGGCGAAATGTCAAAGGTAGCCAGTTCTTCGCCAGGGGTTTTTTCGGGCGATGGTCCCAAGTCGTTCCTCTCAGATTCTCTTGAACACTTTGAAAAGAAAAAAACGAGGCCAAGAAATGCTATGACGTAACGGCTTTGTAACCCAAAAAACAACTCTCCAACTGTATTAATGTTTTTCAAGGAAGTCTATAAGTTGTCAGAATGAAGATCACGTGAGCAGCGCCGCGGAGCAAACCTTTACCAATATCACAATTGATGGGAAGATTCTCCATTGAAGCAGGTGTAGTGGTTAGACTGGTCAATAACTTTGAAAAAGCGTTAACCTAAATTAGAAGGAATAAATCTTATCGGCAACTTTCCCATAACCAGTTGTGTAAAGGCCATCCTGAACGGATTGAAGGAAAATGTAGGTTACAGCAGGCGGACCCTGTAAAGGACCAGCAAAGCATTTATGTTTTACAATTGCTGGATCACCTGCATGATATCGTTTCTGCCCCAATGGTCTACATATTTTCCATCTTTGACTCGCACCATGTCGATTACATTCATGGTGATTTTCTTCCCGGTGGGTTTCCGGCCCATGATTTCGCCAAGATGGGTTGCGTGGATTGTTTTTCTAGTAGCCACAATATCACCCTCGGCAATTTGCTCGTGAATCTCAACGCGCATATCGGGAAAGCCTTTATGCAGTACTTCAACAAACTGAATAAGACCATTTACATCATTGGAAATATTTCCAGGGGCCGTGTGATTGACAAAATTGTCTGCCACAATCTCTTTTAGTACCGCCACATTTCCCCGCTCGAGAAATTCCTTATTGAATCGCAAAACAACCTGTTTGTTACTTTCTGTTGAAGTCATCATTTTACTCCTGATCCAGTTCACCTAAGCTATAAATAATTTTTTTTCCATTTTCCTTCCCGATCCTGACCATTTCATCCGCGCCATTTGATGGCCCTCCGATTCTGAATACGATATCACATTTACTGATCAGGCGGATAGCTACAGGGTGAAACAACTCATTCCAGATGGCGTCACCCATTTGTTTTGATCCTGCCGTTTCAATCAACGGCAAGGCAAACCACTCTCCAAGTACCGGCAGATGCCCCATTTTATAGAGCGCCAACGCCATGTCACTCATTGCGTCTACATTCTTTTTAATTAACTGCGGGTCATCGTTGGTCCCCGATCGGTAAGGACCTGCCACGAGTATCATTAAGGGTCTATTAATCGTCATATCCGTGTTACAAATTTAGTGTCAATATCGTTCGTCCTTAATTCCTAAGCTTTGTTTTGTTTTGACCTGCCCTGACTTGAACGCAGTTCCATAATAGGTAAATGAACCCGTTAATCCAACGGCGTCGCCATCAAATGAGATAGAGTTCTTTGATAGGCTACGCTAGTCCGACCTTTGGTATAAGGCATGGTCGTCCCTAGGTTGTTAAGGGTGAACCTGCGCCGAAGGATACGGCAATGAGACTTGCGACAGGGCGGTTCCAAAAATGAACCCTGGCAAAAAATAAGAATACCCATTCGAATGAGAATATTACAATTAAAGGCTGGCCGGGATTGAAATCTGCTTTCATGGCGCGTCTGCAGTAGAGAGAAAAGTCAGCGCTTTACTCCAGATAAATCAAACGATAACCCAGCCTTCTCATCGCGTTTGGTCAGCGAAATTAAAAGCGTGGTCGCGAAGCCAGGTGCGTTCTGATCGGGTGAACGCGTTTGCATGAAGTTGATCGCCGATCACTCTGACTCTTTGAAACAAAAACTTCTCTCCCTTAAAACGCAAGCACAGGCAAATCCGGCTGAAGTCCAAAATGAACCTGTGCCGCCGTTTCGTACCGACTATCATTGGCAAAGCCATGCTGTCGAATAACCTGTGCGTTTGAAAAATGGTAGTTGATTTTATTCTTTGTATAGAGGGCACTGCTCCCCGCCGCGGAATAAACAAGATCAACGGCCTGGCAACAACTCTGATTGGTATGCGTGGCTGCCAGTAGCAGGTTGGCTCGTTCATCAAGGGACAGCATATTCCCCGCAAGGGTTTTTTCCCATGAGGCGGAGACTGTCTCGTAGAGATATGCGCGACTGGATTGAACGAGAGCTTCGGCCATGCCTAATTTCCGTTGAGTGGCGCCTCGCTCGCGGATGGACACCATGGAGCCAAGAGGCACTTTCTTTTCTGCCAATGATTTCAGTTCCTGGATCGCACTTCGGGCCGTTGCCAACGCAACTGGCGCGATGAGACACGCCACACTGGCACCGATGGCTGAGAAACAATATAGAGGGCTTGAGTAAAAGCGGTTGTGTGTCAAACCCGGCATAAGGGGATGATGCAAATGATCCGGAACAAAAACATTCTCCGCGACCACATCGTTACTGTCGGTTGCCCGCATGCCGGTCGTGTACCATGTATCCATTATACGGCAATCCCTGCAATTCATGACAACACCAATCATTTCGGGAACGCCATTGTTCATTTTCACCTGGTCATGCTCGGTTACAAAGGCGGTTACAAAAATCCATTTTGCCAGGCTAACATTACTGGCGAGGGGACTTCTGCCCGTAATCGCGAAGCCTCCTTTCACTCGTTTAGCCTTCATGGGAGGATGAAAAGCTCCTGCCAACGGTACGTCCTCATCTCCTGCATAAATTTCTTCAACGCCCTTCTCAGGCATCATGCTGCTCCACCATGCCGATATATTGGAAACCATCATCGACCACGCCGCGCCAGCATTATGCAACGCAATTGTTTCAACAATTTTTGCTGTAGTGACAGGGTCAACTTCCAATCCGCCAAGTGATTTTGGAAGAAACAGTTTTAAAAAACCGTTTTCCTTTAATGTCTTGATAGTCTGTTCAGAAGGCCTCCGGCTTGACTCCTCATCAACGATATGAACGGCAAGCGATGGCCCGATTTCTGCAGCCTTTTCCAATAATGTTTTCATAATAGGTTGGGTTGATAATCTGATACCAAAGATCACTATGCAATAATCAAAAGGCCTTTCTTTTCGGATCAAAATTGTTTCTGTTTGAACCAATTTTGAGGTAGAAGGATTGGCGAATATTAGGTATCCTTATTTACACTATAGCGTTGCATCCGAAATTGCAGGGGTGATTCTCCAACTTTTTCTTTGAAGAGGCGGCTGAAATGTGTCTGGTTTTCAAACCCACATTCCTGCGCGATCTCCCCCACTCTCAACGAGGACCGCTCAAGGAGTTCGGTGGCCAGGGCAAGTCTTCGCTTCGTCACCCATTTCGCAGGCGTGTCGTTAAACAGGCGTTTGAATTCCCGCTTAAAGGTGGGCACACTCTTACTGGCAAGACGGGCGTACTGGTCCAGGGTGAGATTGAACCGGTAGTTATTGTTCATAATCTCTTCGATGGACTGCCGGTTGTCGTCTGAAAGCGTATTGAGATAAGATAAGAAGTGTCGGTTGTTCTCATTAGAGAGAAGCGACAGGATCAGTTCCTTGAATTTCAGCTCGACGAGATTTTCTGGCGGCGGCGGACTTTGACTGAAATAAGGCAACATGGAAAAGAAAAAAGATTTACTGAATTCATCGACGTCCAGCAAAATCACATGATCGGACACTACGGAGGTTGAGTTGATTGCTGGAAACCTTCCCCTGTTCTCTGCCATCAGCGACTTGAGAAAATCAACCGGCACGAAAAAGGCCATGACGCACCACTCGTCATTACCCAGTCGCTCCGCTGTATGGGTTCCGCTTTTGACAAACGCACAAACACCTTCTTTAATGTCCCACGTCTTCATGTCCTTATGGAAAATCCTTCTGCCACGGATCACGTAGATGATGAAACTGCGTTCAACAAAAAAACCTTCCTTATGCGTTGTCTGTGGACAATCATATTGTGTAAAGAGCATGCCCTTACAGTTCAATTGCCTTGACAATGCGGGAAAATTCTTCAGTGCATCATACAGGTCGATCATATTCTGGAATCTATGCTAAGTTAGCATTCCAATTAATAATCTTGAATGAATAATCTTTCCTTTTTCCGGTTCCACCCTCGCTAAAACGAACTCCTGCATTTCTATTTCTGCAGAAATTGTCCCACAACAATATCGAATACTTCCCGCTGGCCCTGATGGGCCACATGTCCTGCAAAAGGGATACTAAAAAGAGTGGAATTTTTGATACGTTTGCTAAGGTCCATGACACTTTTCGCGGTCAGCAAGTGATCCTTTTCCCCCCGCACGACTAAGGTCGGACAATTAATTCGCTCCACGTTTTCATTTGGATATCCGGAAGGGCCGGCGTCAAGCCACAGGTCGATCATAGACCTGGTCAATAGTTCAAAATCAGGCTCAGGATTTAATCGTTGATAGTCGCTGTACATATTTGGAAACCTTTCCTTCCAACTGTCGGCGGTAATTTTCAGGAATAATGCTTTCGTCAACAGGGCATCATTAATATTCCAGCGCGATCCGATGGTGATAATTCGTTCGATCGTCATCGAACTGAATGACCCCAGCCGATAGGCTACAATTCCACCGTCACTAAAACCAAGAATACTAAAACTATCAATATCAAGACTTTGCAAAACCGCCTCGACGTCCAACTGTATGCGCTGATAACTCAGTTTCTCCTTTCCCAATGTCGACTTCCCTTGTCCGCGACTGTCGATACCAATAACGTAATAGCGATCGATAAACAAAGGAAGAAGAGAATTGAAATCTTCCATATTCCCAAAGCCTCCATGCAGCAATAACAGGACAGGACGACCCGCATCGCCAATAGCCTCATAAAATATTCTGGCGTCACCGACAGGGAGATATGCTCCGGCATTGTGGGTGAAGATTTCCATGATCGAAAATTAAAATTGTATTTACAGGATTAAAATAGTGATGATGCAATTTCGCGGGAATAACTATGACCATCATAGGAACAGAATTACCCAATTGTCCGTCAGGGATTGCGATGAATCAGCCAACAAGGTTGATATAAATCATATATTTACCAGGACGTCAACCCTATATTTCCTAGGTACCAGTTCAAAAATCAGGACCGTGCGATATATCCTTCCTGTTGTAATGGCTTCCCTCCTTGCCTCTTTTACCGCATGGGCGCAAAAAGAGCGCGATACCACCAAGGTTTCCCTAACGAAAAAGGCTTTCCTGACTGGTATGAAACTTATCACGACCAGCCCCAAAGACACTGTGGTCAACGAGAAAAGCATTGCCAACTATACCGAATACGCCGGCCGGGTGATCCGGAATATTTATGTCGACCACATTGGATTTGAACGATCTATTTACGACAGCACCAAAAAAGTGAAAAAGATTGTGACAAACGTCGCTAACGCCTTGCACGATGACACGCGGGAGAAAACCATTCGACAGCATATTTTTATTCATCGTTATGACCCGTTGAATCCTTATGAACTGGCAGATAACGAACGCTTCATCCGCGACAAAGATTTTATACTGGATTGTCGGATTGTCGTCACTCCTGTTGAAGGCACCGACTCCGTAGACCTTACGGTTATCACCAGGGATGTATTTAGTCTTGGTGCTACCCTCGGAGGCAGCTTTCCAACCGCACCAGAGATCGGGGTTTATGATGCTAACCTTGGGGGTAGAGGCCAACACCTGGAATTCACAGCCCTGTTGGATCAGGACCGAACGCCGAAATTCGGTTATTCCGTTTTGTACCGAAAGAGCAGCTTTCTTGGAAGCCTGGCGAATATTGAATTGGGGTATACACAGATCAACAGCGGCATCAGTATCGGACAAGAAAAAGAATTTGCACTGCTGGGGCGAATTGAGCGCCCGCTGGTTTCCCCATATTCAAGGTTAGCCGGTGGTCTCGAGGTTAGCAAGAATTGGTCTAGCAACGTTTATAACGAAGACGAAGATACCTTCCTGAAATATGAATATAAGGTCTTCAACAGCTGGATCGGCTATAACATGGGCATCAACAAAATGGCCAGCAATAGAAATCGACAATTCCTGGCAGTTCGTTACTTCGATGGCTATTATGTTGAACCACCTGATCAGGAAGAGGCTCGCGAGGAAGTACGGTATAATGACGGTTTCGGATACCTTTCTGAATTCACGTTTTATAAGCAAAATTTCTATAAGACGCGCTACGTATTTGGATTCGGGCGTACGGAAGATGTTCCGTATGGAGTATCCCTTGGTATAACGGGTGGTTATGTTAGAATTGTGGATCTTGAGCGACCCTACTCGGCTGTTAAGTTCAGATATCAGGCGGCAAACAAAAGAGGAAATTTTCATCGGCTTCTATTTCAAACAGGGGGCTACTTGCGCGATGGTGAGGTAGAAGACCTTGTTGCACAAGCCGGAGGCGCCTATTTCACCCGGGCGTTGAATTTGGGTAGCCATAAATTCAGAAGTTATCTTTCGACAGTCTACACGCAAATATTTAATCACACTGTTTCTGATTGGCTTGATGTAACGAATAGCGATATTCCGGGGTTTTCAACGGACAGCCTAAAGGCAGACCAGCGACTGGCAGTACACTTTGAAACGATTCTTTATTCTTCGTGGTCGATTCTGGGATTCCGAATGGCTCCCTTTACCGCCATTGATATGGTCAATGCGCGGTGTGAAAAGTGTGACTTCACCAATGACACCTATTTTGGATTTAGTGCCGGACTACGAACACGAAATGAAAACCTTATTTTTGGCACCATCGAAATGAAAGCCACCTACATTCCCAAAGACGAATATGGAGAAAGCAAATTCGTCTTCGGCTTCAAACAAAACCTCAGGGTTAAGAATACCGCCGTGTTTGTTCGCCAACCAACATTGATACGATACAACTGAAAAATGAGTGAGGGAGTGAGTAAGTGAACGAGCGAATGTTAGCGCGCCTTATTCAACTTTTAAACAATTGACTGGATTTACATTCGCTGCTCTGATCGCCTGTGACGCTACCGTTAGCCAGGCAATGAGCAATGCGATCACTCCCGCTGCGAGGAAGTACCAAACTTTCAGGTCGACGTGAAATGCAAAACGCTGCAACCATTGACTGAGTAACCAGTAACTCATCGGCAATCCCAATACGATGGAAAGGAGAACCATTTTTGTAAAATCACTGGAGAGTAAAAGAACGATATTAGTGGCTGAGGAGCCCAGTGCTTTGCGTATCCCGATTTCTTTAAGCCTCCGTTCCGCAGTAAATGTGGCCAGGCCGAATAAGCCAAGGCATGAAATGATAATGGCAAAACCCGCAAAGTAACCCGATAGTGTCGCTACTCGCTGCTCAGCCGCATATTGTCGTGCGTATTCTTCGTCCTGAAATTTGTAATCGAATGTAAAACCAGGATTGTAGGCCGCGTAAAATTTATCCAATGCCGCGAGTATCTCCTTCTCCTTACCGCCTCCTTCGATCCGGATCATAACACTCCAGGCATATTTTAAATCCAGGATGAAAAACAGTGGATTAATCACGTCGTGCAACGATTGAAAATGGAAATCTTTTACCACCCCGATGATCTCCATGTCGTCCTCCCACAATTTAATGTGCTTGCCAATCGGGTTTTCCATATTCATCACGCGAATGGCAGCTTCATTGAAAATGATTTTCGTGGTGTCCGTACTGAACTCCCTGGAGAACGTACGACCAGCTGCCATTTCAACACCAAGGGTTTCAATCATGTCATAACCCACGCGAACATTCTCGAACAAAATGAGTTCATTTGGATCTTTCCCCTCCCATTCCAGTCCGCTGGTATTATTGTTACGGCCGAGCATACTATGTCCGATACATGACGCATTGATAACTCCTGGTATTGTCTTTACTTCATTTATAAACGTCTCCCTTGAAGTTTCGACTTTCCCTTCGACAGGAATGCGAATAAGGTGATCCTTTTTGTAGCCAAGACTTTTATTCTGCACAAACTCAATCTGCTTGTATATCACCAGTACCGATACAATTAGAATGACAGAAAGAAAAAATTGAAAAACAACAAGTCCCCTTCTTGCCCATAGTTCACCCCATGATCCTCTCACCTCACCTTTCAGTACGGCTGCTGGCCGGAAGCCGGATAGAAATATAGCCGGGTAGCTACCCGCGAGGAATCCCGTAACAATCGTAATGCAAGCAATCCACAGGAGCAATGATCGGTCCTTAAGGTCAAGGGCAATTTGTTTCTCGGTGATAAGGTTAAACTGCGGGAGGAAAAGCCATACGATCACCACGGCAAGAACCATGGAGATCGTTGACACTGCAACCGACTCACTGATATATTGTGTCATCAGCGAACTGCGTTGTGCACCGATTGATTTTCGGATCCCTACTTCCTTTGCACGACGTGAAGCTCTTGCTGTAGACAAATTCATGAAGTTAATGCAGGCGATAACAAGAATGAAGACAGCAATGATAGAGAACAATCGTACATATTCAATTCGTCCCCCCGCCGGTTTTCCATTTTCATAACGACCATAGAGGTACCGTTCGGAATAAGGCTTCAAAAATAGCGTCACATTGGAGTCCTCTTCTCTCTTTTTAATAAAATCCTTGATTTTTTCGCTAACCGCATCGGCATCACTTCCTCCCCGCAACGTAACGTAGGTTGAAGGGCCATTATTCCCCCAACTGGTCACCCATTTATTTTCATCCTTGAATATTTCAAACGACAAGACAAAATCAAACTTATAAGATGAAGTAGCAGGGACGTTTTCAAATACACCTGAAACCCGGAAAGATTGTTTGTGTTGAAGTTCAACGGTCTTTCCAATAACATTTTCTTCTGTTCCAAAAAGTTTTAGGGCAAGACCGCGTGAGATTACAATTCCAAGTTTATCCTCCAATACCTTTGAAGCTTCACCCTGCACAAGAGAATATGAAAAGATTTGGAAATAATCTTTCCCTACATAATAGCCATTGGCCTTTACGTTATGTTCGTCTACCGAGAGGGTAAACGGACTAATCCAGGAAGTAGTAGCTGCAAATTCAACATCAGGAATCTCATCTTTCAGTGCTTCGGAAAGGATACCCGGAGTAGATGTAGTGGTCATGATGTTATCCGCATATTGCTGATGCTCCATCACCTGGTACAATTGACTTCCCTTTTCATGAAACCGGTCCATGGCCAGTTCATCACGCACCCACAAATAAATGAGTAGTGTGCATGCAAGGCCCGCCGTAAGGCCGGTAAGATTGATGAGAAAATAGCTCTTGGTGCGGAGAAAATTCCGATAGAGAAGGGTGAGGTTATGCCTGATCATGATTTACAGCCTGTTAGAACAAAAGGACATCAAAACAAAATGATATGTTGCATGAGGTTCCAAAAACTTTTTTCCTGCTATGTAGATACTCTGACCCGGATCGGAAGTTACAGGTTACAGTGAAATAATGGGTGGATAGTAAATATACCAGAATTCGATTGGACGGTTTTGTTCCGACACGGTAAGCTATGAAGGTGCCCGTCTTAAACCAGGAACATATTTCCTGCCAAGTCACTTTGCATTTACATGAGACTTCTGTTGTTGGCCCTCCCTGACGCGGGACCTGATCAAGTCCTCCTCTTCTTTTTCTTATCAAAGATCTTCCTCTCCAATCCCAGGGATGCCCGGCCATTGGCTTTCACAATAAGCTGTATGTTGTCCCTGGTTGTGATAATGGTTTGAGGCCTGACGAAAAGTGTATCAATATTAATATCAATCTTCTCCCCTGATTTTCCTTTTTCTACACCCTGCATGATCAGGTCTGGAAGTTGCATGACAAATGGACGAACATCTACCTGTAACTTATCCCTGATCATATCCACCACGGTAGTGCTCAACAACCAACTGGCCGTATTCACCAAAGCGTTTTCCGAATCGACGCTGAAATTAAAATCTTTGATACCAAGAATGTAGGTTAAAGTATCAAACTGCGTGCTTCCGCTTAAATAAACCTTTCCATTAACGTCGCCTCTCACATCCACCTGCACAGCAACACCAGTAGGGGTGCCATAGGTTCTGATTTTTTTAATCGTTGTAGAAAATCCCTGGGCCTCGAGCTTTTTGCCAACGAGTTCCGTGTTGAGGATTTCATTGATCTTGCTAAAGGCAATTTTGGAATGAACGAAAATGCGGAGGCTGTCATCGCCGCTCCCGTCCCTTCTGAATGGCGGCAGTTTCGGATTGGACGGTGGTATCGAATCACCTTCGATAATTGTTTCGGTATAGGCCTTTAATTGAAAGGAGAGGCTGATGAGATCCGGTTCTGTATCCTGCAGGTAGCCCGTAAGGTCTTCTCCATACGCCTTCAACCACACCTGCACTCCCTTCTTATTGATGCGAATGGGTTTTTGAATATCCATCCATAGCTTCTGCACTACCTGACGTGTTTTTAACAAACCCTGGAGGACGCTGTCTGCCTTCCCGATGATCTGTGTTTCATTTTCGCTTAATACTTTTTCAATATGTTTCCGAAGGTTAACCTTTGCAGGTCCAACTTTGATGACTGGTTCTTTGTTCCAGTCTATCCGTTCGATGGTCGTCTCCGGCAAAAGGTTCCACTCAGGATCGAGGTGAAGATTGGTAGCGAGATGAAGTACCAGGTCCGCCTCTACAGGCGTGGCATTCTTTATTTTAATGCCCAGCATTCGTGCCTTAAACTTCCCTTTCACCAGCAACGGAATCGATAAAAACAACGTCCTGTCTTTTCTGGATAACTCGATTTCCTTTTCCCGCGATACCTCCAGGTAAACGCTATCACCTTTCTCGCTCACCGCCAGCCATTTTTTGATAAAAGTTCCTTTAATTTTTTCGTTCAACATGTTTTGAACGGCGGAAACGCGGTAGCGCACAGGTAAGTTGATAATGGACATCGGTGGACGCAAAACAGTATCCAGTGTGGAGGCCTCTGGTGGAAGGGGTTTGACTCGTTTACAGGAAATGACCAGCATCGATATCCCCAGGAGAATAAGAAAGTGAAATATTAATCGGTTCACACACTGGTTTTAACGAGAGAAAGATATTAAGAATAACATCAATTGAAAGAGGACTTTTGTCAGGAAATCAATCAATGTCCGGATAATTATTCAACATGGGGGTCGAATGACCATTGTCCTTATCCAAAGTATCGATCAAATACGCCTTTCAAATGATAAACGGGCCGCCTTTCCCGCGATAATGTTTATCTTTGATATTGTCGCATTCAATTCCTTTTTTACAATTATTCAAACAAAGGCAATGGTCACCTCACCGCTTTACGATACCGGCAAATCACTGACATTCCTAAGGGCTCAATTTCAATCCTGTTATGACCAGCTTAGCAGGATTGCACATAACAAACTTCGATACGAGTCGGCGTTACACACGTTTGACACGTCGGCATTAGTGCATGAGGTTTATGACAATATGTTCCGCAACAAACAATACAGCTTTCAAAATTCTTCCCACTTTCTGGCCATCGCTGCCATTGTTATGCGGCGTATCCTCATCGATTATGCCCGCCAAAAGAAAAGTCAAAAGCGGGGCGGTGATCTCATTCGCATGACGTACGGTGCGGTGAACAGTCCTGTCGATACCACACCGGAAGAGATCCTTTTGATGGATGAGTCACTCAAACGCTTACGACAACTGAACAAACGCCAGAGCCGGGTTGTGGAATACTATTTCTTCGGGGGATATAAACATGAAGAGATTGCGGGTATCATGAATGTCTCCGTCGACACGGTACGCAGAGACTGGCGGCTTGCCAAAGCCTGGTTAAGTGCACAAATGAAAAGATGACGCATGAATGGTAATCCATATCCCAACCTTGACCCGGATTTATGGGCTACCGTAGAACGATGGTTTCATCATATCGCGGACTTGCCGGAAGAGGAACAACAGCGCGAACTGAGTCACCTGGAAAAAACAGAACCCGAAACCTACTCGTGGCTAAAAACCCTGCTGGCCGAAGACAATGACACCCATCCCCTGCTTTCACAGTCGGCCCGTGAAATCATTCATCATTGGGATACG
>DASUGQ010000259.1:0-5378 GCA_036273935.1 Cyclobacteriaceae bacterium | reverse complement strand
GATCAATTACTTACTGTAAACAAATAATCCTTTACCAACTATGAGTTTGATTGAGAGTGTCCACGCCCGCCAAATTTTAGACAGCCGTGGTAATCCTACCATTGAAGTAGATGTAGTTACTGAAAGTGGCGCATTTGGCCGTGCTGCTGTTCCCTCCGGCGCCTCCACAGGCACGCACGAGGCGGTTGAGTTACGCGACGGCGATAAAAAGAGATTCTTAGGAAAAGGTGTTTTGAAAGCGGTTAACAATGTGAACACCAAGATTGCTGAAGAGATCGTTGGGTTCAACGTGTTCGACCAAAATCTGCTCGATCGGGTGATGATCGAACTGGATGCTACACCGAATAAGGCAAAGCTGGGCGCCAACGCTATTTTGGGAACGTCATTGGCCATTGCAAAGGCGGCTGCCATGGAGGCGGGTATGCCTTTGTATCGATATATTGGTGGCGTAAGTGCAAACACATTGCCTGTACCCATGATGAATATTCTAAATGGGGGGAGTCATGCAGACAACTCAATCGACTTTCAGGAATTCATGGTAATGCCCGTTGGAGCAGAGACTTTTTCAGAAGCGTTACGCATGGGCGCGGAGATATTTCATACACTCAAAAAAGTTCTTCACGATAAGGGGCTCTCTACTAACGTAGGGGATGAGGGTGGTTTTGCTCCAAATATCGGATCTAACGAGGAGGCCATAGAAGTCGTTTTGAAAGCTATTGAAAAAGCAGGCTTCAAGCCGGGCGAGGAGATATTTATTGCATTGGATCCAGCGGCATCAGAATTCTATGATGCCAAATCAAAAAATTATGTCTTCAAGAAATCTGATGGAAGAAAACTCAGTTCGGATGAAATGGTAGACTACTGGGCCAAGTGGGCTAAGAAATATCCCATCATATCCATCGAAGACGGCATGGCTGAGGACGACTGGACCGGCTGGAAAAAGATTACGGATAAGATTGGCAGCAAAATCCAGTTGGTTGGGGACGATCTATTTGTAACAAATGTAACGCGCCTTCAGGATGGCATTGATAAAGGTGTGGCCAATTCAATTCTGGTAAAGGTAAATCAGATTGGATCACTTACCGAAACCATCGCTGCCGTAAACCTGGCAAAACGAAATTCCTACACCAGCATCATGTCACATCGCTCGGGTGAAACAGAAGACAGCACCATTGCCGATCTGGCTGTGGCTTTGAATACGGGTCAGATCAAAACAGGTTCAGCTTCACGTTCCGACCGGATGGCAAAGTATAATCAGCTCATTCGCATTGAGGAGGAGTTGGGTGAGATGGCTTACTTCCCGGGCAAGAACTTTTAATCAGGATTCACAACTCAGTTGATTTGCAGGCCGTTCCAAGTGGGCGGCCTTTTTGCTGAGTTGATCAACATTTTTTCTATCTTCGTATAACTTTTTAAACTATATGCTGAAGAGACTTCCGAAGACATTCAGAAACTTCTATTTTTTGACCGGCCTTTTCTTCCTCGTGTGGATGGCTTTCCTTGACTCCAATAATCTTATGGCCAGGTTCAATCTGACATCGAAGTTAAAGTCCCTCGAAAATGAAAAGGAGTATTACGAGGATAAGATAAAACAGGTGGAGAAGGACCGGAAGGAGTTGTTTGGTACACGGGAATCACTTGAAAAATTTGCCCGCGAAAAATATTTAATGAAAAAAGAAACCGAAGACGTCTTTATTGTCGTTGAAGAATAAAACCAACCAGTTATGGTACGATCGATCTTATTCATTCTTTTTTTCCTCGTAGCGGGAATTAGTTTGGTTAATGCTCAGGGCGAGGACAATAGTCTAAAAGATGTTCCGGCTAATGAACGAATAATTGTGGGCGGCGGCCTGGGTTTGGGATTTGGCTCCTACCAGGATTATATTATGATTTCACCCTCCATCGGATATTTGCTTACCAAGAAACTGATGGCTGGAGTCAATCTCACCTATCAATACAATAAATATAAATATTACACGCCCGCCATCACTTCCAACTCCTACGGAGGTGGTCCCTTTGCACGGTTTATGGTATTTCGCGGTATTTTTATTCATGCCGAGTATGAATATTTGAACTACGAGTTTTTTGAAACCAGACAAGACTATAGCAGTTTTATGGCGGGGGGAGGATTCATTCAGCCGATCGGCAACAAAGCAGCTTTCTATCTTTCTGTCCTCTACAACTTCAATTATCAAACCCCCAATCCAAATGAGTATTATCCGTACTCCAGCCCTTGGGTAATCCGGGCAGGCATAAGTCTGGGGCAGTTCGGATTGTTCTAAAATGCCAAGTTAAATCGAGAGGCGAGTTCACTTAAATCTTCAACGACCTTGGCATTCAGTGGAATTCCCTTGTCAAGGCGCGTAGACATTATCTCTCTTTCTGGATCCCCAGGAATCAATACACGGGGTTGATCATCCACGGCCTTTGAAGATCTGAATCGCGTGATCCACTTGTCCATGTGCTGCTTGAACTCTTCTGCCGGCCGAAAGGCATCAATTCGCATGGCGCCAAAAAAATGACCAATGCCCTCACCAACCGGATCAACCGGCGGTGCCAGAAAAGCAACGAAAGGCGGAACCCATGGACCATAGTTTGCCCCACTCAAAACAGCGGAAAATATATCGACGACTGCGCCGAGGCAATAACCTTTATGGCTGCCATGTTCAGCGTCACTCCCCAGGGGAATTAAGGCACCACCGCTTTTTAATTCGTGCGGATTGGTAGAGGGCATGCCATTCTTGTCTTGAATCCAACCCAGTGGCGCATCTTTACCTTTCCGTTGAAGGATCTCAAGCTTACCGTTTGCTGCGGTGGTGGTTGCCATGTCTGCTACAAAAGCAGGTTGATCACCTGCGGGTATCGCTACTGCGATTGGGTTCGTTCCAAGCAATCGTTCCAATGAAAAAGTAGGTGCAACCAAAGGACTCGCATTGGTCATCGCCATTCCGATCATATCATGCTTAAGGGCCATCATTGCGTGATAACCGGCGATACCAAAGTGATTTGAATTTTTTACAGATACCCAGCCCGTTCCAACCTTTTTCGCTTTCTCCATCGCTACTTCCATCGCCTTCGGAGCAACGACAAGTCCCAGTCCACCATCGCCATCTACTACAGCCGTGCTCGGCGTTTCATGGATAACTCTCACAATTGGGCTCGCGTTGATTCGTTTTGCTTCCCATAAACGCACATACCCCGATAACCGCGCGATCCCATGCGAATCAATCCCTCTTAGGTCGGCCGATAATAAAACTTCTGTGGCAAGCGTTGCCTCTTCCTTGGGACAACCCATTTTCTTAAAAATATCCAAAGCAAATGCACGAAGTTTTTCGTAGCTATACGTTGACTCATTCATGGGCGCAAAGATAGGGAGAAACAAGAAAGCTTAAAGCAAAAAGCAGAATGCACGAAATTTTAGCGTGTAACAGGGGATGATCGAGAAAAAAGTTTTTGTGATTTTTTTATGGAAATAGATAATATCATCATCTGAACGTGAAACAACAATTACAATCATGAAAAAAAAGAGTTTTCAAATGTTGAATCGAAATGTTATAAAAAAAAATGTACTTGTCAGGATTATTGGCTCTGCACTTTTCGCCTTGAGCTTTTTGCATTCGTTTCATTCCATCGCTCAAACTGAAAAAGAAATTGATTCTAAAATAAAACAGGTGTCCATATTCCTTGACCGGGCTCAAATTACAAGGGAAATAAAAACGAGAATTGAAGCGGGTAAGACCAATCTGGTTTTAACGGGATTGACGACGCATTTAGATCATGAAAGCATCCAGGTTAATGGAAAGGGAAGCATAATTATTTTGGGGATAAGTCATCGACAGAATTTTTTGGACGAAGCACAACGCCCAAAAAAATTGCAATCGTTAATCGATTCGCTGAATCGTTACAGCACGCAACTTACTGTTGAGCAAAATCAAAAAGATATTTTGACAAAGGAAGAACAATTGATTTTAAGTAATCAGAAGATCGGTGGGACCCAGCAAAACCTTACCGTTGCTGAACTGAAGGCCATGGCCGATTTTTATCGGACGCGTTTAAGTGAAATTGGACTTGCGAAGATTAAATCAGATGAAAAATTAAAACAACTCAATGAGCGCATCACCAGGCTCAACAAACAAATTGCGGAACAGCGGGGATTTTATGCGCGTAATACAACTGAAATAGTGATCAGCCTTTCTGCCGAGACTCAAACAAATGCAGAGCTGGAAGTGAATTATATTGTTGCAGATGCCGGCTGGTATCCTGTTTATGATCTTCGGGCTGTCGATACCAGGCACCCAATAAAGCTCGGCTACAAGGCCAATGTATTTCAAAATACGGGGGAAGACTGGAACAACGTGAGTCTGACGCTTTCCACTGCTAATCCTTCGTTAGGCGGATTAAAGCCGGAGCTTAGTACCTGGTACCTGGACTTGTATCAGCCTGCGCTCGTTCGCACGCCAAAATACAGGGATGCACGTAAATCAGAAGCCGGCCTTGCCGTAAACGATGCGACGAGTCTGGATGAGGATAGGGTGGCCGAGGCAGAGTCCGTGGCCCAATATGTTAGCACAATTCAAACTACGCTCAACACAGCATTCAACATATCGCTACCCTACAATGTGCCGTCAGGCAACAAACCGACGTTGGTGGAGGTTCACAATTACGAAATGAAAGCTGACTATAACTATGCTGTAACGCCGAAACTCGATCAGGATGCATTCTTATTGGCAAAGGCCACTGGATGGGAAGAGTTTAACCTGTTGCCCGGTGAGGCCAATGTTTTCTTCGAAGGAACGTTTGTTGGAAAAACTTTTATTGATCCGAACAATATTAGGGATACCCTATCTGTATCGCTAGGACGTGATAAGCGGATCGTTGTGAAACGGGAAAAGTTGAAGGATTTCACGACTAGAAAAACAATTGGAGCAAACCTCCGTGACAGCTACGCATATGAAATATCGGTTCGCAATACAAAAGGAGAACCGATAAAAATTACTCTCGAGGACCAGATCCCGGTATCACAAAACAGCCAGATTGAGATTTCCCTAACTGATGCCGGGAGTGCACAGTTCAGTCAACCGACCGGGAAACTCGTTTGGGAATTCAGTCTGCAGCCCAATGAGACTAAAAAGGTGCAATATAAATTTGAGGTTAGATATCCTAAGGATAAAGTCATTAGTGGACTAAATTAAAGGATAAGTTTTCAACCGTCATTCAAATTAGTTCGTCGACTTTAATGTTGGTTTGGTTCCCGGGAGCCCTCTGGAATCCCTGAAGGGCTATTCCTTTTGTTAGGATTTGACATTTTATTCTTAATTTAGAATAAGCTTCAGGTAACAGGGTTTATTTTTTTACTGTGCTGTAGATTTTTAGCCTGA
>DASUGQ010000258.1:0-11192 GCA_036273935.1 Cyclobacteriaceae bacterium | reverse complement strand
AGCAGCAGTCGACTTCGATTATTCACGTTTTATCATCGCTGAATATCTGGTTCCTTCCATCACAGTGTACAATCGCCTGGAGGCAATACCTCGCGCTACTGATTTCGATCGTAGTTTAAAGGCTGAAGTACGAGATGCCATGTGGATGCTGACCCGCCAGTGGCAGTTCGGGGAATTTAAAGGTGAAGATGCAGCCACCGCCGTGACCACAAAGGTGGTCGGTGAACACACCACCATGAACACAATTCATTTTGGAGACAATGCTTTTCCCTATGACCCACGGTTGCCGCTGGAAACAGTGGTTGAGCGGGAAATGTTGGGCCCCAATCTCGCGCTGTCGGTGCAGATGGGCAGATACTTCATCAGATTGATAAAGTCTAGGCTAACATTCACCACTTTGTTGGATCAGCTTATCGGTGAATACCCTTTGAGCCATGAGCCCGATCCCAATGATGTGGACGGAATTCATCTACTAAGAGCGGTGCAGGGAAAGGTGTTCGATGGATTCAATTTCTACAATGCAACTGTCAATGGTAACGTACCGGCTATTCTGGCAAACACTTTAACGCAGGAGATCGAAGATTTTAAAAATTGGTTCCGCCGTAGCCACAATCAGCCTGAAACCGGCATAAATCCCGCCTGGGATCCTTCACAGTTGGAATATCAATTTGCCGTAAGCTCGGCGAGCGGAGAAACAACATTGAAAAAACTTTCGGCCGGCCACTATCCGGGAGGACATCTGGACTGGTATGAATTTGACATGGCACAGTCATCATCGGGAGGGACGTCTCTGGTGGTGGAAAGTGTCCAGTCGTACATTCCAACTCCCCTTAGCTTCAGGGGGATGCCGAATCCCCGGTTTTGGATGATGGAGGAAAGTGTTACGGATTTTGGCCGGATCGATACGACACCAACCGGGTTATTGCACTTGTTGTTGGCAGAGTTTGGTCTCACCTGCTCTAACGATTGGTTTATGCTTCCATATCAGCTTGACTTGAACACGCTCTGCGAGATGAAAGGCATATTGGTAAAAGATGTCTTTGGAGAGTATACACTTGTCCGACCGGCTGGCAAAGGCCCCGAGAGTCAGTGGCACCGCTGGACAATGTTTCATCATACAAACCTTGGAGGTGAATCGTCTTCTTCAACAAACTCATTCTATCTTGTTCCAGGGTCTAAAGCGTTGGAGGGCTTGCCACTTGAACAAGTGAATTTCCTTCGCGATGAAATGGCCAATATGGTTTGGGGAGTTGAAAGTATCGTCCCGTCACAATCCGGCAAAGGGACCAGCGGTGATGAAATGGTGTTGGAAAAACCAGATTCGAACGCTGACACCGAGCCGCTGACAGAAGAAATCAAACCGAAACTCCAGTACATTCTTGGAACAAGGGTTCCGGCAAACTGGATACCCTTTATCCCGGTGCACATGGAAAATAGCAATGCGGAAATACGCCTGCAGCGCGCAAAGCTTCCTGCAGCCAAGCCACCGATGGGCGTACTGCTCACGGAAAAGTCGGCACCCTATTTTATAGATGAGAAAACCCTTGACAGCTCCGGCTTGTTAGTCTCGCGCACACCACAGTTGGCGCGTTACATAAATGGTGCTTCGTGTCTATGGATCGGCCGTAAGAAAGAAGCTGGTAAAGGACTGGGATGGAGTAATCTTAAGTTTGACCAAACAATTCAAAAGTGAAAAAATTATCGGTATTTAGCGTACATAAAAAAGTACTTAATTACGTAACTTTTTTGGTAATTATTTGTTAGTATTGCAATTACGAACATAAAAAATGAAAACTACAACAGTTACGGAGTTCCGTTCGAAAATGAAAGAACGATTAAAGGAAATAGAAGATAATCAGGATATTCTTATCGTTTCAGGGCCTAAGAAAAAAGATTATGTTGTCCTGACATTGGATCAATTCAATGCCATGGAAGAGACTGCGCACTTGATGTCCACTCAAGCCAATGTAACTCGCCTTTTAGAAAGCATTGCACAAGATAAGACGGGTCATGTGACAGTAAGAAAACTAAACCTGGATGACAACACGCCTCTAGGATCGGTCAGAAAAAAGTCGACCATCAAGAAAAAAAAACAATAGAATATAACCTTCGCGCATGACTATTGCTTTTACTGATCATGGGTGGGAGGATTATCGCTACTGGCAGACCAACGATCCTGAAACCATTGAAAAGATCAATGACCTCATCAAGGAAATCAAAAGAGAACCTTTCAAAGGCAAAGGAAAGCCCGAACCATTAAGGGGAAATTTGAAAGGATACTGGTCAAGAAGGATAACTAATGAACATCGATTGGTCTATCGAGTGTCTGGTACCAAACCTGACCAGACTTTAACTATTATTCAGGCAAGATTTCATTACTAGTCGCTTGCATTTCTGACAAGGACTGGAACCACTCATAAGAGAGATCTTCCTGAGAAAAAGTCTTTTGCCAATAATTGCTGATCTACCTGACAACATCTATAGATGTAAATGCACAAAACCCTAAACGGATGGTTCGGCTCGCCATCATTGATGTTGACACCACTCAGATTGACAATTACAAATTGTTTCTGAAAGAGGAAATTGATGCTTCGATAAAAAAGGAACCAGGTGTCATCACACTGTACGCGGTTTCTGAGAATGAAAACCCGGAACGCATTCCACTTTCGAGACCTACGCAGACTCGGCACAATATAAGTCCCATCTTTCAACACTTCATTTTCAAAAAAGTATAAACAAGGTACTCTTCAAATGGTGAAACACCTTGACCTGATTGAGACCCAATCGTTACTCTATCACCGAAAAGCAGAACTCTCGAAACTTGATCCAAAGAATTTTTACATCAGACTTATAAAGATCGAGTTAGACCCAAGTGCTATCGCAGATTTCAGTAGTCTTGCAAATAACGTGATGATGCCTGGGCTAAAAACTGAATCATGGGTTCTTGTGATGTACGCAGTTGCTGAAAAGAATAATCCTAACCGCATCAGTATTTTGGAAGTCTATAAAAATTTAGATTCCTATAATGCAATTCGCTACAACGTTGTGGTGCGTTCTCAGATCGAATATAAGTACCCGTCGGGCAAAACCGAATAAAATCACATTGACTTAAAGTGTATACCGGATCCTGGTCAACAAGTTTTGGTTGTATGCCATCCATTCAATGGATCCTTGCATTAGTTAAGTTTATTTTTCTTACCTTATCTGGCTTACGACGGTACTAACCAAAACGCAAATGAGAATACCGGTTACCTACCTGCCAGCTGAGCACCTAACGGATTATATTCTTAATTATGGTATTTTGAACTTTCCTGAAGGAGTGTCCGAGCCCTATTTTTCACCACCCATTGCTCTTAGCGGTTTTATTATTCACACCATCAACTCGCAAAATACAATTATCGCCAGGATCGGAGAACGACACCATTATACAGAAGCGGCCGTTGCCACCGGCCAGGTGACACAACCGGTTTATGGCCAAAATGTTGGACAAGCGCGAATCTTGTTAGTGTTTTTCCATCCCATGGGCATGCACCAACTTTTTGGAACCGACATGGCTACGTTGACCAACACCTCCATTCCCTTGAAGAAATTGTTAGGAGCGCGAAGAGCTGATGGCGTGTTGAAAAAGTTAACGACCAATCAGGAAGATGAATATCAGGTGAAGGTATTGAACGATTTGTTTTCTGAGCAGGATCCTGTCCGAAATGGCCAGTTGGATCTTTTCAGGAAAGTTCTGGACTACATCCACGACAAGAAAGGCGACGTGAATATCAGCGAGCTCGAGGAAAAGTTCTACAAGAGAAAGACATTAGAACGGCACTTCAGTAAAATCGTCGGTATTTCACCCAAGGTTTATTGCCAGATATACCGGTTTAAATGCCTGGTAAATCTTATTCAATCACAACCAGACATTACCTGGGCTCAATTGGCCCCGCAGGCTGGATATTATGATCAGGCGCATCTGTCCCGTTACGTGAAGGATTATCTTCAAGTGTCTCCCAACAGCATTGTAAAACTGGAAATGCAATTGATCAACTATCTGCTGAGCAGGTAAGCTGAATCTTTTGTGATCGACTGGTTAGTGACGGGAAAATGTCGCATCTGTACAAGAATAGTATTTTTTATTGCGCTAAGTTTAACTCATCCATGCCAAAAGTCGAAACAGCCGGACTCGACACCAAATCGGAAACCAGGCAACAGGGAAGCTGAAAACTGATTAGAGTAAGCATAAATTCAAAAAATCAGAGCCATGCCGACAGTCGTAATTCGTCACAGAGTAGGTAATATCGAAACCTGGTTAAAAGGACATCAGGACCGGGTCGAGTTGTTCTCAAAATTCTCATCTGGCTTCCAAACCTTTCAGGACACAAATGATCCAAATTCAATTGTCTTAGTTGTAGACGTCACTGATTTGGCCGGGATGCAGGCTGTGATGAGTAATCCCGAAATAATGGAAAAAATCGCCAAGGAAAAACATACCGTGCTCGAGCCGGTCACCGTTTCGATGCCCGTCGCTGTTTAGAATTGCATTTTTTTACATTTATTTAATCATGTAGGAAAAAGGAATTGGTGAGGATTACGAGTATTTCAAACTGGAAAACATCAAGCTAGCCAGCCTGGGCAACAATCAGGTCTCAATTACAATTTTAAATCAAAAAAAAACCAGCGAGGTACAAGCTACAACAGTGTCCACGAATGGACTATTGAAAACGGAAAAATCAAGGCGTTCCAGCAATATTTAGGTCTGGGCAAACAGTAAAAGAGCAACCAATGGTATTAACAACTAGCCAGCCGGTATTTAACCCCACGCAAAGAAGAACGCGCATCAATTCCCTTGATGTAATACGCGGCATTGCGTTATTGGGCATACTACTCATGAACATCAGCGGGATGGGATTGCCATTTTCCTACTCGGACCCAACTATTGCAGGAGGTTCCACAGGGCTAAACCTGAAGGTTTGGATTGTCAATAACATGTTATTTGAAGGCACCATGCGAGGTCTGTTCACACTTCTTTTCGGTGCCGGCGTCGTGCTGCTGACCTCAAGGCTGGAAAAGAGCGGTGCCGGTATTACAACTGCAGATATATATTACAGACGCATTCTGTGGTTACTCCTATTTGGCATTATCAATGTCTGGGTCCTTCTTTGGAACGGTGACATTCTGTACCCCTATGCGCTGTTTGCACTCATGCTATTCCCGTTTAGAAACGCATCCGTAAATGGATTAATCTTTATTGACGTTGATTTTGATCGGGATACTTTGGGACATCAGTGACCATCAAAATAATCTGAAAACCCAAAGAGAGGGCAGTATTTGAAATATACGCTCACGAAAATCACCCGGGTACTATGCCACATACACATCTTGAGCAGGACGAACACGTAATCATCATAGAAGGAGAATACATTTTTCAAATAGGGGAAGAAAGATTCAAGCTAAAGGCTGGAGACAATATCTTTATGCCTCGTGGTGTTCCCCATGGTTTTGTATTTATTGGCAAAGGCTCCGGACGTAAGATAAGTGTTTTTCAACCTGCCGGACAGATTGAGTCATTTTTTATCGCTTTAGGAAAAGAGAAGCCAGCCTTCACTGCTAAAAGAATGCAAGAGTTAATGAACCTGAACAACATGGAAGTTTACGGCCCTCCTGTAAAAGGTGAATAATCAACAACACTCTGCCTTAACCAATCATGACCAACGCATCGCAAACTTTCGCTCCCCTAAAACTTACAGACCGCATACAATCACTCGACGTCATGCGCGGCATTGTACTACTCGGTATTCTGATCATGAACATTAATGCCATGGGCCTGATGGATCTGGCATACGAAGACCCTACCATTGCAGGTGGGGCTACAGGGTGGAGTCTCATAACCTGGGTAACCGCCAGCATGTTTTTTGAAGGCACCATGCGGGCTTTATTTTCATTGCTGTTTGGCGTGGGCATGTTTGTATTGCTTGACCGTCTCGAAAAAAAAGGTGCTGGCATTCATGCGGCAAACATCTATTTCAGGAGGCTTACCTGGCTATTGGTTTTCGGGTTGATCCATGGTTATCTTTTACTGTGGACTGGCGAGATCTTATACAATTATGCCCTCATGGGTTTTCTTGTGTTTCCGTTCAGGTATTTGACGCCCAAAAAATTAATAGGCATTGCGCTGTTTTTAATAGTTGCAGGCACCCTGTGGGACTATGTCGATTATAGAAAGAATGTAAAGTTAACAGAGCAGGTTTCCATAGCAGAAAAAAATAAGGCTGAAGGAAAAGAGTTGACCAAAGAACAAAATGAGGCCTTAGAAGAATGGAAAAAAATACAAGAGGACAAATCACCGGAAACAGTAGCGGAATTCAATACCAATATGCGCAAAGGTTATTTTGAAGTAGTGGCTTTCGTGGCTCCTCTAAACACACACTTCAATGAACATTTTCCTTATCGGTATGATCTGTGGGACGTACTGAGTATGATGCTTTTGGGTATTGCGCTCTTTAAAATGAAAATCCTGTCCGCTGAAAAATCGTTTCGCGTTTATGGGCTTATAGCGCTTATAGGTTACTCCATCGGGTTGACTATCAATTATTATGAAACCAAATTAATACTGGATAGCGGCTTTTCCTTTCTCGGGTTTTCAAAATCGCATATCACCTACCAGTGGGGCAGGGTACCTGTGGCCATGGGGCATATTGCGCTTATCATGATCTTTTGCAAACTACCCATCATGAATTGGCTTAAGGCAAGCCTTTCTGCAGTGGGCAAAATGGCCCTGACCAATTACATCATGCATTCGGTGTTTGCCATGTTCATTTTCACCGGTGTTGGTTTTGGCCTGTTCGGGCAACTGCATCGTCATGAACTGATGTATGTGGTGTTTGCTATTTGGATCTTCCAGTTAATCGTAAGTCCTATTTGGTTGAAGTATTATCAGTTTGGGCCGTTGGAATGGATTTGGAGAAACCTGAGCTATTTGAGAAGGCATTCTTTGAGAAGGGAGAAATGAAATTAAATTATCCCGGCTCTACGCAGGTGTGATTTTAATAACTTCTAAAACCAAAATAATGAAGAACCTAATTACACAACATCACAGTCGAATCAAAGCATTGCCGGCAATCATCTTTTTATTGTTTCTGATAATAAGCTGTAACAATTCAGACAACACTAAAGCAAAAGAAAAGAGCAATTCCTTTGTCATAGTTGGTGCTCGAGTATTTGATGGCGAACAGACCATCAATGAAACAAATATTGTTGTAAGAGATGGCATTATCGATTCTATTGGCCCTTCTTTAAAAGCTGATGATCTTCCACAAATTGACGGAAAAGGATTTACAGTAATTCCTGGACTTATTAATGCTCATGCCCATACGGAATCTATTGACCAATTAAATGAATCTCTCCGATTTGGCGTTACTACAGTCTTAGACATGGGAACCTTTCCTGAATACGATAAATCTCTTAGAGTTGCAGCAGAATTAAGAAATGATGTAGCTGATTTCAGGTCATCCGGAATATTTATCACTCCTGAAGGGGGGCATGGCACACAGTACGGACATACCATACCGACTATTGGAAACGCCAATGAAGCAGCAAGTTTTATTAATGAGCGGATTGAGTTGGGAGCTGATTATCTGAAGATTGTACTTGGTGGTGTGCGTCACCAAAATTATGGCACCCCTACATTGGATAGTGCGACCGTTTATGCCTTGGTGAAAGCTGGACATGAGCACGGGAAACTGGTTGTGGCTCATATAGAAAGTGCTGATGATGTAAAACTTGCAGTTGATGCTGGGGTAGACGGCTTAGTACATCAATGGCGTGATTCCGGAGCAAATCCTGATTTAGCTCAGCTTTTAGCTTCAAATAATGTATTTGTCAATGCTGGCGATATCGCTGTTATAGATGGCTTTCTTAATGACGGTCCTCAGCAACTTCTACAGGATGAACTAATTTCTCCATATCTCACTGATTTCTCCCGTCAAGAATTGAAGAAGCCAATAAAAACTCCCGATGGAGCCAGTATTCATCGAGTTATGGATGGTTTGAGGAGTCTAATAGAAGCTGATGTTCTTCTTGTGGCTGGGACGGATGCTTTTACACGTAATCCCCGTATTGTTCACGGGGCGAGTTTTCACAGATTATTAGAACTATTTGTAGTAGCAGGACTGCCACCGGAAAAAGCATTGCAAATATCGACCTCTAACGTGGCAGATGCATTCCGTTTAAACGACCGTGGAAGAATTAAGCCAGGATTCATAGCCGACTTGGTTATGATTCAGGGAGATCCTACCAGAGACATTAAGGATACAAGGAAAATATCAAAAATATGGAGAAGAGGAATTGAAGTAAACCGGATGCCGTAATGTAAATATTGAGAAAGGGGCTTCCGATTTGGTTGAAGTATTATCAGTTCGGACCGTTGGAGTGGATATGGAGAAACCTGAGGTATTTAAAAAGACATCGGTTGAGAAAAGACTGAGCACAAGTATAAAGACAAGAACAATTCCTGGAACTTAATAATTGAGAAGAAATTGAAAGCATAATAATGATGAAAAAAAATATTTTGCACCTACTCCTCTACTTGGTTCTATTCTCATGCTCAGAGAAAATGGATTATGAAGCGGCCAAACAATATATCATAAATTCAGAAATGGAATGGGGCCCGGCTTTGGCAGCCGGTGATTCCTCTGTGACCGAACGGATTGTTGCCAATGACTTTATTGGTATTAGTTCAAAGGGAAATGAGTTTGATAAGCACATGTTGAATCGTCAAACAACACTTGAGGCCAATCAGTTGTTTGCAGGCGAAGTATATGACGTTACAGTAGTATTCTATGGCAAAGCAGCTGTTGCCCGTGGAAAAGAGACCTGGACCCGGTTGTCCGATTCAACAAGCACCTATAATGTGTGGACGGATACCTGGATTTATAGAAATGGAAAATGGCAACTTGTCGCAGCACAAAACCAAAAAATAGATCGATAATTCTTACTGTTATGAAGATCAAAATAATCAATCTGATAGGGATTCTATTTTTGTTTACGTTGCATATCCAAGCCCAAACAAAAAAATCTTTATCTCCAAAACTTTTTGTTGTACTTGACATTACTGTTCATGATACAATCATGTATGAACAATACAGAATAAAAGTGGAACCTATAATAAAGAAATATGGCGGAAAATATTTAGTTCGTTCCGGAGGAATGAGTTTTGATAAAGACCCAAACAAAAAAGTTATTCCTGGTGAAGGAAATTGGAACCCAGACAGATTAATAATCTTGGAATGGAATTCAATGGAGGAACTCCAGAAGTTTATAAACTCGCCAGAATATCAAACAGTAGCTGAACTAAGAAAACAGTCAGCGTCGACTAAATCTGTTATCGTTAAAGAGAATTTGACTGATTGAGAAAGTTGATACACAAAATTTGAATAGCCAGATGAAATTGATTTCAACTCTGATCCTTATTGCACTTTCAATCCTGGTAGGTTATTCCCAAACAAACCAGTTAAAAGCAGATAGCTATTCAAAATCCAAACCAACAAAAACATTTAGCATCAAATCAGATTATGCTGGAAATAGAGAGTATATCATGCATGTAACCTATGCAATAGATTCTTTAATTCCTGGAAAAAAATACCCTGTACTCTACTATACAGATGCATGGCTTAATGTCGATTTTTTTAACCAGGCTGGAGATTGGCTTACCTATTACAACGAAATTGAACCTGTAATATTGGTAGGAATTTCTTTCATGGCAACAGAAAATGCCTGGATTGAATTAAGAAAAGAAGATTTTCTCCCGCCTCATAGTGACACTACCAAAGTCTCCCGTTCAAAGAATTTCTTAAATTTTATAAGGAAAGAACTGATTCCTTATGTTGAAGAATATTACCCTGCTGATCCATCAGACCGTGGCCTATTTGGTTCTTCATTTGGAGGATCATTTGCGACATGGGTTTTAAAGGAAGATCCGAAGTTGTTCAAGAGAATTGGCATCTCAAGTCCTTCACTATGGTATGATGATTTTAAGCTTCTAAAAGATCCTAAACTGTTAGAGAATATATCGAGCCTGGACAACCACAAAATATTTGTTCAGTATGGAAGTTCAGAAAGTGAAAAACAAAAATCCGGAGCTGAATCACTTTTCGAACTTTTAAATACAAATAAGAATATTCAATTGAAGAAATTCATTCTTGACGGAGGGCATTATTCAGCTTATCCCGAAACTATAATAAAGGCATTAACATATTTGTATGCACGATAATATGCTGAGTTGTGCGTAATGCAATCGGACATACTAAGATGGATTAAACTATAAAGCAAATTGAATCATATAAATGAAACTCAAAATCATGACACGATCAAGCTATGTAGCCCTTGTAATTTTTTATTGCTTGACTTTACTATCAAGTGGAAATGAAAGCTTCCCCAAAAACAGTAGCGATTAAAAATAGAGATTAATCGTTAAAATTGGGAGAAAATGAAAAGGACAAAATTTACCGAGAGCCAGATCGTAGGCATTCTCAAAGAACAGGAACAGGGCAAGAAAGTCGGAGACATTTGCCGGGAGCATGGTATCAGTCAGCCTACCTTCTATCACTGGAAGAGCAAGTATTCGGGCATGGAAGTTTCACAACTCAAGCGAGTGAAGGAACTGGAAGCAGAGCTCTCTCAGTACAAAAGGATCGTGGCCGAGCAGACTCTTCACATCACAGTGCTCAAAGACATCGTAGAAAAAAAGCTCTAGGGCCTGCCGAGAAGCGAGAGCTGGTAGAATATTCTCAACAAGAACATTCCATCAGCATTCGGCAGGTCTGCAAACTGTTGGGCACTCACCCTTCGGTTTATCGCTACAAACCAAAGGCAAAGGATGATGAAGCGCTGCGGATTGAGCTTCAGTATATGGCCGAACTCCACACGCGCTGGGGTTTTTGGATGATGTACCACAGGCTACGACTTATGAACTATCTGGATAATCACAAACGGGTCTACCGAATTTATACTGAGATGAAACTCAACCTTCGCAGGAAATGCAAGAAGCGCTTGCCAGCGCGGATAAAGCAACCCTTATTACAGCCACTACACCCGAACTTGACCTGGTCGATGGATTTCGTCCATGACGGATTATTGCAAGGCAAATCATTCCGAGCATTTAATGTGATTGATGATTTTAACCGTGAGATTCTAAACATCACCATCGA
>DASUGQ010000257.1:0-6250 GCA_036273935.1 Cyclobacteriaceae bacterium | reverse complement strand
TGAAATTAAAACCAAGAGTAGCCCCCTGGTTATAGGGGTTCTGAAATTGCTGAACAATGGTGTGCTCCGCTGCCCAGGTTCCGAGGTGGGAACGTTGTGCTCCGGCAAAAAGAAGCGCCGGGTCGATATCATTTACAGCATAGGGATTCGTGTTTATCTCCACAAAATCCTCGTCGCACCCCCAGGAAAACAAAAGGGCAGCGCCTACAAGAACATAATGCTTTATCGTTTTCATAATCTTAGAATCTAACATTTAAGGTGAAATTAAAATTACGAGTCGTCGGAAGCGATGAGTTTTCGTAACCGGCTCTGAAGTCACCGGAAGACTGTACTGCTTCAGGATCCAGACCGGGAAAGTCCTTGTAAAGGATCGCGACGTTGCGGCAAGCTGCTGTCAATGTCAATCCTTTTACAAAACTCAAGGCTGGAATACCTCGTACGGCATTCGTCAAATTATACGATACCGATATATTCCTCAGCTTGACAAAATCTGACTTAAATGTGAGTGGATCTCCGATCTGAAGGTTTCGGTAATCCGCGTAGAAACTTTGCAAATTTGTAACCGCCGTAGTATTGGGCTCGCCGCTGCTTTCGTAAACAGCAGGAAATACTAAACCATTTTCACCTTCACGACGACCTTCCAACGAAAGCTTAGAGTGTCCTTGTCTCAACATATTCAAATGTGTGGAAGACAAAACTGTGCCGCCAAACTTGTAATCAATGTGTATTCCGATACTCAGATTTTTATAAGTAATGATATTATTCCAACCGCCGACATGTTTAGGGATCGAGCTACCAACTGGCAGAAAACCATTCGTCTTTTCTGCACCGGGTGTTGCGCTTGTCGTCGCCAGCAAACGCCCCTGATCACTTACAACAATTTGACCATTTGCATTCCTTCTATAGGACCTTGTGTACAATTGGTTCATCGCCAGTCCCTCGGTGTACCTCAATTCTCCAAGAAACTCATTACCCGTACCGTTAAAGTAAATCAATAGCAGGGTTCCACTTTCATTGCCGACGTCGAGGACTTCTGTTGAAAGGTAGGCGTTGTTCCAGGATGTTGTCCAACTGAAATCAGCCGTCTCGATAGGTGTAACTTCGATCAGCGTTTCCAAACCCCTGTTCTTTAATGAAGCCTTGTTTTGTTTGGATGTATTAAATCCTGATGCGTTGGAAATTGTAACGTCCAATATCTGGTCTGTTGTAACTTTATCAAATGCTGCGACATCAAGATGCACCTTGTTGTTGAACAACCTCATTTCCAGGCCAATTTCTTTTTCCGTCACGGTAAAGGGTTGAAGAGATGGGTTGGGTGCGTTCGTGCCATTTATTCCGGCTAACGTCTGACCATTGAATTGATTTGCATTGATAGCATAGGTCAGGACGCCGTCATAAGGATTCACCCCGTTTGCACTACCTACCTCAGCCCAGGAGGCTCTCAGTTTACCATAGGAAAGCCAATTTTGATCTGGCATCAGCTCAGAGAAAATGAAGCTACCCGAAATGGACGGATAGAACTTGCTGTTCTGTGCAGGATTTAACACAGAGAACCAATCATTTCTGCCTGTAAAGTTTAGATACAGCATTCCGTTGTATCCAAACTCGGCCCACCCGTAGAGTGAATTGACACGGGTTTTATTAAAGACATAACCCGCGATATTTTGATTTCGCAAGGTGCCGTTTGCAAGGGAGTAAAGATCCGGTACAATAAAATTACTGGAGTTTTGTTCATTTCTCTGGAACTGGGTTCTCCATGTGTTTCCGCCAAAACTGGCGTCAACAGAAAACTTTCCAAATTCTTTGCTTCCACCAACCAGGAAGTCGGCATTTATATCGGTGGTCACGTCTTGTTGTATATTGTAGTTTCCCCTGTAGGTACCATCACCATTAAAGAGTGTCGTCGCTCCGGAACCATTCAGTTGATTCCATTCCGTAAAACTGGTACCACGATCATAGTTGAACCTCCCTTGCGCATAAAGCCAGTCCGTGAGCTGATAACGTAATGTAGCGGTTCCAAGAAGACGATTTCTATCATCGTTAAAGTATTGATGCTTTTGCAACTGGTAGTAGGGATTGTTGATTGTTCCCAGGAATCCATTCGTCCGCAACTCTGCTCCGGTAGCGGGATTAATTGCACTCTCCTCATATGCTTCAAGCGGAGTGGAAATAGCTACCCGGGTGAAGAAGTTTATTGCTCCATCACCCTGCGTACCGATTTGGGGTGGATTAATGTTCTCCTCGTCTGCATAGTTGACATTCAATTGCAGCTTAAGCTTTTGCGTAATGTTATGATTGATCCCTACGTTGAAAATCCTCTTCTTATACTCATTATTGGGTACGATACCCTTGGCATCCGTGTTTGAGAATGAAACGCGAAAACTTCCGTCGGCACCTCCACCAGACAAACCAATTGTATTGGTGAAGTTTGTGCCCGTTCGTAGAAAGTCGAACAGCCGGTTACGGTAGGCAGAGTATGGTCTCATAACCCCATCAAAATTGATTGTGGGTGCCCCATCCAGCCTTTCGCCAAAACCAAACTGACCGAAAGATTGAGCATCCCCCTGAGTTTGTGGCCTGACACCACCAGTTCCCATGCCATATTCAGTTTGAGTGATTTCGTCCAAAAAATTCAAAGCCTGTGAAGTAGTATAGCTGGATGTGAAATCAACCCCAATACCCTGATTCTTAACTCCGGATTTTGTGGTGATAACAATTGCGCCATTGGCCGCTCTGGCGCCATAGATTGCAGCGGCCGTCGCGCCTTTTAGCACGGTCATACTTTCAATATCATCAGGATTAATGTTCTGCAGATTATCTCCGCGGTCCCGTTGGTTTACCTGGCCATTTCCGTTGGTACCCCGCGCACCCTGATCGATGGGAAGGCCGTTGATTACAATGAGAGGTGAGTTGTTAGCTCCCGCGAACGCAGCTTGTCCGCGAAGGCGAATCTGCATACTGGAACCTGCACCGGCTGCCGGAGGTGTAATGTTTAACCCTGCAACTTTACCTTCAAGAGACTCCATCACATTGGTCGTCCTCTGTTTCACAAGCTCGTCAGTTTGAACTGACGTCGCTGAGTAACCTAATTTTTTAGATTCTTTTTTAATACCAAGGGCGGTCACCACTACTTCATCCAACGACCTGATGTCTGGTGTAAGAGAAAGATTAATGACAGTGCGCCCACCGACGGCTACTTCCTGAGCAGCGTAACCGACAAAAGAAAACACGAGGATGCTATTCTCGTCAGGCACATCAATAGTATACCGACCGTCAGCATCGGTCGCTGCGCCCGTTGAAGTTCCTTTCACAACAACGTTGACACCTGGGAATGGTGCGCCATTTTCGTCTGTGACGCGACCACTAACCCCAAGAACAGGAGGCAAAGTAATAATAGAGAAATCCCCTTTGGGACTAAGATGCATGATATCTGAATGGGAAGTGAAGGCCTTGGTTTCCCTGGCCATACCTCCACTGATCAGCATAGTCATGCCGCACAATAAGTAAAGATGTTTCATAACATGCGGATTTAGTTTATGGATAGATTAGAAGTTTCTCGGTATAGGCTTCTTCCGGTCCTTTCAACCCAGATTTCCCGGCTAACAACAACCTCAAAAACAGGAAGCGATATTCTTTAAGTATGAATAAAGGTATTAAATACACATAAAATGATCTTCCAATAAAGGCCGCCGGTGAATTTTAAACAAACGTTTGCACTCTGTTTTTTAGGGCTCTCTCCAATTCTGGGTTGTATCGAAAAACGGAGGCGCGTGATCTGGAAAGACCCGATTTGAAATTATTTACGGGTCAGAAGGTGAGATTTATAACCGGAAATTTCTTAACCCTGCAAAGGGACTTTCACTCTTTATGCTGGAGATTGGCGATGTCCTGAAACTCATCGGATAGTTTAGCACTGAGCCTTTCAAAAATTGAAAAGTATTCCATATACACAGCATGGTTTTGCTTTTGAGGTTTAAAAGTGGACGCAAGCACGACTGAGCGCGCAGCCTCGTCAAGGGTCTTATACATGCCCAGATCGGTCGCGCTCAATAAATATGCACCTTGGGCATTACTGTCTGGATTTTTTCCAACACTTACCGGCTTGTCAAAAATATCGGCAAGCATTTGTGTGCAGACGGGTATGGAAGCAAAACTTCCATTTGCCGTAAGGGAGCTAATGCTGCGATGTTCCTGAAGGGTTTTGCCTATGCTGTAAATTTCATATAGTATCCCTTCAATCGTTGCCCTCACAAAATGCTGCCTTTCATGTTTGATATTGATACCAAAATAACTGCCCCGCGCATTCGGATTCCAGATTGGAGCTCGTTCTCCCAGCAAGTAAGGCAAAAACAGCAATCCTTCGGATCCAATCGGAACGGCCATCGCTTCCTGAATAAGGTTCTGCATGGTGAACTCTATATCAAAAGGTCCTTTAAAATCACCAAACTGTTTGACAAACCACTCAAAAATCACACCTCCGTTATTCGTAGGCCCACCAGAAACGAAGAGTTTCTCCGTCAGGAGATAATTAAAAATACGCTGCTTGCTGTCCGGCAGTACTTTGTTTCCAATTACGCGAACGGCACCACTATCTTCTATTGTAACCGTGGCCTTTCCTTCCTCCCAAATGCCTCCGCCCAGCATGGCAAGACATCCATCGCTTGATCCGATAATTATTTTGACGCTCTCCGACAATCCCAACGACCTCTGGTATTCTTTCCTAAGTTTGCCGGGTGAGTGAAATACTGGCACGAGCTCAGGTAACTTGTCGGATGTAATGCCAGCGTAGCTGAGAGCATTCGTATCCCACGAAAGGTTGTGAATGTTCATCAATCCGGTTGCAGAGCCTAAACTGTAGTCAAGTACATATCCATTGGTGAGTTGCTGAATGATGTAACTTTTAATGGACAGGAATTTGTAAGTCTTCTTAAATCTTTCCGGATCATGCCTAGCTAACCATGTGATCTTAATGAACGGCGACATTGGATGAATTGGCGTGCCGGTGGCATCGTACATCATTTTTCCAAGCGAAGAACCTTTCAATTCCTGCGCCTCCTTTCTTGCACGGTTGTCGGCCCATGTGATGGCGTTACCCAATGGTACACCGTGTTTGTCGATTGGAAGCACGCTGTGCATGGATGCGCTGAAACAGATCGAAATTACTTTATAGTTTTTTGGATGTATCTCCTCACTTAACAAATTTTTCAACACATAAAGCATCGTGATGAACAACTGTTCAGGGTCTTGTTCGCTATAATCAGGCTCGATGTGAAATGTCGGATAAAATCCCTTCATCGATCCGACGACATTTCCGTTCGTATCAAATGCCAATACCCTGGTTGCATTTGTTCCTATTTCTACCGTTATAATACATTCCATGTTACTTCCCATCCTTATGAATTTGATATATTTCTCTTTCTGAATTCACCGGGTGTATGACCGGTAAGTTTCTTGAATGTCGTGGAAAAATGCTGTGACGAATAAAATCCAGTTCCCAATGCAATTTCTGTCACGTTCACGTCCGACCGCTTTAACAATTTAATGGCTTCCGATATTCTGATATTAATGAGATAGGTCAGCGGTGAAAAGCCAGTGTAACTTTTGACCTTTTCCGTGAAGGCCGTCGTGCCCAATCCTACCAGGGCGGCCATCTCTTCCACTGTCCATTGGTGAGCCAGATTCTCGCGCAACGTTTGTTCAAGTTTAGTGAATGTTCTTGGAAAATCCCGGCGTGAACTTGCATGTCGTGTGGATTGTCTGGCGATTGTGATGAGCAGCCAATCCAGCATATGATTGAAACGGGTTTGGTATCCCATTTCCTGATTCTGGATCTCTGAATACAGTTCATGCAATATACCAGCAACCTCTTTTATCTTCAGCACTGGCAGATTATTGAGCAACAGAATCTTGCCAATGGTGAACCGATCATTTTCAGGAAGTGTGCTCCACTTGCCCAACACCATTCTGCCATCGATGCCCAGTTTTTCTACAACAAAGTGAAGTGAGAAGACGGTGCCAATATCAAGGTATCCTTTTGACCCACCAATTTCCTGACCAGGTAACACGAGGGCAACATTCCCCGGGAATAGAACATGGTGCTGCTGATTGATTAACCATTCAAATTTACCATCGATTACACAATACACCCGGAAGCAATTGGCCGAGGAGACGACAAAGGAATCCAGTTGAATGGTACTGTTTTTCGTCAGGGCAAATTCCATAACGTGGGGAAACAATTCCAGCTCCTTTG
>DASUGQ010000256.1:0-9784 GCA_036273935.1 Cyclobacteriaceae bacterium | reverse complement strand
ATTCTTGTTTTGATCTGTCAGGTGCACATGCCAGCAAGCCGAAGACAATAAATGGAATTAGTTTTCTCATACCGATATTGTGATTTGGATGATAGTTTACAGTTTGTTTTAGTTCACCAAAGTACTGCCTAAATACAGGCCACCTTTATGATTCAAATCACATTTGGTACCTGACGATTGTCACATTAAACTCATCAAGGCTTTCTGATCTCTTTAATGGCCAAACGAGCATCGATGCAGCACAAAAAGTAGATTACGATCGATCCATAGACCACAATAGAATTTATGTGTTGAATCTGACAATACTTTGTGGATGACAATGTACTCGTCAGAATCTGGCTGACTTTGATATTGAATGTTAATTCCGAGAGAATGCAAGAGGCATTTAGCGTAGATAATCAAAATTGTCTAAATTCAACTTGAATTTTTTTCAGAGGATATGATTCCGGTAAGGAGATTAAACTTCACTTTTTCCTTCATTTTAATTTTTATCACAGGTCTTTGCCTGGCACAAGACTGGTCAGCTACCTTCCCTAATATCGGAACATTCTCCTCACCACGTGTAACGGATTTAAATGGCGATGGCGTTGGTGACGTGATCCTGGGCGCGGGCCGTGAAGAATTTCAGGCATGCGATTCCGCCGTGATTGCATTGAATGGAGTCAATGGAGAAATCTTGTGGAAAATCAGTTCAGTCGACCAGATCTTTGGAACTGCCAGTCTAAAAGATCTCAACAATGATCAAGTTGACGACATCATTATCGGGGGAAGGTCAGCCGAATTCTGGGCCATCAACGGAAAGACAGGAGAAATACTGTGGAAGTTTGACAAGAAAAAGGGAGCCAAAAAATGGTATGGATTTTACAACGCTCAATTCATACCCGACCAGGACAATGATGGGATGGAAGATATCCTCACGTCTAACGGAGGGGATGTGATGGTTGCTCCCTATGATCCTAACCGGGCAGTCGGCCATTTGGTCGTTGTCAGTTCTCGCGATGGACATCTGATTGCCAAGGCTCCCATGCCTGATGGGAAAGAAACGTATATGTCGGTGGCCGCCCTTCCGGATCCCGATGGTAAAGATTACCGCGTAATCTTTGGAACAGGTGGTGAAACGATCGGTGGAAACCTTTTTGTGACCAAACTCTCTCAAATATTAAAGGGAGATCTGTCAAAATCAATCATGCTGGACTCCAGCCCACGGAACGGTTACGTAGGCCCACCGGTTTGGGTCGACATTACTGGAGACGGCATTCATGATATTGTAGCCAATGCAGTGGAGGGGAAATTGGTGGCCTTCGATGGCGTCACGTATAAACCATTATGGTCAGTGAAAATGCCCAATACCGAGGCGTACAGTTCTATTTCCGTAGGCAACTTTACAGACGACAAAACCCCCGACTTCTTTGTTTCCTATGCCATCGGCGTTTGGCCAAAACTCGAGTGGAGTAAGCAATTTATGGTTGATGGAAGCAAAGGCAAAATTGCTTTTCTCGATTCGCTCGGCTACTACCAAACCAGTACACCAGTTATAGTTGACCTTAATAACGATGGTTGGGATGAGGCAATTCTGAGTGTTAACGTAGAATCTTACGACCAAAATGATAAGCGCTCTTTGAACAATATTCTTGTCATCATAAATTTTAAGGACAATGAAATCGCGCAACTGTGGGATGGTCATGTAGGCAGCAATATTTCCTCAACACCCTGGATCGGTGACGTAGATCACGACGGATCGCTCGACATTATCTATTGTCACGAGACAAATCCGGACAAGAGCTACACATTTGACGGGATGCAGGTGCACCGTCTTTCAACAGGAATTCCGCTGAAGTCTGAAATAAAATGGGGCTCTTACATGGGGAGCGGTTACGACGGAATTTTTAGTCAAAAAAATAAATGAAGTTGAGGACTGATAAAACCTGCTGGCCAATAAATAAAAAGCACACAAAAAAACACACTACCAAACACAGTGCGTTCATAAAAACTTCCAACGACTTCATCACAAAATCTTTCCGAAGTGATGAAAATTTAGCTAACTAACATCATAGAGAAGTTTATCTCATCCATTAAGAACGCATCCACTTAAATATTAA
Organism: Cyclobacteriaceae bacterium; assembly: GCA_036273935.1. Lineage (GTDB taxonomy): Bacteria > Bacteroidota > Bacteroidia > Cytophagales > Cyclobacteriaceae > ZC4RG29. Next base: position 7,685 of record DASUGQ010000256.1, on the reverse strand, counting down.
AATTCACCTTTATGCTAAATCGAAGAAAACTCCTTCAACGTCTGTCTGCATTTCCGATTGTCGGAGGTGTGCTAGGGACTGTGCCATTCACTTCTGCCTTTGCAGCAGCGCCTCCTGCAAAACGAAATTTATTCAAGGAGTTGGGTATCCGCACATTTATCAATGCAGCGGGTACATTAACCTACATGACCGGATCACTGATGCACGATGAAGTTTTGGACGCCATAAATTTAACCGCAAAGGATTTCTGCATGCTTGACGAGGTGCAGGACAAGGTTGGAGAAAAGATTGCCGCAATGGTTCACTCAGAGGCAGCGGTCGTTACTGCCGGCGCATTTTCCGGGATGACATTAGGGCTTGCCGGAGTTCTCACGGGAATGGATGTGAAAAAAGTTGAGCAACTTCCTCACCTGGAGTACAGCATGATGAAATCGGAAGTGATCTGTCAGAAGAGCCATGACATCGTGTACAATCATGCACTTACCAACACAGGCTGCAAAATGATTACGGTTGAGACAGCCGAAGATGTTGACAACGCCGTCAACAGCCGGACGGCCCTGATGCACTTTCTTCATATCAATTCAGACCAGGGAAAGATCCAACACGAAGAATGGGTAGCCCTTGGGAAGAAACACGGCATTCCAACATCAATTGACATTGCCGCCGACGTCCCACCAGTTTCGAACTTGTGGCGTTTCAATGACATGGGCTTTGACTTCGTGGTAATCTCGGGAGGAAAAGCAATTCGCGGCCCTCAAAGCGCGGGCTTGTTAATGGGCAAAAAAGATATTATCGCTGCTGCCCGTCTTCACATGCCGCCCAGAGGGTTTAACATCGGCAGGGGAATGAAAGTGAATAAAGAGGAAATCCTTGGGATGTATGTAGCGCTTGAGAAATACATTAACTACGATCACGATAAGGAGTGGGCAACCTGGGAAGCGGGTATCGATCAGATAGAAAAAGCCGTTAAACCGATTCCTGGAATCACGACGGAGGTGCATGTTCCCCCCTTGGGTAATCACACACCAACATTGCAGATAACCTGGGATCAAAACAAAGTAAAGATCAGCAATAAAGACTTTAGGGAGGCGCTACGTAACTATGATCCCTCGATAGAAGTTGGCGGCGGCTCAGAGAACAGCGTCAGCGTCACTGTGTTCATGCTAAAACCCGGACAAGAAAAAATTGTGGCGAACAGGCTGAAGGAAGTATTCACCAAAGCAACTGCATAAATAATACAGCGCGCACTTCATGTATCGTTTCTCCTTGAGCATATTTCTTGCCATGGGTATGTATAACCTTGCTTTAGCATTTCCGGAAAATGAAGATCCCACAAAAACCGTGGTAAGAAAGACTGCTGACTTCACAGTAAATGGACTTGGTGATTCACCAAACTGGAATAAGACGGAATGGATTGACATTACAGTCCAGGAACGCGGTCCGAATGAGCAGCTAGCGACCAGGGCGAAAATTCTCTATTCCGATCTGGGCATTTATTTTCTTTTCGTTAATGAAGATCAAAAATTATCAGCGACCCTTACAGAAGATTTCGCCGCGTTGTTCAATGAAGACGTTGTTGAAGTTTTTCTTCAACCAGATGCTTCGATACCAGTTTATTATGAGTACGAGCTCTCCCCTTTGGATTACGAGTTGATCATTCTGATTTTGAATGTAGATGGAAAAACACGCGGATGGAAGCCGTGGCACTATGAAGGCAATAGCCGTACACAACATTCAATCAGTGTGCAGGGTGGAGAAAGGAAAAGTCATGCATCCATCAAAAGTTGGACTGCCGAGTTCTTTATCCCGTTCAGTTTACTTCAACCGTCAGCAGGAATGCCTCAGCCCGGGACACAATGGCGCGCTAATCTTTACCGGATCGATTATGATGAAGGTTATACGACATGGACCTGGCAGAAAACGACGCCCAACAAACCGGGCAACTTCCATGAACCTGACAAATTCGGAACACTGGTTTTTGAATAAAAACTGATTTAACGATATGCTTGCTTTATGATAGGTAAAAAAAGATGCAGAGCGACATGTCTCTTGCTATTGACAATATTTTTCTTTTCACAATGCAGGGAGCGGATTGAACTTCCCCCCGGAGATCCAGATAATGGTGGTCTCTTCCTGCCCGATGGTTTTGACGCCGTGGTGGTGGTGGACAGTCTGCCCGGTCGTGCGAGACATATCGCAGTGAGGGACAACGGAGATATCTATGTCAAATCAAGGTTCTCCAAACCGGAAGGTAGAAACGTTGCATTACGCGATACAACAAATGACGGCAAGGCCGATATCATTGAAGCATTCGGTTCCTATGAAAAAGAACGAAGTTATGGAACGGCAATGCGCATTTATAATGGCTACCTCTACTTCGCTTCAGAACTGACGGTCTACCGTCAAAAACTAGTACCCGGCAAATTAACTCCGGAAGGGGAGCCGGAAGAAATTGTAATTGATGACCATGCACACGGCATGCATGAACATGTGGCCAAACCAATTGCCTTCGACAATAAGGGAAATATCTATGTTCCTTTCGGCGCTCCATCAAATGCATGTCAGGAGATTAATCGAACTCCTTCATCTCCAGGCCTCGACCCTTGTCCCCAACTCGTGGATCACGGAGGGGTATGGCGGTTTGATGCTAACAAAAAAGGACAAACCCAAAAAGATGGCAAGATGGTGGCGACGGGCATTCGCAGTGTCGTTGCCATTGAATGGAATCCCATGGATGAGGGCATGTACCTTGTCATGCACGGACGGGATGATCTCCTTCGCTTATGGGCTCACTTGTACACACCGTGGCAAAGTGCAGTGTTGCCTGCGGAAGAATTCATCAAGATTACAGAAGGAGATAATTATGGATGGCCTTATTGTTACTACGACCAAAATCAACAAAAGAAGGTGTTGGCTCCGGAATATGGTGGTGACGGAAAAATTATCGGAAGATGCAGCGAGTTCAAAGATCCGCTGATGGGATTCCCCGGGCATTGGGCGCCAAATGATTTGTTGTTTTACCAGGGCAATCAGTTTCCCGAGCGATATAAGAATGGCGCGTTTGTCGCCTTTCATGGCTCAACCAACCGTGCGCCCTATCCACAGGCCGGCTATTTTATCGGGTTCATTCCATTTGAAAATGGAAAACCGACTGGCACCTTCGAAGTATTTGCTGACGGTTTTGCCGGTGTTGACCCTATTGTCAATGTGAGTGATGCCATTTATCGCCCGATGGGCCTTGCAACAGGGCCGGACGGTTCGCTGTACATTTCCGACACTGAAAAGGGAAAGATTTGGAGAGTCATGTACAAAGGAGAAAAAGACAATTTCGGCGACGCGCAACTTGCAAAAATGGAGGCACGAAAATCGCTTGCACACATCAGGCAACCCGACGCTGTGAATGATAATCTTGAAAAAGGAATTGTATCCGGTGGTGAAAAGATCTTTTCAATTTATTGCGCCACCTGCCACCAGGGAGACGGGAAAGGTGCATCAGGAAGATTCCCCCCGCTGGTCGGAACAGATTGGGTTACTGGCGACAAGAAACGGCTGATTGGAATTCTCTTAAATGGATTGGAGGGTGCAATCGAAGTGAACGGAGAGAATTATATTAACGCGATGCCTCAACATAGCTTTCTAAATGACGAAGAGATAGCAAACGTGCTAACTTATATCAGGCAGAATTTAGGAAACAACGCAAGTGAGGTAACCGCAAAAGAAGTTTCAGATATAAGAAGCGCGCTCGCAAAAAAATAATTTGAACAAGGCTTACATCAAATTTCCATAACCTTAAATAACCAAATCATGAAAGAACAAAGAAGATCAACGTTAAAAAAAATGGTGGCGTCGCTGGCAGGCATCATTGGATTGGGTGCTGCTACCCGCGTAGATGCCGCTCCGCAAAAAGAAGTCTTTAATGTAGTAAAGGATGATCAGGATGTTCCGCTTTTTTCAGGCTCAACGAAATTCGGAAACCTCGTTTTCATTGCAGGAAAGGGAGCGCACTTCGATGGTGACATTACCGCCCACACCAAGCATGTTCTGGATGAATTGGAAAAGGAATTAGTCAAAGCCGGTTCGTCCATGGAGAAGGTACTCAAGGTGAGTGTATTCCTTCACGACTTAAATGACTACAAAGCCATGAATGAGGCTTACAAAGGTCGCTTCGGAAGCAAACCTCCCGTTCGCACGACCGTCGCTGTTTATGGCGGAGTTCCAGGAGACTCGCTGGTTGAAATTGATTGCATTGCCTATCTCTAGTCAGATACTTCCTTGTCAGGACTAAAGTTCTTGTCATCAAGCTCAATTAACCCCCGCGTTAAGGCTGGGGTTAATATGCAAGGTGCTCCGTGGGCTTTAGCCGTGAAAGATGAATCCTGCCATTTGAAATGAATTTGCCATTATACTTGAACTACAAAAAACTCTAAACACCATGCGTCAAAAGCTAATTCTATTTCTTTCCTTCCTCTGCATTATTATGTCATCGGCCACAGCACAAGACTATACCATCGTCATTAAGGGAGGTCATGTAATTGATCCGAAAAATAATATCAATGAAGAGATGGACATTGCCATCAAAGAAAATAAGGTTGTACTCGTCGCAAAAAACATCGATGCAAAAAAGGCACAGGTTATTGATGCAAAAGGACTCTATGTAACCCCAGGATTAGTCGACATTCATTCACATAATTTTTTTGGGACGAAAGAAGATCACTACCTCGGAGATGGATTTGAAGCCCTGCCCCCGGATGGATTTACTTTTCGTGCAGGAGTAACTACGGTGGTAGATGCGGGAGGCGCCGGCTGGAAGACATTTACAACATTCAAGTCTCAAACTATCGATCATTCGAAAACACGAGTGTTGTCCATGCTCAACATCGTTGGTGAAGGGATGCGCGGCGGCGTTTATGAACAAAACCTTAACGACATGGACGCAAAAATGACGGCCATGACCGCGATGCGTCATAAAGAAATTGTGGGCATCAAGGTAGCCCATTATACGGGGCGGGAATGGGATCCCGTTGATCGCGCGGTGGAAGCTGGAAAAATTGCCAATGTACCTGTGATGATCGACTTTGGTGGCACCACTCCTCCTCTTTCCATCGAAGAACTTTTCATGAAACACTTAAGACCCGGCGACATCTTTACACACACATTTGCTCAACTTGAATCACGGGTACCTATTGTTGATAATAATGGAAAACTTCTTCCCTTTGTTACCGAAGCGCAAAAAAGAGGAATCATCTTTGACGTAGGACACGGGGGAGGAAGCTTTCGTTTCTCCCAGGCTATTCCCGCCCTGAAGAGTGGATTTTTTCCCAACACCATTAGCACCGACCTGCACACGGGAAGCATGAACGCGGGAATGAAAGATCAACTAAACATCATGTCCAAATTTCTGAATATGGGGATGGATCTTCAGCGAATTATCAGAGCCTCAACGTGGACGCCCGCGCAAGTAATTCATCGCGAGGAGTTGGGAAATCTTTCCGTAGGTGCGGGAGCGGATATTGCTGTTTTCAGTCTTCAAAAAGGTAAGTTTGGCTTCATTGATTCGTCCGGATTCCGCATGGACGGAACGCAGAAGCTTCAATGTGAACTGACCCTTCGTGATGGTGTTGTTGTTTACGATCTGAACGGAATCTCCCGGCCAGCGTGGGATGCGAAATGACTTTGAATTCTCGAATAAGTTCGAGCATGTTAAAATTTATTTAGCATTTATATTTATAAAAAGATATGTCGACATCAACCCAGTGCTTCTTCCTAGAAGACCCAACGGACTTAAAGCAAAATCAGAACTGCTTGAAAAACATGAACTGACACAGGCCGTCAAAACGCTGAACGATATTTTGAAATACTAGCTAAGCCAGAACCACAAAAAATAACCAAAGGGAAAAGTAAATTTGAAAGGCGAATACTATTTTATACTTAGTGTTTTGATTTGCGTTCAACCAGCTTACGTCGTTTCCTCGCCAAATGTTAAATAGTTTAACTAAATATGATAAACCCATTCCTTGTATTGACTATCGGACGGATTGAAATCTTCTCTTTTCTTAAAATGATATTCCACCATTTCTACTTCAATAATGTCGTGTAGAGACAAATTCCGATAACCCTCTCTTCCGCCTGGCTTGGTAAATCCCATTGACTGCCAGCATACCAATACTATTTTATCTGCTGTTGTCCTGCAAACGCCATAAGGATGAACCATCCGTGGAAGCGGCTCACCGTTCAGTTTGATGCGACAAGCCCTCCTTTTTTCAGAGGCTTGCCAAAATTGTTGGGTAATTTCTTCCAGCATGAAAATAAATTTGCGTTCACCAGATATACGAGTCCAAATTTATAACGGTAAATGAACTACTCGCTTGGTCAGGAAGAAGTCTTCTGCAAAATAGTTTGACAATTCAAAAAGTTGGTACGGCAGTTTGACTTCCTTCAACTCTTCCTGAAGATCTCCACCTTTGAGATAAAGTATTCCGTTCTTCAATTGATGTTGCGATTTTTTCTTTATTCGCCTGTAAACCCATCCATAAAATTCTTTCAGTCGGGTAACGGCACGACTCACGACAAAATCATATTCTCCTTTCAGTTGTTCGGCACGGACCTGTTCGGCGTTCACGTTTTTTAGCCCTAATGCTTCTGCGATTTCTTTCACAACCGTAATTTTCTTTCCAATTGAATCCACCAAATGGAAGTTCACTTCAGGGAACAGAATAGCAAGGGGAATACCCGGAAAGCCTCCCCCGGTTCCTACGTCAAGAATCTCTGTACCTGGGTTAAATGAAATGACTTTTGCAATTCCCAGTGAATGCAATACATGATTGACGTAAAGATTTTCAATGTCTTTTCTGGATATCACATTGATCTTCTCATTCCACTCGCTGTAAAGGGGATAAAGCTGATCAAATTGCTTCCGTTGCCTCTCGGTAAGCTCAGGAAAATAATGGGAAATGATTTCAGAATTCAACTATAGAAAATTAAAAGACAGGAACAACCTTCAAGCGGTTGCAAGACAGCCTCAAATATGATCTCTCTTGTTCTTCACCATTTCAAACATCAATTCGCGTGCGCGGTGAAGTTGGGCTTTAACCGTGCCCAATGGCGCCTCAAGCTCAACGGCAATTTCCTCGTATGACAATTCATCAAAGTACCTCAATCGGACCAGCCTCTGATATTTTGGCGGAAGTTTATCAACAAAGACCTGCATCAACTCAGCCTTCTGCAATTTAATCGCTTCTTCCTGTGGATCCGGGTTAAAATCTTCCACATCAAGAGACACGGATTGACCATCATCGTCAGTAAAGGTATTGTCAATGCTCAGGGTATTCAGTTTTTTCTTTCTGATAAAGTCGATGGTATTGTTTGTGGCGATCCGAAAAAGCCATGTGCTGAAGGTGAAGTCCTTTTTGAAACGATGCAGGCTCTTAAATGCCTTGGCGAATGATTCAATTGTTAGATCTTCCGCGTCGTCAACATTCCTGACCATCTTCAAAATCATATGGTATACAGGACGTTTGTAGCGCTGCAACAATTTGGCAAACGCCTTCTCATCATCGTTTTCCACCGCCTCGTCAATCAGGCGAAAGTCCTCGATAGCTTTGTCAGAAAATTGCCTCTTCAGTTCGTCCATTTTATTTTTCTCGTTACGAGCGCCCTAAGGCCGTTTGAAAGATAATAAATCGCAT
>DASUGQ010000255.1:0-3169 GCA_036273935.1 Cyclobacteriaceae bacterium | reverse complement strand
CCAAACCTTGCTTCACAGCTTCTACTAAGTTAGGATCAAACACATTGCCACAGTTCAGGTTTACACCACGCTTAAGTGCAAGCGCAGCCGTCTCCACTGCGTTTGCCGTGACTTTATGGCCCTCGTGAAAATCGACTAATGCCCAGCAGTCAGAAACGATGTGACCCTTAAAACCCCATTTCTGACGAAGCATGGTGTTCAACAAATATTCATTGCCGCAACACGGCTCACCGTTAGTCCTGTTGTAAGCGCACATCACCGCTTCTACACCGGCATCTACTAAAGATTTAAAGGCAGGAAGATAAGTCTCCTGTAAGTCTTTCAGGGAAGCTTGCGCATCAAATTCGTGACGCAATCGCTCCGGTCCGCTATGAACAGCAAAGTGTTTTGCACAGGCCGCCGCTTTCAGGTAATTGGGGTCATTGCCTTGCAAGCCTTTAACAAACGCAACTCCCATGCGTGAAGTCAGGTAAGGATCTTCGCCATAAGTTTCCTGCCCCCTTCCCCACCGTGGATCGCGAAAGATATTGATGTTTGGTGTCCAGAACGTCAGCCCGGCATACTGCCGGTGATATCCTTTTGCAATGGAGGCGTTGTACATAGCACGCGCCTCATCAGAAATTGACGTGGATATTCTGAACAACAGGTCATCATCGAACGTAGCGGCCATTCCGATTGCCTGTGGAAAAATGGTTGCCACGCCGGAACGGCCTACCCCGTGAAGACTTTCATTCCACCAGTTATACGCCGGTATATTCAACCTGGGTATAGCCGGCGCGTTGTACATCATCTGTCCAACTTTTTCTTCCAGCGTAAGTTTGGAAACAAGATCACGCGCTCTTTCCTCGATAGGCCTGGAGGCATCGAGATAAATATTTTGTTGAGCGAATGTAGAAATGGAAAGGACAAGCGCGAATAGCGGCGAGGTAGAGATCAACCTTCTCATGGCAATAAATTATTTTAGGTTAGCTGAATTACTTTTCATTTTCCGATAACGCAACAAGCCCTCAATGTAATAATAATCTGCGTAGCTGAGCGGCACGTCTACCTCACTCTTTTCGGGAATGTGTCCTACGCCATGTTTCAACAGAAAATTACTATTCTCACCCGACTTAGATCGATAGTCATCTTTGCTTAGGTTGAGCAAAATTTTCTCGGCGGAGTCAAAATAGTTCTGACGATTATCATCCTTAGTGAATGTGCTCAGCTCAAGCAGGGCCGAAGCCATTATAGCAGCAGCGGAAGCATCCCTTAAGGCATCCGGAATATTGGGTGCATTAAAGTCCCAGTAAGGAATTTTATCCTCAGGAAGATTTGGGTGATTGAGCAGAAAATTAGCAATCTTTTCTGCATGATCCAGGTATCGCTTATAACCTGTCTCGCGATACGACATGGTGTAACCGTAGAGACCCCACGCCTGTCCTCTTGCCCAGGCAGATTCATCTGCAGATCCCTGGGCAGTTCTTTTCTTCAGCACGTGCCCGGTTTGCGGATCGTATTCAACAACATGGTAACTGCTGCCGTCAGGTCTGAAGTGATTGTGAAGGGTTGTATCCGCGTGAGCAATCGCCACATTATAAAATGATGAATCTCCGCTTTGTTTTGTAGCCCAAAAGAGAAGCTCCAGGTTCATCATATTGTCGATGATAACAAGGTAGGGATCAGTTGTATTTTTGTAATCGCCCCATGAGCGGATACATCCAACCTTCGGGTCAAATCGTTTGATCAAAGTCTTTGCAGCAGTAAGTAAAACCGGAACATAGCTGGAGTCGCTGGTGATTCTTAACCCGTTGCCAAAACTGCAATACATCTTGAACCCCAGGTCGTGATCGCGGTCATTGAATTGCTCATTTCGCAAGGCTGTTGTTCTCGCTTGGGCCGCTTCCATGATCAGCGGGTCACCCGAATATTCATAAAGGTACCACAGACTTCCCGGAAAAAATCCCGTAGTCCACCAGTCTGATTTTACCATCCACAAGGTACTGTCGGGTCTGACTGAGCGGGGAAAAAGTGAATCCGGCAATGATTTGTCCATGGCTTTATATTGCTGAACTGCCTGCTCCAGCGATTCAACCGAGACGGCCATGAGGTCATTCGATTTATCTTCCTGCGTGCTGCATGCGCATGAAAACAGAAAAGCGAATGGAATGAGAAAAGCCGGTCGCATAAAGTTGACTTAGTGGTCCTTCAATGGGAAATCACAGGCGCTTTTTCCTCCGCCTCATAAAGTTTTCCCTTTGGTATTGAACCGATAAATGAATAATGGATAACGAATAAAAATGACATCAACGGAACGACAAACGCAATTGCCATGCTGCCAGTCTTCAAATCAATCAATCCCATTAAAGGTGGAAAAAGCGCACCTCCCACAATCGCCATCACGATGAATGAACTGCCAAGTTTTGTGTTGGGCCCAAGTCCTTTGATACCCAATGCAAAAATTGTCGGGAACATGAGCGACATAAAAAAGCTTGTCATGAAAATAGCAATCAGTCCCACCCATCCCGGAAGAAAAATTCCGATGATAACAAGGCATGCATTAATAATACCATACAGACCCATGAGGCGATTGGGCTTAATGAACCGCATGATATAGGTAGCCGAAAATCTGCCCAGCGCGAAAGCTACTAATGTACCGGTCAGGAAATATCCTGCTACTTTTTCGGGTTGTCCTGTATAATCCTGCACGTATTGTATAAAAAAACTCCATGTTCCTACTTGTCCTCCCACATAGAAGAACTGCGTTATCACACCCAGTTTAAAATGCGGGTAATGGAATAACTCTTTGATACTACCTTGTTCTTCCCCGGTTTGGTTGCCTTCAGCTTCAATCTTTGGAAACTTTGTGATGGCCATCAGTATCGCCCAAAATATTACGAATGACCCTAACACCATATAAGGAACAACGACCCTCAATCGTTCTGAGTGCAGATAGGCTTCATAGTCGCCAGCCTGGCGCATGGTTTCTACCTGTGCCGCTGTTAATTCAATTCCCGAAAAAATAAAAATAGTACCAACCAGCAAAGCCGTAATTACACCCAGCGGGTTAAAGGCCTGCGCAAAATTCAATCTCCGTTCCGAAGAACTCGGATGACCCATCACGGCAGCATATGGATTTGCTCCTGTTTCAAGGAACGCCAGACCGGAAGCAATGACAAACAGGGCAAAT
>DASUGQ010000254.1:0-5075 GCA_036273935.1 Cyclobacteriaceae bacterium | reverse complement strand
CCCATTCCCTTTTCAACAATCCCTGATTGCATGCCGCTATAGTTGTCTTTGTTGGCAATGATGATGTAGTCTGTTCCTTCCGGTAACCTAAAGGTGACGAGACCATTGTCATCTGCTGTAAGTTCCATGTCACCATCTGCCGTTACTACTGTTACAATAGCACCTCCCATGGGCTGGTTGGTTTCAGGATCAACGAGATGAGCGCCAACTTCATAAATCATTGGTTGATGTTGTCCAAGGGTAATATCGAACTTTTCGATGCCATCGGCGTTCTCCGGGATTTCGATTTCCTCCAGTTGGGACTTCTGATTTTTGTCTTGTATAGAAACGATATATATTTTTCCTTTTTCACCGGAAAAGTTTAAGAGACCATTTTTGAATTGGTTGGTAATTTTATCTCCGGTGCCTTTATCTGTTACGGTGACTACGACGTCGTCAAGAATAACGCCCTCCTGGTTTTTAATATGACCAGCAACAGGCACTTGATTCGCGGGACTGCTATTGTTGGATGCGACATTTCCTGAGCGACGAGTGGAATTGCCAAGCAGCGAGACAGCAATTGGTGCCGACTGATCCGCGTCAGTGGGAATATTTACTTCTTCCGATAACAGTCCGTGAAGTTTGTCGTCTACGGTAATGGAATAGTCTTTTCCTTTTTCACCCTGAAAGTTCACCATTCCATTGGCGAGTTGGACAGGTACCACCTTTCCGGATGATTTCTCTTTAACAACAACATCCGATGCTTTCAACGAAGTTTCGTTTGCGTCAGCGACCTGCGCCACCACGGTTACGTGTTTTTCACTTTGCTTTGTGGTCGGTACGGGATGTGTCATGAAGGACTTTTCCGTACCCTTATCTGCAATTCCTGAATACATTCCGTAATAGTCATCCCTGCTGGCCATGATAATATAAGCCGATCCTTCCGGAGATTTGAATTGCACGAGGCCATCGTTACCCGCAATAAGTTCTTGTTCATTCTCAACAAAACTTGTGATGGTCACTTTCGCCCCCGCCAACGGCGAATTGTCTTCTGCCTTGAACACGCGGGCTGCCATCATGAACGTTGCTGGAGTTGGTAACACCTCTTTCTCCATGATCATGGAAATCTTATTGACTGCAGCGGCATCACGGGAAATAACAACATTCTCAGACGCTGTTTGAAAACCATTTGCTGTTGCAGTGATGTCATATTCTTTTCCACGTTCACCGAGGAAGCTGACGATCCCATCTTTCATTTTAACAGGAATGCTTTTTCCCGATGCTTTTTCTGTTACTGTCACTGTGACCTCATCCAAGACTTTTCCTTGCAGATCTGCAATCAGCGCAACGACAGGCAATGGGCTTGATGGGTCGCCATGAGCCGGCACAGGGTGGATGACGCTTAGCTTCTCTTGTCCTGCTTCTGCAATTCCGGAATGCATCCCTGTAAGATTTTCCCTGGAACCCACAACAACGTATGCGGTACCTTCCTGTAGCGTAAAGTCAACTATACCTTTTTCATCGGCAACGAGTTCCTGGTCTGGTTCCGAGAAGGTAATGATCTTGACGGTGGCACCGCCCAATGGTTGGTCATTTTCTGCGTTGAAAATTCGCGCGGCCATTCCAATTGCCTGGCTGGACTCAGTTAAAACCATCTTCCATGTTTTTGCCTCTGTGGCACTGGGATCAATGACCAGTTCGTGTGTCGAAACATCTCCCTGTTCATTTTGTATTTCGATTGAATAGGAGTGACCTTTTTCACCCATAAAGCTGATCAATGATTGACCAGGATCGTGATTGATTTTTTCCCCGGTAGTTTTGTCGACGATTGTAATGGAAGCGGCTTTTTGTGTTTGGCCGACTTCGTTTTCAATGGTTCCGATGCAGGCGATACGTGAAGTATCCCCGAAAAGCGGAATCTGATGAATGATATGTTGCTGATCCTCTTCTGCAATGGCAAATCCGGTCATCATGCCGGTCTTCCCATCTTTGCTTCCAATGAGCACGTAAGCGGATTCGCGACTGAGTTCGAAATGAATGTAACCGTCGTTGTCGGATGAGAGCTCCTTGTCTTCGTTCGTTGACGTGATCAATTGAATGGAGGCAGCAGGCAGCGGACCTTTTGTTACGCCGTCGAAAATGTATGCAAGCATTTTGACCACGTCCGGCCTTTTGTCAAATGCAAACAAGTCATCGTTTCCATTTCGGGATGAAGAGAAATAACCAGTCTCACCATCATCTTTTGTAATGAGCGCAAAATCATCGGCGGTAGAATTGATTGGATAACCCAGGTTAATTGCCGGCGTGAATCCGTTTTGATTGAGGGTACTTTTGAAAATATCCAGCCCACCCAGTCCACCGTGGCCGTTAGATGCAAAGTACAGGGTATTTCCAATGACGAAGGGAAAGACGTCATGGCCGGGCGAATTAATCATTGGGCCGAGATTGAAGGGTTTGCTCCAAACACCATTCACTTTTGTGACCCTGTAAATATCTGAGCCGCCATAACCGCCTGGTCTGTCGGAGACAAAGTAGAGTATGTTGCCGTCTTCGGAGATAGAGGGATGGGCTATTGAGTAAGGAGGTTCATCAAAAGGCATTGAAGTGAGTTGCCATGAATCTGCGCTTGAGGAGTATTGTCCATCATAGAGGGATAGATACCAGATATACGTGTCTTTCTTCTCTTTCACCTGGTATGCCTTGTTGCGATTCATGATCATTTTTTCATACCCACCATAAAATGCAGCAGGTCCATCATGATAACGACTGTCCAAATCTTTTTTGAATGCAACCGGGTTTTGAAACTGACCATCGGCAGACTTGATAGAATAATATAAGCTTAAGAAATCGCTGTTATCCCAATGGTATTTCCTTTTCGAGTTTCCTTCAGTTTTAGACGATGCAAATACAATCCCGTCTTTGTAGAAGGCGGGCGCAAATTCCGAAACCGGCGTATTGAATGGCAACGCCGTCACTGAAAGTTTTGCAGAATCCAAATAGTATTTATCTGCGTGCTGCAGATCGTCAAGAAGCCTTTTTGCATGCAAAGCATTTGGATCATTGCTCAGCAGGGTTTCCAACTCACGTTCGGCCTCGTTATTTTTTTGCTGTGCCATCAATACAATGACGTATTCGTAGACATCGTTCGTATTGAAGGTCGCATGATTTTCCCTTGCCTTGGTAAACCATTCGCCTGCCTCGCCGATATGGTTCATTCTGGTATGACATTCAGCGATGCTGAGCATAATGTCACCCGCTTGATCAGCGTTCTTTATAGCTTTCTCATAATATGTCGCTGCAGTTTGATAGTTGTGATTATCAAATAAGGAGTCCGCTAATCTACGATAGGCGTTGCTGCTCTGTTGAGCCGAAGCGGCGAGCACAAAAGTCAAAAGTAGCGATATGAAGAATATCTTTTTCAAAGTCTTAGAAGTAGCGAGGTGAGAGAATAATGTTTTTATTTCGTTTTATCCGGTAGTTCAATACGATTTCGTGTGTACCGGATTGCAAAGATGTCAACGCGTTAGTTGGATAGCCATAGGAGTATCCAAAACTCAGCTGATCGTTCACCAGCCATTCCAGCAGTCCATCCACTGAATCCTGCATCCGGTACGAGACCCCAACCCAAAGTATACTCTTGATGAAAAGGTTTGCATTGATATCATACTGAAACGGTCCATTCTCAACCCATTTTAGAAGCACATTGGGTTTCAGTTTAAGATCCGGGCTCAGGTCAAAGACATGACCAGCGGAAAGAAAGTAGTGACGCTCTTGTCGTGCTTTCATTAACGCATCCTGGTTGTTAAACTTATTGTTAATGATGGTTGGCAAAGACAATCCTACATAACTCTTCTTGCTGTAGTAGTAAATGCCTATGCCAAGATTGGGTAAAAAACGTCCTTCATTTTTTGCAAAGGCAGGATCAGCCTGACCGGTGGAGGTCACCACATCAAGGTCTGTCAAATTCATTTTGTAATAGGTGACACCTGCCTGCCCCCCTACGGAAAGTTTTGCATTTTCTGACAAAGGGATGCGATAGGCATACGTTCCATAGATCATATACTGATTGGTGACACCAAGCCTGTCGTTCATCGCCACGAGTCCCGCCGCAGAGCGCGTAAATTTTATGGGACTATGACCTGAGAAGACTGTAGTCTGGGGTGCACCGTTTATACCCGTCCACTGTTTCCGATAAGATGCGGTCAAGGTCGCCGACTCATGACTACCTGAATATGCCGGGTTCAATACCAGTCCATTGAACATGTATTGTGTGAAGATCGGGTGTTGCTGTGAATATGCACCCGTACAAATCAAGAATGATGCCCCGGTCACGAGACCAAGGATCAGATTTTTCTTTATTGTTTTCATATGCAGGATAGTCACGGGTTAATTAATGAATTAATAGTTTGTTGCTTATCGCACGATCACCACATATCCGCTGAATTCACTTGATTTATTGCCAAGATCGATCACATAATAGTAAGTGCCCTGGTCGAGATAATTTCCTGACTGCTGGCCGGCGTTCGCCCGTCCATCCCACAAAACCGAGTTGTTATCATAATTCTTTGCCTGGTAGACAAGAAGGCCCCATCGGTCAAATACTTTTATCGCATTGTTCGGGTGACTCTCAATACTTTGAATGAACCAGGTATCGTTGTTGCCATCATTGTTCGGCGAAAATCCTTCTGAAACTCTCAATGGCACATATTCATATTGGATTGTAACCATGGCTGTACTGGTCAGGCCCTGAGGGTCTTCAATCGTGTAGGTAAACGTCACCGTTCCGGATTCATCGCCTGAAGATTGATAGACTATAGTTCCATTTTCAATGTTTACACTTCCAAAGGTTGGTGTGGTCACCGATGTGATGGTTAGTTCGTTTATGGTATTGTCAGGGTCACTATCGTTAGACAAGACATCAATTGTAAGCGGCAACCCGTTATTCAGTACAATGCGGCCGTCATCAACAGCTACGGGCGGGTCGTTAACAGGTACGACTACGATCGTAACCTGGGCTGTATTCGACAGCGATCCCGACATATCGCGTATGGTATACGTGAATGTATCGTTGCCAATAAAGCCACTGGCTGGCGTAT
>DASUGQ010000253.1:0-6548 GCA_036273935.1 Cyclobacteriaceae bacterium | reverse complement strand
CGCTGAAAAAATTGCCGTATTTTGGTCTTTTTAAACTTTTTAATATGCATCATGCAAAGGTCCCTTTCGCCTTACTTTTTGCATCCATTCTTTCACTAACAGATACTTTCGCTCAGAATATCAAACTGATCAATTCGAGTGAGGTAATACAACAGGCTGTTGTTCTTTATGACAGCGGAAAGTTTGAAGATGCTATCGCGTTGTTTAAATCTGTTCCGAAGCGCGATACCAACTATGTCTATATGCTGTCTGAACTTGCGATGGCCTATGACGCAAATAAGAACTACAAAGAAGCAATCGCGACGAGCGAGGAAGGTCTGCAGTACGCATCTGAATACCGGGCTCATCTTTTCCGGACGCTGGGAAGCGCATGGGATGGGGAGGGAGACCTGCCGAAGTCAGTTGAGGCTTTCGAAACTGCACTGAGGGAGTTTCCTTATGATTACTCCCTACACTACAACCTTGGCGTTGCTTACTATAATCATCAGGAGTATGCGAAAGCAGAAGCATGCTTTTTCAAAACGCTGATGATTAATCCTTATCACCCTGGGAGTCATCTGAATCTTGGCCGCCTGTCGGCCTTTCAGGGGAAGAAAGTGAGGAGTATGATGGCGATGGGGATGTATCTCTCCATCAGCAACAATGACAACGATCGCCTCGTTTTCCTCGAGCGACTCCTCAACAATGAACTGAAAGACGAAAGTACATTTCCTTTTACGGGAAAAAATTCTTTTGATAAGCTTGACCAAATGATTCGGGCAAAAGTGGTCAGCGATAAAAACTTCAAACCACGTGTGCCGATAAATGCCATGTTGGTGCGTCAATACCAATTTTTATTTGAGCAACTTTCACTTGCGGAGGAAAACCCTGACGATCCGTGGATTACGTTTTATCTACCCATCTACAGGGGCATTCAGCAAAATGACATGCTTGAGCCATTTCTTTACCATTTGCTAACATCAACCAAAAGTGATGATGTTATTAAATGGAAAAAGAAAAATGACAAAAAGCTTAACCAATTTTATGAGCTGGTGAACAACCAACTGCGGGAGCGCCGAAAAGAACGAGACCTGGCCTCAGATCAGGGATTTAGAAATCCCGTTCCTTTTTGGTATGACAAGGAAAACAAGGTCGCATCAATCGGACATAAAAATATAAAGGGTCAAACGATCGATAAGTGGATTTACTACTCAGCCAACGGTGTTCGTATAGCGGAAGGAACCTTTGATAAAGCGGGAAATAAGATTAACACATGGTCTTACTTCTACACAGACGGAAAACCAAAAAGTATTGAAAACTACGCGACCGGCGAGATGACCAGTTTTACCCTTAGTGGTGAGCCGCGCAGTCATTACTTTTTGAAAGATGATCAAGTTAACGGTGAAGCTGAAGTATTTTACAGCTGTGGTCAACTTAAGGAAAAGCTGGGTTATGTAATGGGGAAGAAATCGGGAGTAGGAAAAACATTCTACCTAAGTGGTCAGACCGAGGTTGAATACAATTACAAGGACGACAAGCTTGAAGGAGCCTATAAAGTGTTCTTTGAGGACGGAAAACTGATGAAGCAATTTTTCTACAGAAACGATTTGCTTGAAGGAGATTTTGAAGAATATCACAATGATGGAAGGCTACTTTTGAAAGGGAATTATAAAGACGGTAAAGCGACGGGTCTTTGGAAGTACTTTCATGCGAATGGAGAATTGGAGCGATCTGGAAATTATGTAAATGACAGTCCCAATGGGGAATGGTCTTATTATGACTTAAATGGTAAACTTATCGAGACGAGGTATTTTGATTCAGAAGGCAAACGACATGGCGAAAATGTAATGTATCATAATGGTGTTCGGCATTATGTGAACTACTATGAACATGGAATGCTGATCGGAATGGCATACTACCATAAGAATGGTAAGGAAATTTTGAAGAGCGGTCACCCATCCGGAACATTTTCCGCCAGGGGATATTATCCTACCGGTCAATTGCAATTTGAAGGCGCATACAAGAAGGGAAAAGCAGAAGGGATGTGGAAACACTTTTATCGCGCAGGTCAATTGGAAAGAGAATATGCGTGCGTGAATGATTCCGTTCATGGAAATTTCACTGAATATTTTAAGTCAGGCGATGTTAAGCTCAAGCGAGTTTACAATCACGGAACGCTGCATGGATATTCACTGGAGTATTATATTCATGGAAAGGTTAAAGAGGAGGGCTGGTTTCAGAACGGCGATAGAGAGCAGCAATGGCTGTCTTACTATTCTGATGGAACCGTAGAGAGTGATGGTTATTATTTAAAAGGCAACCTCACCGGCGATTATTTTGATTACGCAGTGGATGGAAAACTTTACTCTGTCTACACTTATAGCGACGGCAAAATTACCGCGGTTAAGCACCTGGATAACCATGAAAAGGTAAGATTACAGACCGAATTGACAGGTGTGAAGGAGGAACTGATTCAAAAATATTTAAACGGAAAGAATCATACCCGTCTTGAATTTACCTGTGGCACTTATTCAGGTGATATCCTTCGTTGGACACCCAATGGAAAGCTTTATCAACGGAATTCCATCGTTAATGGCAAACGGCATGGCCCCTATCAAACCTATTATGTAAATGGCCAGCAGGATTCGGATGGCAATTACCTTAATGGCAATGAAACAGGAAAGTGGTCCTGGTATTACGACAATGGTAAACTCCATAATAATGGATTTTATATCGACGGCGAGCGAGATAGCGTATGGGTCTACTATGGAAAAGATGGAATTAAAACTTCCAGTATCCGGTATAAGAATGGTCAGCGTAATGGCGTTACGCAATTGTACAACCCGGAAGGTATCCTGGTGATCGAAAAGCTGTATGATGAAGGTGATCTTCTGGCGTACAGAACGCAGATGGAGGATGGGGAATTTTGCGACTGGAAGAATTTCGAAGGCAATGAAACGATAATTGCTTATTTCCCCAATGGTAACAAGGCCTATGAAGAAACCTACAAGAACGGTCTTTTGCAGGGTGTAAATACCATGTATTATCAGAATGGCCAGTTGTTTTATGAATTCCACTACGATAAAGGAATGGATGAAGGACCGTTTGCCAGTTATTATTCAAATGGCAGGGTAAAAGAAAAGGGCATGTACAAGCGGGATGAGCTTGACGGGCCGAATGAATACTTTAACGCTGACGGATCGTTGCGTCAGGTTGAGCAATATAAAATGGGAGTGAAGCACGGAATGGTTAAATTGTACTCCGGCTCAAAGGTTAGCGAGATTAATTTTTGGAGTGGTGTAATTGTCGAATAGTTTATGAGGCTTATTTTTTTAAATTCTTTTTTTCTGATGATATCCTGGCTGGGATACTCGCAGAATGATCAATGGCAGGTCTTAAAAGATAAATACCCCGGTGAACCGGCTGTATTTATAGACCGATCTGAAACCGTAACGCTTATGGTGAAGGGGGATTCCCTCCAGGGATACTCTGATACGTTCGAGGATATCCTTTATATAAAGGAGCAGTCCGAGGTCTTTGCAAATCGCCAGGTTCATGGGTCACATTTCAGCGAAGTGGGAGATATTAAAGCGAAGACGTTGGTATGGGACAAGTCGAAACATAAGGAACTTGCCGTTTCGAACTTTGCAAAGAAATTTGATCAGGATGACGGAATATTTTATGATGACTCTTATTATTATTCATTTTCTTTTCCTTCTATAGCGCCGCGTAATCGCACCCAACTTCAGTACCGTACAAATTATAAAGATGTTCGATTCATACCGGGTTTTGTGTTCTCAAGTTACATTCCTCAAGAAAAGGCTGTGTTTACCATCAAAACGATTGGTGACATTGACCTTACTTACGAGGTAATGAATGATGAAAAGAAGCAGATAAAATTCAGAAAATTTTCAAAGGGAAAAGAAATCTTTTATGAGTGGAGCGTCAATGGCATGGCACCTTTCAAAGTTGACGGAAGCAGCCCCTCCCTGCGATACTTTGCTCCGCATGTGCTCTGTTACGTAAAATCTTACAGCATAAATAATGCAAAGAAGAATGTATTATCAGGTCTCAACGATTTGTATAGCTGGTATTACACGTTCGTGAAGGACCTCGACAAAACAGAGCCCTCCAAAGATCTTGTTGAAGTTGTGAATAGTTTGAAAAGGCCCGGCGATGCAGAAGAAGAGACAGTCAGGAAAATATTCTACTGGGTGCAGAATAATATTCGCTACGTCGCCTTTGAAGAAGGCATGCGTGGGTTCATACCACATAACGGTTCTTACGTTTGCGAGAAACGTTTTGGAGATTGTAAAGACATGGCAAGTATTATTGTAAGCATGCTGAGAATTGCAGGCATAAAAGGTTACTATACATGGATTGGAACCCGCGACATACCCTATTCTTACTCAAAGCTTCCAACACCCATGGTTGATAACCATATGATTGCGACGTATATTTCAAAGGATGGTCGTTATTATTTTCTTGACGGGACCGACAGCAAATTGCCGTTCGGCATGCCATCATCTATGATCCAGGGGAAAGAGGCATTGATTGGGGAAGGACCTGATAAATATGAAGTAAAAGTAGTTCCCGAGATAGATAAGGAGAAAAATCTGATGACTGATTCAGTGATGTTGACGATCAAAGAGAATGAGTTGATTGGGAAGGGGCAGGCGACTTTACACGGTTACGCAAAAGTCTTCTCAGCGTATCGACTTGACCGGGCCGAAAAAGACGACACCAAACAGTATGTGACCCAATTGATGGGCAAGGGAAGTAACAAATTTTACCTCGATGACTATTCAATAGAGGATTTGGACAATCGCGATAAGCCAACACAGATTAACTATGCTTTTCGTATTGGAGATTACTTTCAAAAAATTGGAAATGAAATATATGTAAACCTGAACCTCAACAAAGATCACTACAACCATTACCTCACGTCGTCACGATCTACGCCGTGGGAAACGGATTACAAATATGTAAAGAAAGAATTCTGCACGTTGGCGATACCCGATGGCTACGAAATCGATTATATTCCCTCCAACACAAAGTACGATGGGAAAAGTATTGGAATAGATGTGACGTACGAGACGATCGGACAAAAGATTGTTATGCACAAAACATTTTATATCGACTTTTTGTTGATGAATCCCGATCAGTTCAGTGAATGGAATGAATCAGTAAAGCATATCAGCGAAGTTTATAAGGAGGCTATTATCCTGAAGAAAAAACAATAACATGCGAATTAGATTTTTTTATACAGCCCTTGCGCTGTTGATTTATGCATCAAGTTGGGGCGGTGACGTTTATTCCTGGGAAAAAGACCGAACACGATTTAAACTCTCCGAAAAGGAAAATGCATTAGCTGAATATGTATTGCGCCAGCACAATCAATACAATTACGTTCTGGAAAATAATCAATTCCTGGTTTACTCCACGATGCATCGGATTGTGCGGGTTAACAACAATGAGGCTATTCAGCATCACAACAGGATCTACATCAATATGACCAACGTCATTGAGTTGGCTGACCTTAAGGCAAGATCGATCAATAAGGACGGAAAGGTTGTTAATTTCGATATCAGTAATCTCAAGGAACTTAAAGACGAAGAAAGTGGAAATGCGTTTCGAATTTTCGCAATCGAAGGCATTGAACAAGGCAGCGAGATCGAATATTATTATGTGCTGAAAAAATACGCCAGCCTCTACGACCGCGTGTATACACAATTTGAGACTCCTGTTAAACAGAGTTCCTTCAAGCTCACCAGTCCCAGGCATTTGCAATTTGATATTCATACCTACAACAATTACCCTGAGATTGTTAAAAGCGAGACGGAAGAGACGAACGTCTACACTGCGGAGATGAATGTTGTGCCCGCACTGAAACGAGAGAATTTTTCTGCCTTTGATGCCAGCCGCAAGCGAATTGAATTCAAGCTTGCCTACAACACAGCCAAGTCGCAGGCGCGCATGTTCACCTGGGACGAAGCAGCTAAAACATTTTACAAGGTACTAGCTTCGATAGATAAAGATGATGAAAAGGCTTTGGATAAATATCTAAAGGAGCTGAGTGACAACTCTTCAAATAAAATTGATCAGCGTATTCGCGAAGTCGAGCGAAAAATCAAGACTACGGTAAGGGTCAATCCTGAAACAAGGGATGAAGCGCTGGATGATGTTGAGTCCATTATCAAAATGAAACTTGCCTCCAAGGAAGGTATGACAAAACTGTTTCTGGCGGTGTTTGACCGCTTGAATATTGAATGCCGCC
This sequence comes from Cyclobacteriaceae bacterium, assembly GCA_036273935.1. Classification (GTDB taxonomy): domain Bacteria; phylum Bacteroidota; class Bacteroidia; order Cytophagales; family Cyclobacteriaceae; genus ZC4RG29. The sequence continues at coordinate 292 of DASUGQ010000253.1, read as the reverse complement.
CCGTCATAACCTGCGATCGTGGTGTTACCAAATTCGATGGTTCATTTGATTCATGGTCATATCTCGATGAGTACCTGTTATACTTTCCAGCATCAAAAGGGTTTCTCTCGCCGTATTCCTTTGAATTTCGTTACCCGCTCGTTCCTCCCAATCTGACTGCTACGAAGGGATTGTTCATTGAACCAGTAACGTTTGGCAATGTCAAATCGGCGCTGGCCAGCATCGATGATATTCCAGCAACTGATTACAGTCTTAATACCGACAACCTTGACATCGAAATTGGTTTTAATGA
>DASUGQ010000252.1:0-19625 GCA_036273935.1 Cyclobacteriaceae bacterium | reverse complement strand
TACGAATCAAATGATGAGAGCCGCAACAGTGTATGGCTTGCTTTACTCACCCTTGGTGAAGGCTGGCATAACAACCACCATTATTATGAAGTATCTGCGCGTCAGGGATTTTTCTGGTGGGAAGTTGATATTACTTACTATCTGCTCCGCGGCCTTGCAGCGATAGGATTAATCTGGGATTTGAAGGGGGTTCCTAAACACATTAAGTACTCAAAAAACAAAGCCCATGCGAAAGAGCTGAGGCGGGAACTGGAAGAATTAAAGAAATCTGCCTAGCCAGAGTTAAGGGTAAATAATCAGGCCATTCCACCGAATGGCTTTTTTCTGGTTAATTTGGAAATTTAGGATTCAGCTTTAAATTTGCAATCCCTTTCGGAGTGGAAGGACAAGCGGGAGTAGTTGGGTTGGTAGAGCATCCCGATGTATATCGCGAGGGTCGCTTGAGTTCTTTGAAAATTATACGTTGTGACCTGCATATTGTACTCAAAGTCGAAAGACAAGTATTGTGTAGATCATGCTGAAAATTTGCAGATTAGATTGACTTACCATAACAATGGCCATGTAAAGTCGACAGAAATAAAGGCCATTGAGATGTGTGTATTTTGATAAATAAGCGGGAGTAGCTCAGTTGGTAGAGCACGACCTTGCCAAGGTCGGGGTCGCGAGTTCGAGCCTCGTTTCCCGCTCACTCTGAAGGTTAACAGGGGTTATCCGTTAATTGTTAAAAGTAACAAAGTGTGGGATTCAGCTCACACTTTTTTATTTCATCGCCATTAACGTTTAACTATTATCAATTAACAGTTCAATGCCCGGGTGGTGGAATTGGTAGACACGCAGGACTTAAAATCCTGTGACGGTTAAACGTCGTGCGGGTTCAACTCCCGCCCCGGGTACTAAAACGTTGTGAGAAGAATGTTTTTGTCTACTTACTTACTTTACAAACACCGCCTTTAAGCTATTCCAATCGGTATCGTCTCCGCCTTGTTGATCTTTCTGGTTTCCGTAATAACCATCCATAAAGTTCTCTGCACTTGTCCATACGGTTTGAACAATGCCCTGGTAATTCTCTTTTATCGTGGAAGTTGCCGTTTGCCTGAAGTTGATCATATCGGCTACCTGGGCAGTCGACACCGCCGGCCTCCTCCATGGACAGGTAGCCACGCGAAAGCCTTTCATCGCGAATAAAACCGCCGTCTTATCCGGTCGCTCGTAATGCCAGTCGCAGATAAATACATCTTTTGGAATCATGTCAATGGAACGATGCGTATTGTTCATGCTGGCTTCCCACATACCTATGCCGGTTGTCTTGCCATCAATCATGCGGTCACCCCAAATCCACAATTCGCGATTCTTCAACTTCAGATGGTCGCGTATCGTGGTCACCTCACCGGCAAATAATTCCGCGTTATCACGACCGCCGCAGCGCGGACACTTGTCATCACCGATGTAAAACACCTCGTCCATCCCCGCGTGAAAGGCTGTTGACTCAAATACGTCACAGATTTCGTCAACAAGGTCAAATACTACTTTGTGGACTTCCGGATGTAGCGGACAGTAACTTTTACAGTACAATCCGTCAGCATTCGGCCAGACATATTTCTCCGGCATTTTTACGTTCGGCGTTTCGTCAAACTGAGGATAGACACGGAGCAGATTATTGATTCTCCCTGCCCAGGATTGATGGCCCAACAAGTTAATTTGTGGTATGAGTTTGATACCGTTACTCTTGCATACAACGACTAACTTTTTAACATCAAGCCTGGAAAGAGAGACCGTGTCCCGAAGCTCAGGGTGACTTTCAAACTGGTAATTATAGTCCACCCGAAGAATCAGAGTATTGATCTTTCTAGGGACCAATTCTTCCTTAATGAATTTCGTAAACCTTTCAACTCCCGCGGCTTCAGGAGCTGCAATACACAATCCCCGAACAGGAAAATTATCCTCTGCTTTATTTTGTGCAGGTGCCCAAATGCAAACGCCGGAAGTGAAAACGAGCATAGCTGCGATGCGGTATAAATGCTTCATAGTGTTTTGATGATTTAGAATCTTTCGGATGTACGAGCCATCAGGCTCACAACAATTTAAAAATTAGAATGATGCCTGGGTATAAAAATAATACGAATGGTCGCACACAAAACGCACACAACAAATCAAAAATGAATTCTGTTCTGCAACTAAAGTCAAGCCCGGATGGGCTACGCAGACGGGTTCTTTTCCAGGTAGGTAAGAGAACCTCCTTCAGATGTGATCTTCAATTCAGCCTCTGCGCCACATCGCCACGCCAGGTTTGGGAAATCGTGTCCGGTGGGGAAACCAAAACTCACAGGATACTCAAACTCCTTCACTTTGTCGAGAATGATTTCTTCCACTGATTCGCCAAAGGGATTTTCAGTCTCTGAAATATTTGACATGTAACCGATAATTAGTCCGGCAAGGCCACTCAATTTTCCTGCACGCTTGAGGTGCGTCATCATCCGATCCAGTTTATACTTTGGTTCTTCGATCTCTTCTATGACAAGGATCTTTCCTTTCGTATCCGGATCTGATTTTGTGCCAATTGAGTCAACGATCAACGATAGGTTCCCTCCCACAAGTTCGCCGAATGAAGTGCCCTCTCTATTATTCGAATTCGGATTCGAATAATACTTTATCCTCTCCCCGAAAAGCAACCTTCTTAGACTGTCAACAGAGGGCTCTGCGTTTTGTCTGGTGAAAAGCATCGGCATTACCCCATGAATACTTTGGCATCCCAAATTACTCAAGCGAAGGTGAAGGGCGGTAATGTCACTAAATCCAACAATCCATTTTGGTTTTTTGATAAAGGTATCAAAGCCAATTTGATCCAGTACTCGCGTAATACCGTATCCCCCTCTGGCGCACAAAACTGCTGCAACATTCGGGTCATTGATTGCGGATTGCAAATCCTGACACCGATTCTGATCCGTCGAGGCCAGGTAAGAATGGCTATTGTCGTAAAGATGCACTCCCAGTGACACTCTCAATCCCCAATCTTCTAAAATTCTTATAGCGTCTTGGAGAGCAGCATTTCTCACTTTGCCTGCGGGCGCGACGATCGATACCAAATCACCTTTCTTTAAAAACGGAGGACTTACCATAGATCGAATTAAAATAAAAAACCCCGTTGACTAACGGGGTTTCAAAATGATTTTTTCGACTATTACTTCTGAGGTGCTGTCTGCGGCGTTGTTGTTTGGGCCTGTGGCTGAGCCTTAGGGGTTATTCCCATTTTCTTCAACACAAGTTCGGATGCGTCGAGTTTCTCGTCACCATATAAAACAACATCCAGGCCACCAAGCTGATTGCTTAAGATTAAAGAGAACCCATTTTCCTTGGCTACATCTTCAATTGCCTTACCGACTTTTTTGTACACCGGTTCCATTAAAGATGCTTGCTTTTGCTGAATGGTGGTTTGGGCATCTTCCTGTAGTTTTTGAAGATTGGCCTGCAATTGCTGTAGTTCCCGCTCGGTGTTTGCCCTAACCGCAGGTAGCATGGTATTCAGATTCGCCGTATAATCATCCAGCTTCTTTTTAAACTCAGCTCCTTTGTTATCGATTTCCTTTTTTAATTGATTTTGTGTCGACTGAAGTTCTGCTTCAATCTGCTTTGCTTCCGGCATCTCGCTAAAAATGTAATCTACATCGGCAAAACCTATTTTTAGTGGCGCCTGACTTTGCGCTGTTAAAATACTTGCCAGTCCGAAAGACAATAAAAAAAATAATTTTCTCATCACGTTTATTTTCAAGTTTAGTTTTTAATTACATCGTTGGGATCGCCCAAACCAAGTTCCTCAAGCACAAAGTCTGTATAGTCATATCGAGGATCGGTGTAAATCATTACCAATTGACTGGCCTTATCGAAGACAATGGCCAGATTATTTTGCTTGGCCACTTTTTCAACGGCATCCCACACTTTATCCATAACGGGTTTTACGAGTTCCTGCTTCTTTAGGAAGAAAAGGCCCCCAAACCCAAATACTTTTTTCTGATATTCTTTTAATTCAGCTTCCTTCTTCTGAATGGCCTCGTTGCGTTCCTTTCTCATCTCGTCGGTCAACAACACCTGCTCAGCCTGAAGAGCGCTGTACATACTTTGAATATTCTTATCCATGTCCTGAACCTCCTTCTCCCAGCCCTGAGAAAGCTGACTAATTTCTTCCTGGGCTTTCTTGTATTCAGGCATTTTGTTCAAAACATAGTCGGTATCAATGTATCCGAACCTCTGAGCGTACACAAAAGTCAGGCCGAAAATGAGAAAAATTATTGTAATAAAACAACTCCTCATGATCTATCTGATTTGCTGCCCGATGGTGAAATGGAACTGGGAACCGCTAATATCGCGCGCAAACGGCAATTTATCGAAGCCATAAGCCCAATTCAAACCGATAAGACCAAAAGCTGGCATGAACAGTCTAACGCCGGCTCCAGCGGATTTATATAGATTAAATGGATTAAAGTCTTCATAGTTGCCCCAGTTGTTGCCTGCTTCCGTAAATACAAAGCCGTATATAGTAGCCGCATTTCCCGTGGTTACCGGATACCTCAATTCCAAACCCAACTTGTCATACACTATCCCTCCCTGGATCTGTCCAGTGCTTTGGCTGCCATAATTGGCGTACAATGGAGGAGTTACACGGTTATCCTCGTAGCCACGCAAACCGATTATATCCTGCCCCAGGACGAAAGAACCCATACCTCCCGAAAGTCCGGACCCACCCATGAAGAACCGTTCAAATGGACCAACACCGTATTTATCTGTATAGGAACCGATAAATCCAAAGTGTGCCTTCGCTTCAAGCACAAATTTCTTCTTTGAGTCCAGAGGCAGGTAGTACTTGGCATCGAACATCCATTTGTGATATTCAATCCATTTGTATTTCTTCTGATTATATTCTTCCAAGGTCTCGCCCTGCTGATAGGTGACGTCTCTCCAAAGTGAAAAAGGCGGCGTTAAGGTTACACTCAGAGAAATCTCCGAGCCCTCCGTTGGATATCTTGGATCTCCTGTGCTTCTCCTGGAAAGGGTAAAATTGAGTGCAATACTGTTAGCATCACCGTTATTAAAGCCAAGGCCCATCGGGTAATTCGTTAAACTGTATTTCGTCAGGCTGATAGAGTTAGACAATGTAAAATAATTGTCTGGCCACTCAAGCAACCTTCCCAGACCCACAGAGAAATTATGCACAACGAGTTTTTGATCGGGGAGATCAGCTGTCTGATATCCATAATAATACGACCGCTGTATTGAACTGTTAAAACTTACCGTTAGGGACTGCGGTTTCCTTCCTCCCAGCCAGGGCTCCGAAAAAGAGAATCCGTAGTTCTGATAGGCTTTTCCATTCGCCTGAATACGCAGCGAAAGTCGTTGCCCGTCACCAACCGGCAAGGGCCTCCAATTTTCAAAGTGAGGAATATTACGAAGCGAGAAATTATTAAACGTCAATCCTAATGTTCCAACAAATCCATAATAACCACCCCAGCCACCAGACAATTCAATCTGATCGTTGGATTGCTCTTCAACCTGCCATTCAATGTCAACCGTTCCATTGTTGGGATTCGGCATAAGATTTTGTCCAATCTTCTCTGGATTAAAATATCCGAGTTGAGAAAGTGATTGCTGCGTTCTGATAATGTCTGATCGCCTGAATTTCTGTCCTGGAACTGTCCTTAGCTCTCTCCTGATCACATGATCACTTGTTCGCTCATTCCCCGTGATTGTAACCTCGTTTATTGTGGCCTGATCTCCTTCAAAAATTCGCATTTCCACGTCAATCGAGTCGCCTGCAACTGCCACCTCAACTGGAACTATACGGAAAAATAAATACCCGTCATCCATGTAAAGTCCGCTGATATCGGCACCCTTGGGGTTGAATGTTATTTTTCGATCAATCAATTCTTTGTTATAAACGTCACCCTTTTTTATGCCCAAAATAGCGCCCAGAATGCGGTCATTGTAGATATAATTCCCGGTCCAGATAATGTTTCGAAAGTAATATTTGGGCCCTTCATGAATTCTAAAATCTATGTTGATGGAACGATTGTCAAAATTGTAAACTGAGTCCATCATGATCTCAGCGTCGCGGTAGCCTTTGGAATTGTAGGTGGCAATCAACTTCTTTTTATCTTCTTCATAATCTGATTTGATGAACTTAGAGGAAGTGAATAAGTTCAGTCGGATATTTTTGTTGAAAAATTCCTTTGTCTGCGCCCAACTAAGTTGCTCGGTCGTTTTCAGATAGTCTTTTGGTTTGCGACTCAGGGCCTCTCTGATTAAGGTTCGATGCAAGAAAACCCCCGGTCGTTCGTGCGTTTTCTTCATCTTCTTTTTCAAAGTGAAATCACTGAGGTTTTCGTTCCCTGTGAATTCAATGCTATTGATCTTGACTTTGGAATTGGGGTTCACAATAATTTTCAAGCGCATACCGTCACGGTTTAAGGTATCGCGCTCCTGGACGATTTTTACTTCGGTATTCAAAAATCCCTTCTTGACAAAATGCTTTTTCACGGCGAGTTCCGTATTCCTTAGCATTGCGTCATTTACAATCTTCCCTTTTATCAGATCGAGATCTTCTTTCAGTGATGATTCCTGTCCCTTACTTATACCCTGGAAGTAATAGTTCGTGAGTCGTGGTCGCTCTGCGAGATTAATACTAAGGTAAACTTCGTCTCCATCGATTTTGGTTACTTCAATAGTTACATCTCCTACCAGGCCATGCTTCCACAATTTTCGGATAGCGCCGGTTACTGCATCTCCGGGAATTTTTATTCGATCACCAACCTTTAAATCTGTCAGTGAAATAATGGCGTTCTTGTCAAGGACCTTCAACCCTGTCACTTCAATGCCGGCGACCGTGTATTCTTTCGGACTTACATAATTAAGTCTATTTTCATTTTCTGTGGGCTGGGAACCCCGATCCCTTTTTCTAAACTGGGCCAAAGCGTGATCCCCGATGCAAAGCAATACAATCAGTAGTAATAAAGGTCTCATTCAGCTTACGGGGTTCAATTGTTCACTTGTTTTGCCAAATCGTCTTTCACGTTGCTGATATGACCAAATTGCTTCGTAAAGATTTTCTTTTCTAAAATCCGGCCACAAGGTCGGTGTAATGTAAAGTTCGGTATAGGCAATTTGCCATAACAAGAAGTTGCTAATTCGAAGCTCACCACTCGTTCTGATCAGGAGCTCCGGATCTGGGATGTTCGATGTCTGCAAATAGTTTTCAAACGTAGCGTCATCAAGATCATTAATATCAATTTTCCCACTTTTCGCATCCTCTGCGATTTGCCTAACCGCTTTAATTATTTCCCAGCGCCCACTATAACTTAATGCGATATTTAATGTCAATCCAGTGTTGTTTCTGGTCTGATTCATCGCCCACGCCAGATTTTCCTGGCATGCGGGGGGAAGGTGGGAAGTTTCACCGATCGTCATCAACCTCACCTGGTTTTCCATTAAACGGTTAATTTCCTGTTTCAGAGTGTTGACAAGCAATTCCATTAGCCCATCAACTTCTTCTTTGGGGCGACTCCAGTTCTCTTTTGAAAAAGCGTAAAGCGTAAGATACTGCACGCCAAGTTCGCCACACCCTTCTGTCACGTCCCGAACTGCCTGGATTGCATTTCTATGACCGAAAATGCGCATCGCCCCTTTTTTCTTCGCCCATCTTCCATTTCCATCCATTATCACTGCAATGTGGCGAGGCAAATTGTTCAGATCGATATGTTCCTTAAACGAGGCCATTGAGCCTGCAAAATTAGCTTAATTATTGGAAAACCAGAATGTAACTCAGGGATAAGAAATCGAATTTCGGGAGTTTATCGATATGGGTTTGTAGGACAAGGAATATCATAGAATGTCCTCGTAATGGATATTCCTAAAAAGAAATAATTATCGTTGTCGAAAGGGTTGCCATATTGATAATTCTTTCTACCAGTATTTTCATCAGAAACATTATCCAGGTAATCGAAAAAAGTCTTTCTCATGCCAAACTCAAGGGACAAATACCACTTTGGATTGACAATGTATTTTACCCCCATTCCAAACGGAATGGCGGCTTGTACATTGCTGTACTCTGCTGGTTTTTCATCGTTACCCGAAATACCAAATAGTCCAAGGCCTGCAAAAACGTACGGAGAGAAGCGCACAACGAATTTTTCGTCGCGCCAGTCAAGAAAATGGTATTCCATGACGGTAGATGCCTCCAAAAGGAAAATATCAAAGCTTGCATCACGCTCTTGAGCAAACGCATCGATTGGTTTCCTCTTATCATTGGCTGACAACTGGCCCCCCGTAATCGCAGCTCTGAAACTTACAACTTTACTAAGGTTGGATCGATAAAAAACTGTCACAGCGGGGCGAGAAAATGCGAAATTGTATGTGCGAACAAGGTCTCCCGTGTAATTAAATGTTCCCAAGCCAACACCAATCTCAGATCGCTGAGCATGCAGGTTAGACGTTGATAAGAGAAAGCCAGAGACGAAGATGAAGCGGAAATACCTAAGCATTATCTGAATTTTGCGCGGGAGAAAGTTTTCCCAATGATGTAACTAATTCTTAAGGTAGTGACGGTATAAATATCTTTATCATTCTTGTTGCCTCGCCAATTGTCTTTTGATTCTTGCCCATAGCCTGGAATGACAGTGTATGAATTCCCATCACGACCAATATAAGTGTTCGTACTACCTGAACCAATTTCATTGCCCCGATAGGACAACGCCTTAGCCAATTCATTGCTTCCAAAGACGCCCAAGTCTACATAGTTCTGACTCACGTCGTCGAGGTAATCTGTAAACAAATACCTGAAGCCGAATTCAACAGAAAAATCAAACACTTCATTTAGACGAAAACGAGCTCCAACTCCAAATGGTATTGCAAACTGAATATTTTTATACTCCTTGATGCCATGATTAACATCAGTCTCCAGCAACGTAGCATATTGTCCCTCTGTTCCGAGTGGCTGCAGATCGACCCATTCACCTGCATTGGGAAAAGGGTTACCATTCAGATCGGTGCCTGGAACCTGCGCCTGAGGATTATGATGGAACACTGCCAATCCAGCATATGCATAGGGCGTCCAGTTGACCCGACTGATGTAGGTTGATTGATTTTCAAAGAGATCAAGAGACGCGACTACTGATAATTCTTTAATTCTATTTCGGAAGGAAAGATTCCTTTGATATCGGAACACGCCATTCTCAGCATCACCTTCATCGGCCGATTCGGCGTCAGATCCCTTTATCGCCCCGTACATGAATGAACCAGTAAGGGTATAGCGCGGACCAAAGCGATGAGAATATGAGAGGCCGATGGCAGGCTTCGTGAGGCCTATGTTTGTGCTCAGCCTGCTGGGTTTTGGGGCAAGGTCCCCATAATAGTTCAACGCATTAATCGTGAGACTTATCATGTCGTAGCGTTTCTCCTTCCCAAAACCCTGCTTCTTGCCGCGAAAGGTCATCATGCGACGATTATTCTGTTTGATTTGACGCCGTGACATCTGAGCCTGCGCATCAACGAAAAAACCGACCGTAAAACCGAAGATTAAAAAGTAGAGCAATTTTTTCATCGCTTAAATCGCTTAGTTAAAATACTAATGTTCTAAAAATCAGTTAACTACAAATGTAGGAAAAAAAACTAGTTCCTTACATCCAGGCCCCAGTTCAGCTTTTGCCTCAATGTCTTGAAGTAGTGATGTCCCTTCACCTCAATCAGATTAACCCTGAAATCAGCTTTCACAATTTTCAGTTTTACCGTCTCATCAACAGTAGCGATCCTTGAATCCAGCGAAACCAGGTATCTTTTACTTCGCCCCTCAACCTGAAATGTAATTTCACATTGGTCAGAAACCACAATGGGTCTAACTGTTAAGTTATGCGGACTAACCGGCGTAATAACAAAATTACCTGACCGGGGGAAAACCAGCGGACCTCCACAGCTTAGTGAGTAACCGGTAGAGCCGGTTGGCGTCGCTACAATAATGCCGTCAGACCAATAGGAATTAAGCAACTCACCATCAATGTAGGTGTGCACTGTTATCATTGACGACGTGTCTTTCTTTACAATTGTAAAATCATTAAGCGCAAAGTTGAGCCCATCAAACAGATCTTCATTTGACTCGAGTTTTAAAACCGCCCTCTTGTCAATTCTAAATTCTTTTTTGAAAAGTAGCGTCAACGCCTCTTCAGTTTCTTCTCGACTTATTGTCGCAAGAAATCCTAGCCGGCCCGTATTTATACCTAAAATTGGCACCTCAGTTTTCCCAACATGAGTGACTGACTCGAGTAGTGTTCCGTCACCTCCTATGCTTAACAACACATCCAGATTCTTTAGATTATCGCCAGGCTCATAAGTCTTGAACTTAAATTTACGAAATGGAGTGCTTTTAAGATTTTTGTGGAATTTAGTGGAGATGAAAGTCTCTGTTTTGTGGGCTTGTAAAATCTCAAGAATCCTCTCAATGAAGGGGGCTGATTGGCGATTAAAGTCTTTTCCGTGAACACCAACCTTCATTCGGATTAACTGATGTTTGTTGAGGATTTAATAAATTAAGGAATAGCAAGTTACTAAATATCAAGGTAGCGAAGAAGCATGTCAATACGCTCTTTTTCCGTTCCGCTCGATTTTGACTCCTGGTAGCTGCCAATTACTTTGTAATTGAATCGCTCAAGAGTGGCAACAATCCTTGAAAGGTCGACTTGATTTATTTTTAAGGTGAGCCTGATTTTGCCCTGGTCCAAAGGGTCCTCTTTGACAATGCTGCTTAGAATTTTCGCGTGATTTTCCTCAACCAGTCTTGAGATCTCAGCTAATGAATAATCAACAAGGCTCATTGACAAAACCAAAATTCCCCCCGGCATCTGAACGGCAGCTGTCTGGGCAAATGAGGTTAATGTGTCTTGTACTGTTATTACCCCACAATAAGTTTGATCCTCATTAAGGACAGCGACCAACTGCAATCGGTTATCTGCCGCCACCTTAAGGATGTCGTAAAAATGCGAGTATAATTGAACATAACAGTTTTGACCCATAAGATTAAAATCTCCTACTTTCCGCTCGATATCGTTCGTCTCAAGAATGATCTCTTCTGAAATGAAGCCCAGCAACTTATTATTTTCAATGACTGGTAAATGATTGCAACGAAACTCTTCCATCCACACAATTGCCTTGTGCGCATCATCGCTGGCTTTCAGCGGTGGAATCATGTGGTTAATCAAATCTTCAGCAATCATATTAATCTCCCTCTTAAGCAGCCTGCAACAAAAACTCTTCCACAATTTCATTAAACTTTTCCGGATGTTCCATCATGGGCGCATGGCAACACTTGTCGATAAAATGCAATTCTGAATTTGGTATCAAACGGTTAAATTCGTGAGCAACCATGGGTGGCGTGATGGTGTCATTCAGGCCCCAAACAAGCAACGTAGGAACTTTAATATCCTTTATTTCCGATGCAAGATTGTTACGCTGGGCAGATTTTGCGATAGCAACAATTCTCATACACTTCGGTATACTTCGCGTTGTTTCAAATACCTCATCCACCAATTCCTTGGTGGCGACGTTCGGATCATAAAATGTGTAAGCCACCCTTTCCCGGACGTATTCATAATTTCCTCGTTTGGGATAGGAACCCCCCATTGAATCTTCAAAGAGCCCTGAACTTCCGGTTAGAATTAGCTGACTGACTTTATCGGCATTTTCAAGCGTGTACATCAGGGCGATATGACCTCCCAAACTATTGCCCATTATGACCATGTCGCTTAATTTTTTAAAGGTAACGAACTCTTCAACAAAGCCTCTCAGACCATCTAACCCGGCTTCCTTGATCGGCATTTCATAGATTGGCAACATGGGTATCACTACCCTGAAACGTCGGGAAAAACGATTGACAACTCCTTCCCAGTTGCTTAGGGCGCCAAACAAACCGTGAAGCAGAAGGAGCACTGGGCCAGCTCCTTCATCTACAAACTTAAACCCGTTTTCTTCTCGAACTACCAACGACATAGGTTATCATTTTACACGATAAGTAAACAAAAAAAAGTCAAATAAAAATCGCGAGTTAGAAATTGTAACCCACAATCAGAAAAGTTGATCTTAACGATTGAAGATATCCTTAAAAAAAGGTATCATTTTCCCAACCCACGAGGTCACGCCGGGAGCAATCTCAGCCAACATCGATGCCAACTTTGAATTAGACACCGCCTGATCAAATAAGTTCAGATCGAGCGAGTCAAAAATCCAAAGGGCAACGCTGATCATAAAAATAACTTTTGCCATTCCTACGAGAGCCCCCATTCCCTGATCTAAACTTCCTAAAAAAGATTTGCCGATGGACGCCTTGATGAGCCTCCCAAGCAATGAGACAAGAATAACAATGATTGCAAATACCCCTGCAAAGGCAATGAATGGTAAAACACTTTGACTGATATCAAAGCGAGAGTCTAAAAATACCATCGCCATCCCCAAAAATTTGAACCCTGCAAGAACTCCGAGAAAGATAGCCAGGAGTGAAATAATCTCCATTAAAAATCCTTCACGATATCCGCTGATTGCCCCGAAAACAATTACAACCCCAATTATTAAATCAAGCCAATTCAATTGGACAGCAGTTTTTTGACAAGTTCCGAGATAACCCTTCCATCGGCCCGGCCGGCAAGGTTTTTAGTAGCCACACCCATTACTTTGCCCATATCCTGGGGACCTTTCGCACCCATCGCTGTGATGAGGTTCTGTAATTCACTCGTCAACTCTTCCTCCGAAATTTGCTTTGGAAGGTATCGATTGATCACATCCAATTGGAAAAGTTCGACGTCTGCCAGGTCCTTACGCGATTGCTGAAGAAATATCTCTGCTGACTCCTTGCGCTGTTTGGCGGCCTTCATCAAGAGTTTCATTTCAGCATCATTGGTAAGTTCACCCGTGCTTCCTTTGTCTGTTTCGGCGAGGAGAATCATCGATTTAATACCGCGCAAGGCCTCCAGTTCCCCTCGATTTTTTGCCAACATGGCATTCTTAATATCAAGATCAATTTGTTTCTTTAAGCTCATATCAACATTTCATATGTACTTTTGAGAAATTAATTTCAGGCAGAAAGTGACTCGTCTTAGTGTCAATATTAACAAATTTGCAACACTCCGAAATGCAAGGGGAGGAAATAATCCCGATGTGGTAAAGGCGGCTTTGGATTGTGAGCGGTTTGGCGCGGAGGGCATTACTGTGCATCCGCGACCCGATGAACGGCACATCCGGTATGCAGACGTCATTGCTTTAAGCAGGGTGGTCAGAACTGAATTCAACATCGAAGGATTTCCGGATGATCGTTACATGAAAATAATCCGGGAAGTAAAGCCAGCTCAAGCAACGCTGGTTCCTGATGAACCTGACGCGATCACCTCAAATGCCGGGTGGAATACCATTCAAAGGCAATCCTTTTTAACAGAAGTTGTGAACGAAATAAGAGAAATGGGAATTCGCGTTTCAATTTTTGTCGACCCTGTTCCAAAAATGGTCGAAGGCGCTGCAATGATTGGTGCTGACAGGATCGAACTTTATACCGAGCCCTATGCACGTGAGTTCCTGGTTAAAAAAGAAGTGGCGGTCAAACCCTATGTAGAATGCTCATCACTTGCTCATCAACTTGGCATTGGCGTCAACGCGGGTCACGACCTGGATCTCAATAACCTTGGATTTCTAAAAAATTCTTTGCCTTTCCTCGATGAAGTGTCTATTGGCCATGCGCTGATCTGTGATGCCTTATATATGGGGCTTGAAAACTCTATTCAACTTTACCTTAGAGCCCTTAAATGATCCTAACTGGGTTCAAGACGTCAAGCAACTGTTTTATCAGATTGAAAATTCATTCCTGAGCAAGCGCTGCAATTTCCTGAATGTCGTTAAGATTACCGGTCTATCCTTTAGTTAATGTCTTTGCCTTCACTTATTTTTGCCCGACTTTAAACCCCCTGCTTTTAATTGAACCCAATGAAACGAGACAAGGTAATCTTTGATCTGATTGAAAAAGAAAAGTGGCGTCAGCAAACAGGAATTGAGCTGATTGCTTCTGAAAATTTTACCTCGCCCCAGGTAATGAAAGCGATGGGGACTGTCCTGACCAATAAGTATGCAGAAGGCTTGCCCGGAAGGCGCTATTATGGCGGATGTGAGGTTGTTGATGAAATAGAACAATTGGCAATTGACAGGGCTAAAGAATTATTCGGAGCCGAATGGGCAAATGTTCAGCCGCATTCCGGCGCACAGGCCAACGCCGCTGTCATGCTGGCCTGCCTGAAACCGGGCGATAAAATTCTCGGCTTCGATCTTTCACATGGTGGTCACCTGACTCACGGCTCGCCGGTAAATTTTTCAGGGAAACTTTACCAGCCTGTCTTCTATGGCGTTGATGAAGAAACCGGGACAATTGATTTTGACAAGGTTATACAAATAGCCCAGCGTGAGAAGCCGAAAATGATTATTTGCGGAGCATCTGCTTATAGCCGTGATTGGGACTACAAGAAACTTCGCGAAGCCGCCGACAGTGTTGGGGCCATTCTCCTGGCAGATATTTCCCACCCTGCTGGTTTGATCGCTAGGGGCTTATTGAGCGACCCCATGGAATATTGTCATGTTGTTACCACAACAACGCACAAGACTCTGCGAGGGCCACGAGGAGGTATGATTATGGTGGGTAAAAACTTTGATAATCCATGGGGGTTAAAGACCCCAAAAGGAGAACTCAGAAAAATAACATCAGTCCTCGATTCGGGTGTATTTCCCGGCACCCAGGGTGGACCGCTTGAACATGTTATTGCGGCAAAGGCCGTTTCGTTTCTTGAAGCCCTTTCGGACGATTATCTCGCATATGTAGTTCAGGTTGCAAAAAATGCCAAAGTGATGGCCGATACATTTGTGAACAAGGGATATAAGATAATTTCGGGCGGAACAGATAATCATCTTATGCTAATTGACCTCCGGTCCAAAAACCTGACGGGTAAACAAGCGGAGGAGGCATTGATTCAGGCCGATATTACAATCAATAAAAACATGGTACCTTTTGATACGCAATCGCCCATGGTTACCTCCGGCATGCGCATCGGCACCCCAGCAATAACTACTCGCGGAGTGAAGGAAAAGGATATAGTAAAAATAGTGGACCTGATTGATGAAGCATTGCAAAAACCTTCCGATCAAAAACGATTAAAGGCCGTTAAGAGAAAGGTCAATCGCCTGATGGAAAAATTTCCGTTGTATGCTTAGAAACCAGAGATGTAAATCTAAATATCCTCAGACAAGAGAATGAAAGAAGAAGAAAGGGAAATGTCTTTTTTGGACCACCTGGAAGAACTGCGTTGGCACGTTGTTAGGTCCTTGTTCGCAATTATCTTTTTTACGATTGGGGCATTCCTTAGTGCCAAATGGATATTTCAAAATGTAATTTTTGCAGTGGGCAGACCCGAATTCGTCACCTTCAAATGGTTATGCAAATTAGCTAAACTAACCGGTTTTGAAGACTCCCTTTGTGTTACCGAGATCCCTTTCAAAATACAAAGTCGTTATATGATGGGGCAGTTTACCATGCACATCACATCGTCCTTCATCATGGGTTTGATCTTCGCTTTTCCTTACGTTGCGTGGGAGATTTGGCGTTTCATCCGGCCGGGATTGCATTCAAATGAAAAGAGATATTCTCGCGGAGCAGTGTTTTCAATCTCATTTCTTTTCTTCCTTGGTGTGGCCTTTGGATATTACGTTATGTCACCTCTTGCCGTTTACTTCTTGTCGAGTTATCAGATCAGTGATATGATTTCGAATGAATTCGATATAACCTCCTATGTGTCAACCATTGCTACCCTGGTACTCGGTAGTGGAATCTTGTTTCAACTACCTGTCGTTATTTATTTTCTTTCACAAATTGGTATGGTAACGCCAAAATTTTTGAGGCAATACCGAAAGCATGCCATTGTTATCATACTGGTTGTTGCCGCCATCATTACTCCACCTGATCCACTAAGTCAGACACTGATTGGGATACCATTAATGCTGCTATATGAGTTTAGCATTTTAGTTTCAGCTATGGTGGTGAGAAAAAAAGAACGTCTTGAAGCAGAGGAGCTGGCACGGGAAGGGTCGGCCAGCCAATAGTCACTTTCGTAAGTAATTCCCTTCGCCCAGCGTATGGTATTTTCCCTTCAATGCGGGGATGCGATCAAAGAAAGGTTTCATATATCCATTCGGATCAATTATGTAGGTTGGTGGATCATCTCTAAAACTTTCATAAACCCAAACAATATTTTCATAATAATCCGGATTTTCAAAAACCGATTTTGAAAGACCCCAGTTCATAAATGGAGTGGCCAATATATTATCCTTGTAGTAGGAGGGATCATCGGCCAATACAAGTAATCGTTGATTGACTATCGTGTTATTGCTATTCTGTCTGACTGTCAATTCGTCGTAGTCTACGCCTCTAATTGAACCTCGCCACGACAAGTAGCTCATCAGACCGATCCCCAGAAGGAAAATCCACAAAGTAAGCTCAGCAATTAATCTCCGTTGAAGAGATAGATAAAAGTGTGTAAGAAAAAATGAAAGCGACGGAATAACAACAATGAGACTCTGCGGTCGTAAATCCTTTGTGAAAAATAAAAACACAAGCGAAAACACGAGCCAAAAAAACATACTTTGCAGTACCTGCGATTGATACTTTGTAAGCCTTCCTTCACGACTCAGCACAAAAAGTGATATTAAAAAGAAACCCATCGGGACAATCCCAAGTAGTAATAGAGCTTTAAGCGTGACAAACGAATTTGACTGAAAGGACAGATTCGGCAAGTAGTAATAACGGACTAAACCGTCCAAATCCCCAATGAGAAAATAGGTACTAATCAAAAGCACGTGAGGGATCGTAAAGCCAACAATGAGTAGCATCAGAGTCCGGGGATCACGACGGGAGTAAAAAACAAGGATCAGTATAGATGCAACCAGGAAAACCGCGTAAGCAAAACTGCACAACGATGCAAAGCTCACAAACAGACCCAAACCAATAACAGCGTCATCTCTTTGTGTTCGAAATTCCAGTTCCTTGTATAAATTATTGATGGCCAGCAGCAGAAAACCGGAGCCCATCAATTCCCCCGTCAGCGCAAGGGTGTCGTACGAAAAAGCAAACAATACAATAAACAATAGTGGGGGAAGGTAAGAGCTATCGGCAAAGACTTTGCGATTGATGCAAATTACCGCCAGGTAAATGCCCTGGCAGAATATAATAAGAAACGAAAAAATGTGACGGGCCACCAGGCTTCGCCCAAAAAAAAGATCGGCCGCTCCATATAACCAACAGGTCAAAGGTGGAGTAGAATCAACTAGCTCCGCATAGGGAAGATTTCCTTCGCGAATTTTTTCTCCAATGATAAAACTTTTGAGTTCCGGATAAGTAATCGACGGAGTATCAATGAACGCAGGCAAAAAAAGGAGAACGCCAATTACCAGCACGCCGAGCAGGCGGTATGGATCGTTAATGCGAAAATAGCGGAGCAAAGTGTTTCAAGCCTTTAAAAACATAAATTAGAGGAGCTTTTTTTAAGATCGAAAGGAAATGGAACGATTTATTTAATAAACGACTTACTTGTATTGATTCACAATGATTGCCAAAAACTCGTGATATATTTGTAGTATGGCTGGTTCAACCCGACAAAACAAATTCAGTCGCCTTATTCAAAAAGAATTGAGCGATATTTTTCAAAAGGATAAGAAGGGGATACTTGGAAATTCTTTTGTCACAATAGCCGAGGTAAGGATGAGCCCGGATCTTGGTTTGGCTAAAATTTACATTAGCATGATGCTGAATAAAGACAAGCAAGGCACCCTTGACAAAATTAACGCACACAAAAAAGAAATAAGGAAAGCACTAGGTGACAAGATTGGAAAGCAAGTCAGGATTATACCGGAGTTAATTTTCCTTATCGATGAATTAGAAGAAAATGCAATGCGAATGGATGCTCTGATAAAAAGCCTCAACATTCCTCCAGACCCGGGAACAAACAAAGAATAATTGATTTAAACAATTAGTGAACTTACCTTTTTTCATAGCCAGGCGATACCTTTTCTCTACCCGCAAGAAGAATTTCATCAACATAATTTCAATTATCTCAGTTATAGTGGTTTCGCTGGTCACTGCATCATTAATAGTTGTTCTGTCTGTGTTTAATGGATTAGGCGAGCTCCTGAGATCATTGAACAATTCCTTCGATCCGCCTATAAAAATTGAGGCGACCAAAGGAAAATCATTTGAAGCAACACCCGAGCTTTTAGAAAAGATTCAAAACACTCAGGGCGTCGACATCATTACGCAGGTCGTAGAAGATTATGCATATGTTCGTTACCGTGATGCCAACCAGGTCGTAACAATCAAGGGTGTAAGTGATAATTTTTTGGACCAACATCGAATAGACAAAGCGATTGTTCAAGGTGAGTTAGCATTGAAAAAGGGAAACACGTCCTATGCGTTAATTGGAAGAGGGATTCAATATGCTCTTTCAATAGATGTTGAGGAAGGTGTGCACGCGCTTCACGTTTACTATGTGAAAAATATTAAAGGTGGTAGTATTGACCCTTCACGCCTATATACCCAGAAGTCCATAATGCCAGGCGCTGTATTCTCTATCATACAGAACCTTGATGATGGTTACATTGTCGTCCCCTTGGATTTCGCCGTTGAGTTAATGAACTACGGTGACCGAAGGACTTCCCTTGAAATCAAAACGAAGAACGAGGCGGATGTGACGTTGGTCCAGGAAAAACTTCAAAATATCCTCGGAGACTCCTTTAAGGTACTTTCGATGGAGCAGCAACACCAGGACCTCTATAGGTTATTGAAGATGGAAAAGCTTTTCAGTTTTCTAGCCTTCACTTTGCTACTCTGCATTGGTTCGATTAATATCTTTTTTAGCCTCATGATGCTGGCCCTTGATAAGAAAAAGGACGTTTCCATACTCAGCGCGATGGGGGCTCCGGTAGATACCATCAGGAAGGTATTTTTACTCGAAGGAGTTCTGATCGCCCTTCTGGGCACATTCCTTGGTCTGTTTATAGGAGGTTCCTTGTGTATCATTCAGCAACATTATGACCTTGTCTCCATGGGGATGCAATCCTCCGTTACAGATGGTTATCCCGTAAAAATGGTCCCTATGGACTTCTTTTATGTTTTGACGGTTATGTCCCTTATCACCCTCCTGATTTCTTACCGGCCGGCCTCCCTTGCCGCCCGTTTCTCTTCCGTCCAGAACCTTTAACGAGTCTAAATGAAATATTTCGAAAAAATAAGTTAATAGTCGCTCATAACACTTATTTTGCGAATTCTGTTAATACGAAAGACCCAGGTTTTTCATGAAAGTCTCTTCTTCACAACCGTTTCAAATCGTCTATTCACTGTATTTGCATGAATACCTGGGATTCATGTTTGAGTCTTACATCGTTCATTTGGATGAGAAAGGTAAGCTCACGTACCAGCATCAGAATATTTCTTCCAAAAATGCCAGAGAGTTCAGCAAAGGCCTTGACGACCGTGACTATGAGCTGATCGAAATCACCGATTCGATGCAACAGGAAGTCATTGT
>DASUGQ010000251.1:0-11819 GCA_036273935.1 Cyclobacteriaceae bacterium | reverse complement strand
AAACTGTAAATCATAACTCTAAAATCATAAAGCCATGATCAAATTGAAAAGTCTGGAAAAGGTTTATACCACAGAGGAAGTAGAAACAACCGCCTTAAACAGCATTAATCTTGAAATCAAAGAAGGAGAA
Organism: Cyclobacteriaceae bacterium; assembly: GCA_036273935.1. Lineage (GTDB taxonomy): Bacteria > Bacteroidota > Bacteroidia > Cytophagales > Cyclobacteriaceae > ZC4RG29. The sequence continues at coordinate 11,689 of DASUGQ010000251.1, read as the reverse complement.
TTCGTTGCCATAATGGGGCCGTCCGGTTGTGGTAAGTCCACCTTGCTCAACATCCTTGGGTTGCTCGATAACCCATCCAGTGGAGAATACTTCTTTGGGGAACATGAGGTGGCCAAATACTCGGAGCGTCAGCGCGCGCAATTAAGAAAGGGTTCTATTGGTTTCGTTTTCCAAAGCTTTAACCTGATTGATGAACTCACGGTATTTGAAAATGTTGAATTGCCGTTGTTGTACCTGAAAGTTCCGGCATCAGAAAGAAAAACCCGCGTTGAAGAAGTCCTGGAGCGCATGAACATCATGCATCGGAGGAATCACTTTCCGCAACAACTTTCTGGCGGTCAGCAACAACGCGTTGCCATTGCCCGCGCCATTGTTGCAAAGCCCCGTGTGATCCTTGCCGACGAACCAACCGGTAACCTGGATTCTGCAAATGGTGAAGAAGTAATGAAGCTTCTTTCACAATTAAATGAAGAAGGCACAACCATTATCATGGTAACTCACTCACCTTACGATGCAAACTACGCACATCGGATCGTTAACCTGTTTGATGGTAAGGTGGTGACGGAAAATCTTAAGGAACAATTTCATATTTGAGTTAGGAAAGAGAATACAGTTCTTAACACATTTGCCTTTGTTATAAGGAATTAAGCGAATTAATGCTCGGGGTAAAGATCATGGCTGCTTTTTACCGCGAGCATTTTTTTGTTGTATGCCATCGCGGCCTTTAGCAGCAAATATTTTCTCTAAATGTGTAACATTGCTGCAACGGTAAGCATCTATTGTTCGTCTTATTGAAGGATTTAAATCTCATGTCATGATTAAAAACTATCTTCTCATTACCCTGCGAAGCATGATGAAGAATAAGTTGTTTATTCTCATTAATGTGTTTGGAATGGGAGTTGCGATTGCTTGCTGCATTGTCGCCTACTTCACCTATGATTTCGACGCCAGTTTTGATAAGATGCATAAGAATGGCGAATCATTGTACCGTGTAAATTCAGTGAGGGATTTCGAAAATAACTTAAAAGATTTTGGATACGTGCCGCTTCCGTTGGGCGCCGCAATTGTAGAAAATGTTGGTGATGCAGATCAGGTAACGCGGTTTAACTATTCGTGGTCTGACTTCAAGCTTAACGATAATTTCTTCCCGGCTCAGCTTGCCTATGTTGATCCGGATTTCTTCCGAATGTTTACTTTCGATTTTGTTGCCGGGAATCCCGCAGAGCTTAACGATAAATCCAGCGTCTTTATCAGCGATAAAATGGCGATGAAGCTATTCGCCACTACCGATGTCGTTGGTAAGATCATATCACAGATTTACAGAGACGAATTGAAAGAGGTAAGGATTGCCGGTGTTTTTAAAGAACAATCCCAAAACTCCAGCTTTTACTTTCGCGATGCCTACATGAATTTTGAAAACTACTATGACGAGTTTGAAGATGTACAGCGCGATGACTGGAAACAGCAAAGCACAGTATTCATTAGCGTAAAAGACCCAAGCCGGCTTGAATCGGTTCACAAACAACTTCAAAGCTATGTTGCCAATAATAATAAAGTCAGAGAAGATTTTATTGTCAGGGAATTTTCCCTGGATCATTTTCCGGAGATGGCACATAAAGACCGGTCATTAAGTACGAACAGTTGGACCCATAGCGCGCCACCGATTGCTGCGGTGCCTGGCTCAGCTATGATGGGAATACTGATTTTATTAATTGCTTGTTTTAATCTTACTAACACAGCAATTGCCATTTCATCAAGGCGATTAAAAGAAATTGGTTTGCGCAAAGTTATGGGAGGTTTACGAAATCAACTGATCGTTCAATTTATCGGTGAGACGATGCTGATTTGTTTCTTTGCGTTGCTGGTGGGTCTTGCCCTCACCGAAGTTCTGATTGCAGGGTGGAATAGCTTGTGGGAATATATGAAACTCACCTCGCACTATCTTGATAGTGTTGAGTTCGTCATTTTCCTCATTGGTGTTTTGCTTTTTACAGCTTTGCTTGCAGGAAGCTATCCTGCTTTTTACATCAGCAAGTTTGAACCTGTCAGCATTTTGAAAGGCAAACTGAAATTCGGGGGAACGAATTATTTTACCCGTATACTTTTGGGTCTTCAATATGCAATTTCACTGGTCGCTATTATTTGCGCGATTGCATTTGTTCAGAATGCAAACTATCAGCACGATTATGATCTTGGATTTGACGTAAGAGGCTCAATTATAACTTATATCAATGGGCAAAGTGAATTTGACACCTATCGAAATGCCCTTAGGGAAAATCCGGAGATCGTTTCGATAGCCGGATCGACTCATAGCATTTTCTCGTCCCTTTATCGCGATCCTGTTAAGGTTCAGTCGAAGCAACTGGAGGTTGACATCATTGACGTAGGTGATGATTACCTTAAAACAATGGACCTTGAATTGATCGATGGTCGCGATTTTGTGAAGGACTCTGAGACAGACAGAAAAGAATCTGTAATCATTACCAAAAAGATGGCAGATGCCTTTGGTTGGAATAGGGCAATAGGAAAAGAGCTGATTTGGATGGACACGGTGAAATTGTATGTCGTCGGCGTTGTGAAAGATGTTTATACCAGAGGTTTGTGGAGGGAGATGGAGCCGATGATGATTCGTTATACGTCTCCCGAAAAGTATACGCATCTTATCGCGAGCGCGCCTTCTTCCAAAATTTCTGAAGTGAACAAATTTATGGAGAGTAAATGGAAGGAAGTATTTCCCAATCGCCTTTATAATGGCAGAATGCTCATTGCCGACTTACAGGAAGCGGAGGAGGTCAACACCAATCTCGTGAAGATGTTCGTGTTTCTTGGCATTATCGCTATGTTACTTTCGGCTACGGGATTATTTTCTTTAGTGTCTCTCAATATTATTAAAAGAATGAAAGAAATCGGGGTGCGCAAAGTATTGGGAGCATCCATTCCTAATATCACCAGGATCATCAACACCGAATTTGTTATCATTCTTCTCGTTGCTTCCGTACTTGGGTCAGCATTGAGTTATCTCATGGCTGATTGGTTAATGGGCACGATCTGGAGGTATTACCAGGGCACCACGCCATTTGCGTTTATCGTAGCAGTTTTGGTCATGTTCTTTATCTCTGGTTCAACGATCGGATACAAGGTATTCAGCGCGGCTTCTATGAACCCGGTAAATACATTGCGCAGCGAATAAAACAATATTAAAAAGTACAATACCAACTCGCAGCAGATCTTGTTCTGCCACGCGGAATTCGTTTGGCCTTAAAATTTAATTGACATGTTAAAAAATTATTTGAAAGTCGCTATCAGAAATATCCTTAAGTATAAGTTTTTTTCTGCCATCAATATTCTGGGGATGACATTGGGAGTGACAGCTTGTTTGTTCATCATTCTGTATGTATCCGACGAATTGAATTTCGATCGCTTTCATGAGAAGGCGGATCACATCTACCAGGTTGGACTTCACGGAAGAATTGCCGGGCAGGATATCCGAACGGCAAATACGTGCCCACCATTGGCCGAAGCCATGGTTAATGAAATTCCCGACGTGGCTGAAGCAACGCGTATTGCGCCCTTTTGGGGACAGGCTATTATAAAAAACGAAGAGAAAGCTTTTTCACAAGATGATGTGTACTATGCTGACTCTAATTTTTTTAGCCTTTTTTCCTTTCAGCTTTTAGAAGGAGATTCCAAAACTGCCTTACAGGAACCTAATTCGATCGTACTTACAGAGGATATGGTGAAGAAATATTTTGGCGATGAACCCGTTCTCGGGAAATTGCTGACGGTAGGAAATTATGATAAGGCGTTTAAAGTCACTGGTGTTGCCGCGAACTGTCCGCTGAATTCTCATTTCATCTTTAACGTACTTTTATCAAGTTCATCAGCGGATCACCTCAAGTCCAATGTGTGGCTTAATAATTACTTGTACACCTATTATGTATTGGGTCCCAATGGATCTGCTCAAAATGTAGAAAAGAAACTGGATGACCTGGTGATCAAATATGTTGGTCCGGAAATAGAGCAATTTATGCAGGTGTCGCTGAAGCAAATGAAAGAACAGGGCGGCGAATATGGTTTCTTTAATACGAGGCTTACGGACATCCATCTTCGTGCGACTTCCCGCGATGGTCTTCGCCCGGGAGGCGACGTGATGTATGTGAAGATTTTTGGTGCGATTGCTGTATTGATCATTTTCATTGCTTGCATTAATTTCATGAATCTTTCAACGGCAAGATCTGCCGGTCGTGCCAAGGAAGTGGGACTGCGAAAAACTTTAGGTTCAGTCCGGGGTCAATTGATTGGTCAATTTCTGGCTGAGTCAATTATTTATAGCCTTGTTGCTGTGACGCTGTCTTTTGTTGCCTGTTACCTGTTGTTGCCTTCTTTTAACCTGGTATCCGGGAAAGAACTCGGGATGGATGTATTAATGAAACCGTCATTCATCGGTTATCTCTTTGCACTGGTTATACTCGTAGGTTTCATCGCTGGCAGTTATCCGGCTTTCTACCTCACATCGTTCAGCGCGGTTGAGGTGCTGAAAGGAAAAATCAGGGGTGGTATGAAAAGCAAAGGCATACGGAGTTCACTGGTTGTCTTTCAATTCGCCATTTCTATTTTTCTTATCATCTTCACAGTAATCGTTTATCAACAATTAAAGTATATGCAGAGCCGTGACATGGGTATTGATAAACACAATGTCATTGTTCTCCAAAATGCTTATCGGCTGGATAAAAATATGGAGGCGTTTAAAAATGCCCTATCGCAACAGACGGGTGTTTTGAAGACAAGCTACACCAATAATAGTTTTCCTGGCGTCAATAACACAACCGTTTTTAAATCAGCAGGGTCCGAAGAGGACCATATTATGGGTGTTTATTTTGCCGACTATGATCATCTTGACGTGATGCGATTTCAAATCAAGGAGGGCAGATATTTTTCACGGGACTTTCCTTCGGATTCAACAGGAATCTTGCTGAATGAAACTGCTGTAAAAGAATTTGGATTCACTGATCCGTTAAATGAAGAATTAATCTATAATGACAACGACGGTCATAACGTGCGACTGAAAATTGTGGGGGTATTTAAAGATTTCAATTTTGAATCATTGAAGGAGCAAGTGCGACCGCTGGCTATTCGGCTGGGTAAGGATGGGAATAGTTTGATGGTTCGTTATGCGGGTAACTCGGCTGAAATGATTACTTCGATTGAAAAGCTTTGGAAGCAATATTCAACCAATGAACCTTTTGAATATTCTTTCCTGGATGAAAACTTTGACAACCTTTTCCGGTCTGAGCAAAGGTTAAGCTATCTGTTCACAATTTTCGCTGGACTTGCCATCTTCGTTGCCTGCCTTGGCTTGTTTGCCCTCGCAGCCTTTACTGCGGAGCAGCGCACCAAAGAAATTGGTATCCGAAAGACATTGGGTGCCACAGTATCGAACCTGACCATTTTGCTTTCCAGGGAATTTACCCTGCTGGTGATAATTGCGTTTGTGCCAGCGGCCTTGATTGCATGGTGGCTCGTTGACACGTGGTTATCCAGTTTTGCCTACCGCATTGAAATCAGTCCATCCGTTTTTGTTCTGAGTGGCCTGGCGGCTGTGCTTTTGGCGTGGTTAACAGTTGGTTTTCAGGCAGTTAAGACAGCATCGGCTAACCCAGTTAACTCCCTTCGTTATGAATAGGCAGTTAACAAATTGAGCTATTGAAAGTTAATATTTAACGTAAAGGACCAGGATATTAATTCTGTATTAAGGCTATTAACTTTCAAAGAAGGATGCTACCTTGACTTACCAACAATCACCAGATTTATGGAAAAAACAAAGATTTCAAAGAAGGCTTTAAAGTCATTGGTTAATAATTCGATGCGGGAAGCCATTACCAAACTTGAGCTTCCAAAAGCGAATAAGAAATTGCAGAAGCTTATCGATAAGAGCTCAAAGAAGATTGCATCGGAATTTTCTCAGCTGATCAAGAAAGAAAAAAAGAAAAATAAGAAAATTGAAAAGTCCCTTACCTATGTTGAAGATGTTTTGACGGGCAAGAAAAAGAAAGAAAAGAAAAAGGTGAAAGACCTTAAACTCGATCAGGAGCAACATCCTGAAATTGCTCACGCGTAAACACCAGGATAAACAACGGAATGAGCCCGCTGTCTGAAGTGCAGCGGGCTTTTATTTTTTCCCGCCGTTTCCCTGGCTTAATCATCGCATTCACGAATAAATGGAATAGTATTCTCCATCGCGCGTTTTGAGGAATTCATAAATAGATACGTTCATCGTGAGAAGAAGGAGCCCGTAAAAAGCATCTTCGATCGGAATCGTTCCAATCCGGATTCCAAGGTTCTCCTCGTTATTATACCACACTACCGGTTCGTCAATAAATGACCCGGTAAGGATTCCGTTTACAATGAAAAAAGGAACGAGCGTGACTGCGAAAGCGACATAAAATCTGCCCATATACCTCGGCTTCAGAAACAACATCTGATATGCAATGAATAACCCGGCTGCGAAGAACGTCACGCCGGTATACGATTTATCCATGTGGTACATGCCGCCGATCAGGAGAAAAACACTCAGGCAACTGGATATCAACTCCTGGTGCGGAAAGAGGTAATCCTTTTTTAAAAGATGGATGAGGGCAAAGTAAGTAAACAAACTTGCATAGGGTATGCAGATAAAGAAAAGAACTTCTTCAACCGGTAAATTGAAAACATAAATTCCGGTGATGTACCTGGGATTAAAACCCCAAATACCCAGCTCCGTGAAAACGACATCCCATAGGAGGAAAATGGAGGCCGTAATGAGCACAGCGGGAAACAGGTATTTCCACTTCTTATAAAATGGAGCTTTTGGATAGAAACTGAAAATTAAGGGTAAACTTACGGACAGTAAATTTATAAGAAGGTAAAGGTATCTGGATTCCAAGCGTTAAAAAATCTATTGGGTTTCTTGCCGGTTCTTTTTAAAGGAGAATTTTTTGGGGTCGTATTTTTTCGGGGCATACAAAAAACCAAAAGCTTCACACCCTTCTTTTGTATGCTTACTATGGTGAATATAATGCGCGTTGATCATACGTTGTAAATACCGACTTCTTTTTTCCGGCCGCCACCGGATTCGCTGGTGAACGATAATGTCGTGAAAGATAAGATAAAATAGGCCATAACAGAAAATGCCAATTCCAACAGAAAGAAGATACGGGTTATTTGTAACCACGGTGGCGTAATAAATCAGGGCAATGGAGGGGATACTGAAAACCACGGCGAACAGGTCGTTTCGCTCAAGGGTATGGTCGTGCACCGTATGGTGTGACTTATGCCATCGCCAGAGGAGACCATGCATCACATACTTGTGAGTGAACCAGGCCACAAATTCCCAAAAGAGAAATGTTGCAATGGTTAGCAACAAGCACGCGATGATTAGCGAAATATTCATCATGCTGACTTTTTTATTTCACTATTCCCCGGTGAGGAGAATAGCTGATTTAATTTTTTCCGGCGGAATTCAAAAATAGCATTTACTTCGCGGCGCACAAAAAGCAGATTAGCCAGCTGGCCCAGTATGCCGAAGGGAATGGCATAACTTACTTCATCTGTTATTTCCACGCCTCCTTTGACTTCATGGAAACGATGTTCATGATGCCATAAAGCATATGGCCCGATTCTTTGCTCATCAACAAAATAGAAACGCTCCTGAACATGAGTAATTTCTGTTACCCATCGGGTCGCGATGAAGGGTAATACCTTTACCCTGTAACAGATTATTTGCCCGGCATACATCTTTCCTTCTGACCCTGTGATGGAAAGAATGTGAAACCCCATATGAAGTGGAGTGATTTCCTTAAGATTATTTGGTGATGAAAAAAATGACCATGCTACATCGATTGGTATGGGCAGAAATTGGCTACGGCTTAAAGTGTGAACCTTCATTTGATTTGAAGTGAAATTGATTTAGCATTAAGTGCCGGGGCATAGGCTTTTAAAACACGTGCACGCGCCACTGCATGATCAACAATGGGTTTGGAATAATGTTTTGTCTTAACTTCAGGAACCCATTTGTTTATGTAAATATATTCCGGATCAAATTTTTCAGCCTGTAATGCGGGATTAAAAACTCTAAAGTACGGAGCAGCGTCGCACCCTGACCCCGCCGCCCATTGCCATCCACCATTATTTGCAGCCAGATCAAAGTCGAGAAGCTTTTTTGCAAAGTAGGCTTCGCCCCATCGCCAATCGATCAGTAAATGTTTGGTAAGAAAACTGGCCGTAATCATGCGGACACGATTGTGCATATAGCCTGAATTATTCAGTTCTCTCATACCTGCATCGACAATGGGATAACCCGTTTGACCATCACACCAGGCTGCAAATTCTCCAGGGTCATTCCTCCATTCAATCTGGTCATAAGCAGGTTTAAAGGCTTTTGTTTCGATATGGGGAAAGTGCCACAAAATCATCATGTAAAACTCTCGCCAGATTAACTCATTCAGCCAAACATCATTTTTTTTCATTGCCATTTGTACCAGCTTACGGATGCTGATTGTGCCAAACCGGAGATGAACACTTAGTTTGCTTGTGCCATCGATCGACGGAAAGTTCCGTGTCTTGTCGTAGGATTCAATTACGGCAGATTTTACGAGGCGAGGAGGAAATACAATGTTTGTCTTTTTAAATCCAATATCTTTTAATGAAGGAAGTGCGGGAGGATCTGTTTTTCTTAGATTCTTAAGGTATTTTTCAACAGGATGACTTTTTATAGAACGCGAATCTATTTTTGATATCCACTTTTTGCTGAAAGGTGTGAACACTGTGTAGGGAGCTCCATCGTCTTTTACTACTTCATCTTTTTCAAAAATAACCTGGTCCTTATAGGTTTTAAAAATTATCCTCTTTGCCTTGAGAATTTTTCTTACTTCGTCATCTCTTGATATTGCATAGGGTTCGTAATCGTGATTAGCGTAAACACATTTTGGATTTAAACTTCGAAAAATTTCTACCGGGTTTCCACTCAATACCAGGAGGGAACTTTGATTTTTAATCAGCTCTTGATTTAGCGCTTCGAGGCATTCATGGATGAAATGAACCCGGGCGTCAGCTGCGTCATCAAGTTTGTCAAGAATTTGGTTGTCGAAAATAAAAATTAACTGGACGGAATTGTTTTCCTTGAGAGCATGATAGAGGGAAGCATGATCCGTTAGTCGGAGATCCCTCCGGAGCCAGCACAACGCTGTATTCTGGTCGACGTATTTGGTTGCAAGATCAACATTAAACTTCCGCATCGGCACAATCAATTTTCCTGGCTAAAAAATTCGCCATGTCAGGCGGTGATTTCTCTGAATGTGGGGTGATTTACAATCAGTTTGAACCAGTGGGTGAAGTCGTCAGGATGGGTTTCAATTTCTTCCAATAAATCATTCATTGAAATAAATTTCCAATCTCCAACTTCGTCGCGGTTGATGACCGGCTGGCCGTCAAAAGTCCCTGTGAATACATGGTCGAATTCGTATTCTACAAGTCCATTTTCAAATGCTGCCCTGTATATAAACTTGTAGGCAAACTCCGGTTGAATATCTATACCCATTTCCTGTTTGAGTTTTCGTTGAGTCGCATCCTCAATTTTTTCTCCGGGAAGAGGGTGACTGCAGCAGGTATTTGTCCAGAGGCCGGCGCTGTGATATTTGGATGCCGCACGTTTTTGAATGAGTAATTCGCCCTTCGAATTGAATAACAGAACCGAAAAGGCACGATGAAGCAATCCCCTTTTGTGCGCCTCCATCTTCTCCATCGCACCGATTTCCTTATCTTCAATATCAACGAGAATTACTTTTTCCATTAAATGAGATTAAGTTGATGCCTGACAAACGAGTAAGCAAGTAATCCGGCTTTCTGACGGTTTCTTATTCGTATCCTGCTTTTAATAATTGACTCTGAAGGCGTATTTTTTATTTTCCGGAATAGGGCAAGGTAATAAACAAAGGCCACATAAACACCAAACCGTGACGACCGTGGAAGTTGTTTGATGCCGATCAATGCCTGATCGAAATCATCCTGAATACTTATTTCAATTTTTCTTTTGCAATGCTCATCAAACCTTTCAAAGTCAATTCCGGGAAAATAGCTTCGTCCCAGACCTATGTAGTCAGCCTGCAGGTCACGCAGGAAGTTCACCTTTTGAAATGCCGAACCCAGTTTCATGGCGTACGGTCTGAGCTGATGATAACTTTTATCGTCGTTCTTACAAAATACACGCAGGCACATTAACCCCACTACTTCCGCTGAACCGAGAATATATTCCTTGAAAGAACTGTCGCTGTGAGAACGCTGCGATAAATCCATCTTCATACTTTCCAGGAATTGGTCAATGAGATCCTTTTCGATATGATATAAGTTAACGGTGTGCTGGAAGCTATTGAGAATCGGATTCAGGCTTATTTTTTTCTGAATCGATTCGTACGTGTCTGATTTAAATTTTTCCAGAAGTTCATCCTTATCATAGTCATGAAAAGAATCCACGATTTCATCGGCGAATCGCACAAAGCCATAGATCGAATATATCGGATCCCTAAGCGCTTTTTCCAGACAGAAAATTCCCAATGAGAACGAGGTGCTATAGGTGCGCGTTGTAACTTTGCTGCACGTTATTGATACGCTGTCAAATAGTTCTTTCATTTGATCATTTTTTTATTCTATCCCTTTTTATCAATTCCTTAGCTACCACTTGTCCTGATATTATTGCTGGCGGTACCCCGGGCCCCGGAACAGTAAGTTGACCGGTATAAAACAAGTTCTCGACCTTTTTGTTGACGACAGAAGGCCTCAAGTTTGCTGTTTGTCGTAATGTGTTTGCCAGTCCGTATGCATTGCCTTTAAAAGCATTGTAGTCGTTGATAAAATCTTTATGAGCATAGGCTCTTTTGAATACGATGTGTTGATGAACATTCTCCCCTAAGATGTTCTCGAGTCGGTTAACTACCATCGAAAAATATTTTTCAAGAATTGCTTCCTGATCCGGCAACCCGGCGGCGACGGGGATGAGTATCATCAAATTATCACAACCTGTGGGAGCTAATGAAGAATCCGTTTTCGTGGGACATGAAACGTAGAATTGTGGCGCAGTGGGCCATTGCGGACGCTCATAAATCTCTTCAGCGTGAGTCGTGAAATCCTTGTCAAAGAACAAAGTGTGATGAAGAAGATTTTTTAGCTTTTTGTTCAGACCCAGGTAGAATATCACACTGGATGGAGCCATGGTACGGTGTTGCCAGTATTTCTCCGTATGGGTTCTGAATTTTTGAGGGAGTAAGTTTTGTTCTACGTGATGATAGTCTGCACTGGCGACGAAATAATCGTGCTGGTAAAATTTCTCATCAGACCATAATCCCTTTATTTTTATTGCGTTTAGAGAAAGCTTCGTGACTTCGGCGTTTAGTTTAATATCAACGCCCAATGAAGTGGCAAGTGAAGCCATGCCTTCAACGATCTTATACATGCCTCCTTGCGGATACCAGGTTCCCAATTGCATGTCTGCATAATTCATCAAACTATAAAGGGCCGGTGTTCTCGACGGCATTGCTCCGAGGAAGAGCACAGGAAACTCCAGTAACTGAATTAGCTTTGGGTCATTGAAAAATTTTCGAATGTAAGATGAGATGGATTGAAATACGTGCAACTTAAAAACGCCCTTCAACAATTTTGG
>DASUGQ010000250.1:0-2813 GCA_036273935.1 Cyclobacteriaceae bacterium | reverse complement strand
CAAAGGGTGATCGCATCACCATGTCCTTGATAACACCTAATATTTTAAATGAACCTTTTTCACGCCAGCCCGGCGACCATGTAACGATCTCATCAATCGGATTGTCGAAGTTCATCAGATGGGCGGCCGTTTCATTGATGATAAATGTAGCCGAATCACTTGCGTGTTTGAGGGAGAAGTCGCGGCCATCCACAAATTGCCAGCCTACTGTTTTTCCATACTCATGGCTCACGCCTAAAGTAGCAAATTCCGCTTGCAACGCGGGGTCTTTGTCCCGCCAATCAAACCCACCGTTAGACGACCATATGCCTGTGACAGGACTTTGTGACAGGGCTACATTTTCTATGTAACCCGTATTTTTTAAATCATTTTGAAGGGCCTCTAATTTTCCGGAATAGTCTGGAGAGTTCAGCGGTATCATAACTAACCCATTGCGGTCATAGCCGACCGGGCGATTCTTGGTATGTTGTATTTGATTATAGACTACTATTGTCCCGATGACAAGGGTGACTGAGACTGTGAATTGAATAACAACCAGGATTTTCCTTGGAAGTGACGCCAGCCGGCCGCTTCTTAGAACGCCCTTCAATACTTTAACGGGTTGGAAAGAGGACAGATAAAATGCAGGATAGCTGCCGGCCAATAGACTGGTGATAATGATAAATACGAGACTGATCATCCAAAATTCGGGACGGCTTGCCGGGATGGCTATGTGCTTTCCTGATAATTCATTGAACCAGTTCAGCGTGCCAGCAACCAGCGCCACTGAAAATATAAAGGCAAACAATACTACAACAAAGGATTCAGTAAAGAATTGACCCACCAGCTGTTTGCGAATAGATCCTACTGTTTTTCGAATACCCACTTCTTTCGCACGTCGTTCTGCACGGGCGGTACTCAGGTTCATAAAGTTGATACAGGCCAAGAGCAGGACAAAAATTCCGACAATGCCAAACAACCATACAAACTGAATAAGGCCACCGGTGTTTACGCCATTTTTCCACTCGGAGTAATGGTGCCATTTCTTCATCGGATGAATGAATATCTGGGGATTAACCGCTGCAAACTCCTTGTCGTCACTGACGTGGTTGAGAATGGCGTCCTTGATTTGCTCGGATGCCTGTTCGAAAGTTATGTTGGGTTGAAGCTCAACATAGACATCGAGGAAATTATTTTTGAAACCCTGGTTAATCATCCATGGATTGACGGACGCGAACAATTCAAAGGGTGCAAAAAAGTCAACGCCGGTGAAATGTGTATTGGCCGGCAGGTCCTCATAAACGCCGGTGACTTTAACATCTTGCGAATTCCAAAGTCGTATCAGTTGCCCCACCGGATCTTCATTACCAAACATGGCTTTTGCGAGGGAGGATGAAAGGATAATGGAATGTGGATCTTTTAACGCGGACCAGTTTCCATTCTTCATATCAAGCGTGAGCATTTCCAGTGCGCCAGATTCTATGAACGAACCTTTCTTTGTCATTGCTTTTTCACCTACCGACAGAATATGGTCTCCGGCGGGCCATGCCGATAGAGCATGTTTGAAATTGCCTCCGAATTTTGTTCTCAACTCTTCGGCAAGAGGGTAGGGCTCGTAAGTTGTCGTGCCCGTTATTCCATTGAGAGTTCCCTGACGCATGACACGTCCGATGCGGTCGTAGTTCTTGTGATATTTATTGTAAGACAGTTCATCATAAACCCATAAGCCGATCATGATGGCCACAGCCATACCTACAGCCAGACCACTGATGTTTATAAAGGAATAGGCTTTGTTCCTGAACAAATTCCTGAGCCCTACTTTGAAATAATTTTGAAACATATCGTAGTGATTAATGTTAGACAGTTTGTATTTGCTGAAGGCGAAAGGCCGCATGTAGTTGAACACCTGGTACCAGTAATTGAGCTTTGCTTTGAATAATGACTTTGATTTTATGGTTGCATTAAACTTCTCCTCAAGATCACCTTGCACTTCCTCTGCCAGGTCGTCTCGAAGGAAACGACGGAGAAGCTGTTTAGCGAGTTTGGGTGGTATGGTTCTATTTGCTTTCATTTTTTTGTCACTAGTCGGTGGTCATAAGAGCAATTCTACTAATGACTGTTGACCATTGACTATTCAACTATTCCGATCGTAAACTCTCAACGGGGTTCATTAACGACGCCTTGATCGACTGGTAGCCTATCGCAAGGTTAGCGATAACCAGGGCCAACAAGCCGCCCAATGCAAACATCCACCATTCGAGATTGATCCGGTAGGCGAAGGTCTGCAGCCAGTTGTGCATCGCATACCAGGCTACAGGTAAAGACATAAAAAATGCCAACACCACGAGCATCAGGTATTCTTTTGTCAACAGTAAGACGAGATTGCCAGTCGATGCTCCGAGCACTTTTCGGATTCCGATTTCCTGTGTGCGCTGTGCCGATGTAAAGGCAGCTTGCCCGAACAACCCTATAGATGCAATTAGAATCGAGAGTACAGTGAAGAACCCAAAGATCTCTCCGAGGTTCATCTCCGACTTATACAATTGATCGTAGTTCTCATCCAGGAATTGATAATCAAATGGATAGGCTGAATATTTTCTTGTTGTCTTTTCAAGGAAGGTAATGGTCTCGGTCAGATTCTCCGGACGTACTTTTACGTTGACATAGCCGAAACGCCCGAACTGCGCGATCTGTGCCGGCATGATCATCAAGGGTTGGATGGCGAGGTGCATTGAGTGGATATGAAAATCCTTCACCACACCAATAACTGATCTGCCACCGTCATAGTTAAGATCATTTCCTAACGCTTCTTCCGGTGTCCACCCCAATGCTTT
>DASUGQ010000249.1:0-14636 GCA_036273935.1 Cyclobacteriaceae bacterium | reverse complement strand
AGCAAATTTTTGAAATTGCTAAATGAATCAATCATGGCAATCTTTTAATCAGGCAAATTCTGTCCGACCGCTGCCCTTTCTTCGCTGAAACTTCGCGAAGGCGATGCGGGTGATAAATGAAGCGTCAATCATAGAGATCTTCCTAATAAAACGATTTACTACATTCGAAGGGCTCCCTTCTCCTCGAGGAGAAGGGCCGGGGATGAGGTGAACGAGGAGCGATATCGTTAACGGTACCGATAAACGCCACACAACGGCTGTCTTGGTGTCGTGATAACCAACATTCTCATAGAACATGAGTACTCGGCACGCGGAAATAACTGACAACAACAGACAGCTAATCCCTACGCGATTGCAGGCGGCGATGGTGCGCACAAATTTTCGAGCACCACTGAACTAATCCGGTTAATTCACTACTTTCAGGAATCATATCCTTTCAAACTTAATTTTATCCCGATGAAACTCTTTCTTAAGTCTTCTGCATTTGTTTTGCTTGCGTCCATGTTGTTTAACTGTGGAAAAAAACCTGCCGAATCTAAATGGCAGAGTTTATTTAATGGTGTTGACCTTTCCGGTTGGGACACATACCTGGGTCCAACCTACGACACGGTGCAAAATAAATTTGATAGCCTCTCCATTCCAGGATTGAACAATGATCCAAAGAAAGTCTTCGGTGTGGTTCAGGAAGATGGAGCTCCTGCCATTCATATTTCAGGTGACGGTTTTGGAGGAATCTCCACCTTAGAAGAGTTTGAAAATTTTCACTTGAGGGTAGAATTTAAATGGGGAAAATTAAAGTGGCATCCTCGTAAAGATCAAAAACGGGATAGTGGAATTTTATATTATGCGGTGGGCCCCCAGGGAGCGGCTTATGGAAACTGGATGCGCTCTCAGGAATTCCAGGTTCAGGAGGGGGATTGCGGCGATTACTGGAGTGTTGACGGAAGCATCGTTGATATTCCTGCCGCGGGTTCAAAGAAAGACGAGTACGTTTATGATTCGGCCGCTTCATTGCTTCCATTCAGTTATACTTCTGACTATGGCAAAAGATGCATTAAAAATCCAGATGCAGAAAAGCCTACTGGCGAATGGAACACTGTGGATATTTATTGCCTGGGTGGCACCAGTGTGCATATGATCAATGGAAAGGTCGTGATGAGACTTTTTAATTCGCGGCAGCCTGTTGAAGGAAAGGAGATCCCCCTTACCAAAGGAAAAATTCAGATACAAACGGAAGGGGCAGAAGTGTATTACAGAAACATACAATTGCAGCCCATCACTGAAATTACACTTTAGAAATTCGTGAATGTTTGTGGATCACGAATTGCAATGATCCGGAATCATTCATCTCCATGTAAAAGATCCTTCGAAGCGCATAGTCCCTAAGACGTGAGACTCGCCCGGAAATTAAAGCCCGGTGGTAAATGAACATAAAAGTTGACTTTACCTTGATTGTTGTAATGGTCTGTCCGGCCTTATTCCAAAAATCAACAGGTAGGCAATCATCCAAAACTCCCCGATCGTGGCAGGGATCGTCAGAATACCCGCCCACGCGCCGCTCACACCGATGTAATTGATGAAGGCGCTCAAAATATATCCAACACCTCCGAGCATGAGCACGCGGCCCAGCCACACGGGCATGCGCTGCGAGCTCGCAACCGCGTACCCCATGGGTATGAGCCAGAGCCCGAAGAAGAGGTTCCCTACGCCCCACGCGTTTTTGATGAACTGATCAAAAATCTGAATCATTATCATCTTGTCGTTCAGGAACTGTGTGCTGTGGGCCACGTTGACCGCTCCCGCCATGGCCATGGCGCTGATCATAATAGCCACTGCATTCATCATGCCCCAGGCTGCCAACGCCCATGCGGCAACATGCCTTATGTCTTTGAACAGTTTGTAAAACCATACCGCGGTCAGTGCCTGCGTTATCACAATCAGGAATTCAAACAGCAGCCGTATCCGGGCCAGTGTCTCGTGCTCTATTAAATTGGTAAGTGTTTTTGAAGGATCATCGCCCACATAGATGCGCGCGTGCAACATGAGAAATCCCACCATGCCGGAAATGCCCAACATCAGATACCATACCCCGGTGGTACGGGCCGTACCAACCAATTCTTTTTGCTGCTGATCTTCTTTCATACTCGAACTTGATCTTTATTTTTTTGAGTGCCGATATCGGTCATGAGTTACTTAAATGGCAGGACGCCTAACCCGATCGTATGTTACACTCCTCCGGTAATAAGAGAGGGTAAAGACTGAAGAAACGGACTCCCTAGCGCGCTGCGCCCCCGTCAATCGTCAGGCAGATGCCACTGACAAAAGCAGCTTCATCGGAAGCAAGATAAAGATAGCCATTTGCAATATCCTCTGGAACGCCCCAGTGTCCAAGAGGTATGTGGGACATGCTGTTCTTCTTCACATCTTCCGGCATGATATCCGTCATCGCGGTTTTAATAAATCCAGGTGCAATGCAATTCACCGTGATTCCAAACCGGCCCAACTCAAGCGCCCATACTTTCGTCATGCCGATGATGGCGGATTTGGTCGCTACATAGTTAGTTTGTCCATAGTTACCGCGGATGGCCACGTTGGAAGAAGCGGACACAATGCGACCGTAACTTTGTGCTTTCATGATCGGGGCAACGGCTTGTGTACAATTGAACACTCCGGTCAGATTTACCGCCATCACATCATCCCATTCCTGCCTGGACATTTTGAGTAATGTTCTGTCACGCGTAATGCCGGCATTGTTGATCAGAATATCAAGACGACCAAAGTGAAGATGACCTTCGGCCACGGCTTGCTGCACATCACCTTCATTGGTTACGGAAATTTTTTCAAAGATGGCTTCGTGCCCTTCCTTCCGGAGTCCATCCACTACCTCTCGTCCCTGTTCCGACACATCCCATAAAATAATTTTCGCGCCTTCTTTAGCAAAGCGCGTGACGGTGGCCAATCCAATACCACTGGCTCCTCCGGTGATCAGGGCAACTTTGTTCTTCAGTCTCATACTCGATCTGTTTGGGTTCCCGTTGTGAAATATAGTTCAAAAAAAATCAATGCACCTGATTCAATTATTCTCTTAGCTTTGATTAACCAAAATAATTAGCCTATGGTCCGTTCTCTTGCTCTCCTCCTGGTATTGTTATTCACGCTGAATGCTTGCGAAAAAACAACAGTTAAAAAATCCAGCGGCCTCACGGAAGGCACGCCTGAATCGGGTGGCTTCTCCCCTTCCCGCTTAGCCAGACTGGATTCGGGCATGAGCGACTGGGTAAAGAATAAATGGATCAATGGCTCGGTTGCCTTGATCGCACGGAACGGCAAGATTGTTTTTCACAACGCATACGGGTACAATGATCCGGAGACCAGAACGCCTCTCGATAAGAATGGAATCTTTCGCATCGCTTCTCAAACGAAAGCCATCACTACCGTAGCAGCCATGATGCTCTGGGAAGAAGGGAAATTCTCCATTGACGATCCGGTTTCAAAATACGTTCCTTCATTTGCCAATCAGGGTGTGTTGGATAAGTTCAATTCCAAAGACACCACGTTCACCACCGTTCCTGCGAAGCGTCTCATCACCATTCGCGATCTGCTGACCCATACTTCGGGTATTGGATATGCCGGTATCGGCACTCCGGAGGCCAACGCGATCTATGCCAAGTATAAAATTACCGGAGGTGTTGGCGTGCATGATCAAAAACTCTCCGATGTGATGACTCTGCTTGGAACATTACCGCTCATGTTTCAGCCTGGCGAGCGATGGATGTATGGCGTGAATACAGACTTGCTTGGCTACCTCATTGAAATCTGGTCGGGCGTGACGTTAGAAGAATTTTTTACCACGCGAATCTTTCAGCCACTAGGGATGCAAGACACCTATTTTAATCTGCCAGCGGAAAAAGCTTCGCGATTGGTAAACTTTTTCCAGGAGGAGGATGGCGAAATCAAAATGCAAGACAAGGCCTTCGATGGGCGCCTTGACATGAATTTCCCCCTTCAGAAACACGATTACTTCTCAGGTGGAGGTGGACTTTCCTCCACGGTGTATGATTACGCTGTCTTTCTGCAAATGTTATTGAATGGAGGCGAATACAACGGCACGCGATTACTGGCGCATAACACCGTGCGGATGATGACGATGAATCAAATCGGTGATCTGTTTGTGAATGCACAAACAGAAACCAAGTTTGGATTGGGCTTTGCTCTTGTGACAGAGCAGGGAAGCAGGCTCACACCCAGCCAGGAAGGCACCTACTCATGGGGAGGCGTATTCTCAACTTCATATTGGGTGGATCCGAAAGAGAAAATGATCGTGTTACTTTATCGGCAAATGTGGGGACCGCACATTGCCGATACTGATAAGGCTTTCAGGCCGTTGGTGTACCAGGCGATCAACGATTGAAAGCTTCGATGCTTCAGAGCAGCGTCTCGGCACCTACGCATCAGATGCATTAACGTTTACCGCTTGCATACATTTCGCGCAGCGCAGATTTCAGAAATTTCCCAACTGATGTTTTTGGAATGGCGTCAACAAATGCGAAGCCATCGGGAAGCCAGAAACTGATGAACTTGTCGGAAAGAAATATTTTAAGTTCGTCGGGCGTTGCACTTTTGCCTTCTCTCAATACCACGTAGGCGTACGGCCGCTCCATCCAGATGTCATCCGGAACACCAATTACGGCAGCCTCCAGTACAGACGAATGCCCCATCAGCGAATTCTCAAGGGCTACCGAGCTAATCCACTCCCCTCCTGATTTGATTACATCTTTGCTTCGGTCTTTAATCGATATGCATCCGTGGTGATTGATGGTAACGATGTCGCCCGTTTTGAACCAACCATCCGGTGTAAATTTTCCGTCGGGCTCCGGATCATTGTAATAAGACGCGACAACCCATGGGCCGCGCACTTCCAACTCGCCCATCTCTTTTCCATCCCATGGAATTAATCCCGATTCATTTCTTGCGCGTATTTCAACAAACGGAACCGGCATGCCCTGATTCATGGAATAATCATATTGCTCTTCCCTGGACGCGTGTAGCCATTGGCTGGGGATGACGGCCGTGCTGCCAAGGGGTGAGAGTTCAGTCATGCCCCAGGAGTGAAGCACCTGTATGCCGTAGCGTTCATCAAATGATTTGACAAGAAAGCGCGGTGCCGATGAACCGCCTATCACGATTGTGCGCAGACTTAGCTTGTACTTATTTGGGTCGTCATCCATTTTATTCAAAATGCTCATCATCACGGTGGGCACACCGGCCGTTACGGTAACTTTTTCAGTTACCAACAGATCGAGAAGACTGTCGGGATCGAGGTATGGTCCGGGATAAATTTGTGTTGATCCCACAAACGTGCAACTGTACGGAAATCCCCAGGCACTGGCATGAAACATGGGAACGAGCGGGAGCATGGTATCACGCTCGCTAATTCCCAGTCCGCCACAACTCATCATAAACGCCATCGCATGCAACATGATCGACCGATGAGAATACAAGACGCCTTTCGGTTTGCCGGTAGTTCCGGAAGTATAGCACATGAACGCGGCTGTGTTTTCATCTTCTTCAAATGGGTTGAACAAATTCTCATTACCCCTGGCCACTACATCTTCGTACATTAAGTAATCCTTCGGCAACGATTCATCGAGTTGTTGAATGACAATGACCTTCGATATCTCTATACTTGATTTGAACTTATCGAACAAGGTCAGCAGCACCTGGTCTACAATCAGGATCTTATCTTCGGCATGGTTTACGATATAACCCAGGTCCTCCGGGCTCAACCGAAGATTGAGCGGATGCACAATCGCCCCGATGCCGGGAATAGCGAAATAACACTCGAGATGTTGATAATGATTCCAGCAAAGTGTTGCGACACGATCGCCTTCCGTCACGCCAAGTTGTTGAAGTGCCACGGCCAGTCTTTTGGTTCGGCTGGCAAAATCACCATAGGTATAACGATGAATACTTTTATTGGCAATGCGGGTCACAATTTCCTTGTGTCTGAATAACGTCTCTGCCCTTCTTAAGATCGTGGGAAGGGTAAGCTGGTAGTCCATCATTAAGCCACGCATAAACTGAAGATTAAGTCGTTGAAAAAAATATTCAGGGAAGTTAGTCTGAAAACCCATTATTAGTAGAATATTGGATTAGAAGTTGAGTGCGCGTTCTCAGTTTTACCGGTAATTCTTTAATTCAATGGCTCAGAACAACAAAACGGATCCCAGGAAATGGAGTAACGTGTACCGGAATTACGTGCTGCTCATGCTCACCCTGGTATACGTGTTTAACTTCATCGACCGTCAACTCCTGGTCATCCTTCAGGAATCCATAAAGAAAGAGTTAAACCTCTCCGACACACAACTGGGTCTGCTGTCAGGATTTACGTTTGCTTTGTTTTATGTGACCATGGGAATACCCATCGCAAGGTTTGCCGACAGGGGAAACAGGAGAAACATTGTTGCCATGTCATTGGGGCTATGGAGTCTGATGACTGCATGCTCGGGTTTGGCCCGGAACTTTACTCAATTACTGTTAGCACGTGTAGGTGTTGGCGTGGGAGAAGCAGGAGGTAGTCCACCTGCTCATGCGATGATCTCTGATTATTTCCTTCCTCGGAAAAGAGCAACGGCTCTTGCTTTCTATTCGGCCGGTCTCTATGTAGGGGTATTGATTGGGTATTTGATGGGTGGTTATCTGAACCAGGAGTTAGGATGGCGCACTGCTTTTTATGTTTTGGGAATCCCCGGAGTACTATTCTCCCTTTTAGTGTACCTCACAGTGAAAGAGCCGCGAAGAGGCGCTACAGATAATTCATCGGTTGTTAATGAACCTCATTCCCTCGTGCAAGTGATCAGATTATTGTATTCGAAGAAGACTTTTGTTTACCTGGCACTAGGTTCCGGACTTCACGTGTTTTGCATTTATGGTTTGTTTAACTGGGAGCCCTCCTTCCTGGCCAGGCTTCATGGCATGGAGACCGCTGAAATCGGTGTATCACTGGGATTGATTTTCGGATGTACGGGAGCAATTGGAACATTCGCGGGAGGATTTCTTACAGATTTTTTTGGTGAAAAAGATAAACAATGGTATTTGAGGATTCCTACGTATGCCATCATTGCTTCCATTCCTTTTGTTGTGGGGATGCTGTTCTTAAAAGAGACTTTTTATTCGCTCGGTTGTCTGGGTGTTTGTTCATTCTTATACAGCATGTACCTGGGGCCATCGTTAGCGCTATCACACTTCCTCGTGTCGGCATCGTTACGAGCGCTCACCTCCGCTGTTTTTTTTCTGGTGATCAATCTTGTGGGATTGGGTTTTGGTCCATTGGTGGTCGGAATCATTAGTGATTTGCTGACACCTGCATTTGGGAATGAATCGTTGCGCTGGGCTATGACTTGTATATTGATAGTAAGCGCAGGATCCATTCTTCTATTTCTCAAAGCGGCAAAGAAATTGACAAAAGACATTGGTGACGTTCCCCGCGGGTAACGAGGTTCGCGTTTTTCTGTCGTGTCGCGATGATTGTATGTCGACAGCGCGTCATTTTACACATTCATCATCATTCGGGGATGGGTTCTGAGAAATATCCTTATTGCCAGTTCATTTTGTAGCCATTACCAAACGGCGGTCGGTTGAATATCGGCGATCATCAGATGACGATACGCGGGATCGGCGCTTCCTTTTCCGTTTAACACCAGCCCGTAATCGATCGGCTGACCATCGCCCATGAAGAGTTAAAAAAAACCGGGCTCTACCTGCATATTGCCGTGAATAGACGTGGATAAATGCACTAAATCGGTCGTTTAATCTCAACCCATGGAAGGGCTTTAAGAACAATTGCTTGCGAGGCTTGAGCGGAGTATTTCTTTCTGTTGCTCTTTGAGATTAGTCAATCCAACGTGGTTTGTCCAAATCTGCACGATTGTTTTTAATGCTCCGGGCTAATCACTGTGGATAAATTAAAATTCCATTCTTTTCTTACTTCAAGCCGATCCGAAGTAAAGGGTGGCTTATTTTGTGGCTTTATTCTGTTATGTCAGGAAGCCTGATTTACTGGTATGTTCACTGCCGGAATGCACTCCCCTTTTTTCGCAGTCAGATTCCTATGTTAAAACCTATTGGTGGCATGAATGAACGATCCCCGTATTTACGGAACGTACTAAAATTTGTATCTTGCAGGTTTTATAAGTTAGCTTCTATGCTTTAATACGATGCGGTTAGCTCTACTGTTATTATTAATCACGTTCAATGTTATTGGCCAGGATATTGACGGTCTGCACTTTATCCAGAACAAAGGCCAATGGAATGATGGCATAGATTTTCAGGCCCAGGTACCGGGCGGCCGCGTGGGTGTTTCCGCAAGGGGCTTTTCAGTTCTGCTCCTCGACATGGAGGAAATGGAGCGCCACCACCTGGCAGGTCATGAACCCATTAATGAGTCTACCGGACAGCCATCAAGTGAACCTGTAAATGGACACTACTTTCAGATCAATCTCCTCGGGTCTAACCAGCAAGCAAAGGCAATTGTGGAAAGCCCGTTGGAGGGTCACTACAATTATTTTCTTGGCAATGATACTTGTCGATGGGCTACGAATGCATTGGCATTTGCATCTGTCCTTTATCAGGATGTTTACAATGGAATTGATTTCCGCGTGTCATCCGTTGGGAACAATCTGAAATATGATTTCATCGTAAAGCCGGGAGCCGACCCATCGCAAATCAAAATTGAGTATGCAGGAGTAGACGGCATTGAAATGTCTGATGAGGAATTGGAGATTCGAACGATCGTTGGTTCACTTACCGAACTAAGGCCTTACTCCTATCAACTTGACTGCAACAACAAACAAAGTGTGCCAAGCCAATACCGGATCCGTAATAATATTGTTTCATTTTCTTTCCCGGCTGATTACGATAAATCCCGTACGCTTGTCATTGACCCGCTCCTGATTTTTTCTACCTACTCAGGTTCCACTGCCGACAATTGGGGAAGCACGGCAACTCCCGGTGAACACGGCACACTTTATTCGGCTGGTGTCACCAATCAATTGCTTGGCGGATTTTTCCCCGCTACGCCTGGCTCATTTCAGACGACCAACCACGGAAACTTTGATATGGCCGTTATCAAATATGATTCGGCAGGAACGAAATTTCTATACGCCACGCATCTTGGCGGCGTCAATAACGATTCTCCTGAAAGCCTCGTCGTGGATAAAACATCGGGTGATCTGATTGTGCTGGGAATCTCCAGCTCGCCGGACTACCCCACCAGTGTTAACGCTTTCGACAAGACATTCAATTTCGGCACAACAATTTTTAATCGCGTATTCGATACGGAAGACCAGTGGGACATAGTCGTTACCCGATTGTCGCCCAACGGAGGTCAGTTGATCGGGTCAACATTTCTCGGAGGATCCGGCAATGACGGCCTGAACATTCCTAAACAATCGGGCGGCCCGTTAGTGGTAAACTATGGCGATGAGATGCGGGGAGATGTTATCACGGATGAGACGGGGCATGTGTATATTAGTTCTGTTACCGCGTCCAATGATTTTCCGATCGTTAACGGATTTGATGATTCGTTTAATGGCGGTACAACTGATGGGCTGGTGGTTAAACTGGCACCGGATCTTTCATCCATAGTTTGGTCGGGTTACGTGGGCGGATCTGGTTTCGACGCGGCCTATTCTATAAAATTTGATAACGATGATAACCTCGTGCTTGCCGGGGGAACTACCAGCGCTGATTTCCCCGTAACGGCTGGCTCCTATCAAACAGTCTTCAATGGCATTGTAGACGGTTGGATTGCCCGCGTCGCAGCTGACGGAAGTGCAGTCATGAATGCCACATTCACCGGCACCGCGTCGTTCGACCAGGTATACTTTATAGATCTCAATGCCGATGGCGATGTGTTTTGTTATGGACAGACGGCGGGCCAGATGCCCGTGACATCCGGCGTTTATCGCAATGCAAACAGCGGGCAGTTTTTGCAGCGATTCTCTCCCGATTTAAGCACCTTAAAGTTCGCGACCGTTTTTGGTTCGGGTTCTACCAACGGACTAACCATTCCGAATATTTCTCCAACAGCCTTCCTCGTAAACGACTGCGATAACATATACATGGCCGGTTGGGGTGGCTTTGTGAACTCAAATCCCAGTACAGGTTTTTGGCAAAGTACTACTAACGGTATGCCTGTTACCGAGGATGCCTATCAAAAAACTACATCAGGCTCTGACTTTTATTTTATTGTGCTTAATGGCGATGCCACGGAACTGGTCTATTCTACTTACCTGGGCGGCAATTCTTCAAAAACGCATGTGGACGGGGGAACGTCCCGCTTTGACAAGTACGGTATTGTGTATCACGCTGTATGTTCCGGCTGCCAGTTTGGTAATGAATCCGGTGGTTCAACTTCAGATTTTCCAACGACACCGAATGCGAAATCGCGCCTGAATGCCAGCCCGAATTGTAACAATGCGGCATTCAAATTCGATTTATCGTCTCTCAGGGCGATGTTCGATACGAATAACTTAGCGTTAACAGCGCCAGGTTTTAACAATGTCTGTTATCCTGATTCAATCGTATTTCAAAATATCAGCACGGGCGGTAAAACTATTACCTGGGATTTTGATGACGGAACTGTTGTTGTCCAGGAGGACACAGATCCCAGGTTACTCATCCACCAATATCAACAAGCGGGTCAGTACCATGTGAAGCTTAAAATCACCGACCTGAGCACCTGTAGCCAGACCGATTCTGTCGTCAAGGTCATTAACTATTTTAAACCCAAGATCATCGTGAGTGCTGATGCAACGATATGTGAAGGAAACAGTTTTCAACTCTCGGCGAGTGGAGGTATTAGTTACCACTGGGTGAGCGAAGATGGTACATTCTCTTCCTCTCAACAGTACCCCACGGTCAAGCCAGATACGGCAACGTCTTACTTCGTTACGGTTATAGATGCTGATGGATGTTCTAAAAAAGATACCCTGAACCTGGCGGTGACACAAAATGTTCATGCTTCCTTTCAAACGTACGACCTGAACTTTTCCAAACCGGGATACAATAATGTTTGCTTTCCGGAACTCATGCGATTTAAAAATCTGAGTGTGAACGGCGAGACTTTTGTTTGGGATTATGGCGACGGAACGACATTCGATCAAACAAAGAGCGACACTGTTTCCGCGATTCACCTGTTTCCACATCAGGGTGTCTACAATGTGAAATTGAAAGCTATCAACCTGAATACCTGTAACAAGGCTGATTCTGTAATTAAGAAAATCAACTATTTTGAGGATAACATTCAGATAGGACCCGATGGTGAAATCTGCGAAGGCAGAACATTCCCATTAACTGCCAGTGGGGGAAGTGTATATGCATGGTCTACCGCTGACAATTCGTTTAATTCATCAAGTCCTTCGCCCGTTGTGCAGCCGGAACACACCACTCAATATTTTGTTACGGTCACTGATGCGCATGAGTGTGTCAGAAAAGATACGATACAGGTAACGGTGCTGGACAGCGTCGATTTGAAATGGGAGCACCGTTTCAACGGCAATTGTACTGATCGCCCCACCGTCTTTGTTCAAAACCTCTCACCCGCCGCCGATGACGTGATCTTTCACTTCGACTTTGGCGATGGATCGACTTCAGAGGAAACTGAACTTGAGCATCTATATGAAAAAGACGGCACGTATTCCCTGAAGTTCAGCGCGCAGAAAAAATTCTGCATTTATGAAGAGACCGTACAATTGCCGGTTTATGGACTATTCGTTCCAAATGTATTTACCCCGGAGGACTCACCCGGCTATAACGATACTTTTGAGATAGGTTTTGGCCCCGACAAGATAGCGCCGGCCACCGTTGGCTTGACTGTGCAATTGAGTGTGTTTGATCGGTGGGGCAAAAAAGTTTTTGAATCACCAGACTACAAAAACGATTGGAATGGACACGGTGTGGTTGGCGGTGTGTATTATATTAATCTGAAGGTTGGAGAGGTGGCTACTTGTAAAAGTTGGTTGCACATCATGAAGTGATGCAAATAGACGTTGGGGAAAATTTAATAACTAAAGGCAAGGTGTTAAATAAATTTCTAAAAGGCTTGCTATGCCACGATACAGATGCGATAAGATATGCATAGGCGAATTCTACTTTTTATTTTAATCAGCTTTTTTTCTGTTGGCCCTGTCATGGCACAGCGAAGTTTAAGTGTGAGCGCCAACACGATCAGCACGCCGAACACAGGCGCAGGTAAATTTTACTATGCTAACCGGAATGATCCGCCTCGTGCCATAGAGTTCAGGGAGCGAACTGTTACTGCCCCAGCCTTCCTGGCCAATATCAACCACTATTTTAATATACCGGCTGAATTCACTTTCGCAGAAGTTGAAGTTGAATCAAATACAGATAATCTTGGGATGAGGCACCACCTTTTACAGCAATACTACAAAGGCATTCCGCTGGAGGGAATGGGCTACCGCGTGCATGAGAAGGATGGCTATGTTACCTCGGCAAACGGCAAGGCTGTAGGAAATATCAACCTGGATACGCAAACGACCATCAGCGAAGAGCAGGCTTTTCAGCTGGCCATAAAATATCTCAATGCAAAAGATACCATTGTCACACCTGGTAAGAAGCTGATTGTGTCCAGGAACTTCACCTTCACGCCCGAAAGTTTTTCACTCGCGTTTCAGTTTGATATTGATGTATCGCTTATCGAACAGTGGAGAGTTTCCATTGATTCACGCACCGGCCAACTGATCAATAAGGTAAGTTTGGTAAACACTTGTTTTGAAGGAGAAGAACCACCTCTCCCCTATGGGACGGGAACGGGACTCACGAACTATTATGGAAGCAAAACGATCCGGGTTGAAACATTCGGAGGCGGTTCTTCAAGGCTGGTGGGACAAACAGAACACGGCGGACAAATTGGAACATACGATTTTCGAAACGTCAGCATTCTTTCGATACTTCTTTTTTTCGAGTACAGTAAAGTGTATGATTTCTATTCCTCAAATAATATATATAACGATCCTTATCACAAACCTGCGGTGTCAGTTCAATGGGCCGCAGAGCAGGCTTATGAATATTATTTCAAAAAGCACAACCGCAATAGCTTTGACAGCAATGGAAGCGCCATCACATCTTATGTGCATGTCGATGAGAACATGAATAACGCCTACTGGACCCATAATCTGTTGGTCTTCGGCGACGGCAACAACAACAACCCATTGGTTGAACTGGATGTGGTGAGCCATGAGCTGACGCATGGAGTAACGCAATACGAGGCTCAGCTCCAGTACTATGATGAGGCCGGAGCACTCAACGAATCGTTCTCCGACATTCTCGGTAAAGCAGTTGAGTTCTATACATTCGGGGACACTGCCACCTGGCAAATGGGCAGACATAACCGTGAGGGTGGCCTGCGCGATTTCAGTAACCCCAATCTCAGAAATCAACCTGATACATATGTTGGAGATTTGTGGTACACAGGCTATGACGATGGTGGTGGCGTGCATACGAATTCGGGCGTACAAAACTTTTGGTTTTATCTCCTATGTGAAGGCGGCAGCGGAGTAAACGACCATGGCCTGAATTACTCGGTGAAGTCTATTGGTATGGACAGCGCCGTCAATATTGTTTACCGAAATCTTACTGAGTACCTGGGTTCATTTTCTGATTACCTCGACAGCCGGATAGGATCTTTATTGGCCACAGCTGATTTGTATGGGCAAAACTCCACTGCTTACCAGGAGGTGGAGAAAGCCTGGGATGCTGTTGGTGTGATAGTCGAGCCCATTATCACAAGCCTGGAAGTTTATGATATCACAGCGACGACTGTAAAGATTAAAGGCAGTCTGTTACCAAGGGGCGACACCGTTACATACCATTTTGAATATGGAACTACTCCGGCTTTGGGGAGTTCATCACCGGTTTATAACTACACAAATACCGTTGAAGGTAACCTGACCGGATTGCAAAGCGAAACGAAATATTATCTCAGGCTTGTTGCGACGAATGAGCATGGAAGTAATTTTCGAACATCAGAACTCACCACAATTTCCCTCGCTCCTTTAGTAAAAATAAAGCAGACTGTTGACGTAACCGAAACGACAGCAATGTTGTACGGCGAGATAAATCCCAATAGCTTGCCCACATCATTTTACTTTGAGTATGGACCAACACCGGCCTTAGGTTTAGTAACGCCAACATACCCTCTTTCAGATACGACAGAGTTTCTAAAGGTTTCAGCCCCCATTACAGATCTTCAGCCACGGCAAACCTATTACTATAAATTAGTAGCCACGAATGGTTTTGCGTCTTCTGCGTCAGGGTCAGAAAGTTTTTTCACTGCGGTGAAACCGGTTATCAGTTCTTATACTCCTATAACGGCGCCCATAGACGCTGAGGTAACTATTCAGGGACAGCACTTCAATGCGACGCCTGAAAAGAACCTGGTTAGCTTTGGCGCCGCCCGTGCAACGGTGCTGTCTGCAAGTACCTCAGAAGTAAAAGTAAAGGTACCTGCAGGTGCGTCCTTTGGACCTGTATCTCTGTTGGATGCAGAGTCAGGTTTGAGCGCTGAATCAGTAGAGGAATTTGTCCCAACATTTACAGGCGAATTCAGGAATGGC
>DASUGQ010000248.1:0-15351 GCA_036273935.1 Cyclobacteriaceae bacterium | reverse complement strand
AACACAAGTGCATATCGTCATTAAATCAAAGGCCGTGCTAGCGCGCGACTGCGATTGCCTTGTCCGGGACTGTGTTCTACATTAGATCGATTACGATACTAACGAATACCGAAAGCCCGGACTAAACCTCCGGGCTTTTTTATTTTACCCGAAACACATGACAATACAACATATCATATCAACCATTAACAAAGAACTGATCAGCGCCTTTGCCTTACTCGATAGAACGTTCGATGAGGACGAGGAGTTTTTGAGTTTCAGTTCGGGAGGATGGACTGTAGGACAAATCCTTGAACATGTAACCCTTACGAACCACTACTTGCTATTGCTGATAAAGAAGGGAGCGGATAAAGCCATCCGGCGGGCTGAGACCATTGAATTGAATGAAGCAATGTTTGATCAGTATGAGTTTGTTACACCTGCCATGGAAGAGATTGCAGCACCCACATCATTTCAATGGATTAATCCTGATCATATGAATCCATCCGGGAAAGAACCTCTCGACCAGGTAAGATCAACATTACGCCATCAATTGGGCGAATGTTTGGACCAACTTGATCTATTAAAGAATGGCGAAGGCATTCTCCACACCACTACCATGACCGTGAACAACCTCGGCAAGCTTGACGTGTACCAGTACATCTATTTTCTCACCTTACATGTTAAGCGACACATTGCTCAGATTGAAAAATTGTTTGTTGAATATGAGGATACGATGGAGATGGGGTGAAGGGTATTCCTCTTGAAATATTCGGATACAGAGCGAATGTACAAATCTCAACACAAAATGTACAACGCACAATGGTAAAATTGAACTATGCAAAACAAGAATTCCAATGAGCAACGCAAGTTTTAACTTGAACGCAGTTAATTTTTAAGTTAACGCAACAAGAATTTAAAACGACCTTGGTAATTTTAAGAAAAACATCGTGAGTTTACCTTGCACATCGCTCATATTGAAAAATAACACGAGCAATATATTAAACGACATACCTATTTTTTTAAGTCCACGCTCGTCTTAGTAACAAAAAAATGAACATACACTTGAGTTTTACAGGTTTTCATAAAATAATACCTGTCATTCTGAGTTAAGCTAGAGGGTCTATGAAGTTCATATTGTTAATCCTTCCCACCTGCTTATCATGTTTGGTAAGCATCAACTGCCCGTCACAAAGCAGAAGCAACTTCTTTATCGAGCTTGGGTATTTTGGCAGAACAACGCTCAATTATTATAATGCCTTAAATGGTCAGACCTCAGGCCCTCTCATAAATTATGATGCACCCTACTCTCACGAGAAAGGAATAAATGGAACGGGTCTGAACGCCGCTTTTGGCTGCTTCATAATAAGGGAAATCGGTTTGGCTGTTCTGGCTTCAACATCAGTCAGGTATGACTTTTACAAATTTGACTCACCAAAGAATTTACATACCCTTTATCTTGATCTGGGTCTTGCAGCAACAAAGGCCGTTCTGAAAAAGGGATACATCGGTGTTGGCACAACTACGTTCAATGTAGATAAGGAACTGCATTACACAGTTGGTACAGACGAAAAAGTATTATACCTGCAGTTCAGGTCCTTTGACATTATGATTGGTTATCCCGTCTGGAAATTATACATCGAATCAAAGCTTTCCATTGTTTCAGAAAACTTTCCAGGCAATGCGAAAGAAGATGCCAACCTACTGACGGTCAAGGCTGCTTACCGCATCAAGTTTGACGCCGTTTCAAACTAACCCCAAAGAACTGCCCGACCACTTGCCTGGCAGCTTGTTTAACATCATTTCACCTTATTCTTCCGCTTGCAGCGTTGGATGCTCTCCTCGAGTTCGAGGCAGTTCCACAACTCAGCAGAATGACTCAAAGCTTTGCGATAATGGCGAATAGCTTTACCATACTTCTTTTTCAACTCGTAACCCTTGACCGCACCGGAAAGTAACCTTGTCTTGTTAGCTTGTTTAGCTTTCACACCTTTCAGATAAATCTCAATGGCTTCATCAAGTCGTTCATCTTTACTGAGCAACCGGCCGAGATCAACGTAAGGATCTGCATATTTTGCATCAAAGTGAATGGCCAACCGCAAGTGCTGTTCTCCTCTTTTGATTTCGTCAGCCTCATAGTAGTAAATGCAGCCCAACGAGTAGTGTAGCCTGGCATAACCCGGTTCATCATAAAGAATTCTCCACAGAATCTTCAAGGCTTGTTCATAGTCACCTGTATAGACAAAGTTATTCGCTTCATTGATGTATTCCTCTATCCATTTAATTTTTTCCATACGAATTTTAACAATAGAATTAAAAAGGAATCGCCCCAAAATTTTGAGCGACTCCCTATCTAAAAAGAAAAAAAGAGTACTAGTCTTTTCTTCCTGCAACGCTGAATGCCTTGCATCAGCGTCTCGCTTTCATAACCTACACTATGCGCCAGCGCTTCTTTGTAAGCTTGAATAGCTTTTCCAAACTCACGCTTCATTTCGTGAGCCTGTGCTATGTTTTGAAAGAACGCTTGGCGGTTCGCATTTGGTTTAGTCAAACCACGCCCGAGGCAGGCAAGCGCATCTGTATAACGGCCCATCCTCATGTACAACGTCCCCAAATGCAAATAGGGAGCAGGATAATCCTCATTGAATTTCACAGCCATCACCAGGTGCAATTCGGCACGTGCTGTATCATTGGTATAGTACAGGTAAGCCCAACCCAGGTGGTTGTGCAAGTATCCGTAACCGGGCTCATCATAAAGCAGTTCGTTCATTAAATTCAATCCGCGATCAACATTGTTCGCGGCGATCAATTGCTCTGCTTCAGTCAGATATTTTTCAATCCATTCGATTCTCATTCTAGTAAAATTTAAAGTGTCCCGTCAAAGCTTAAAGTCAGCATAACGAGGCTACCCTAAACTTTAACTAATCCTCTGCTGGAGAATCATCACCACACATTCGAACAATGCGAGGCGTGAACTCTCCGATAATTTCCACCAGGTCATCCTGGTAGTGCATCACCTTTCGGATGTCTTTGTAAACCATCGGCGCTTCATCCAATCCTCCGCCAATTAATTCCACACCACTTTTCTCCAATTCCTGCTTCATCATCTTATTCGTAATACTTTGTTTTGCTTTACTTCTCGACATCAATCTTCCCGCGCCGTGCGAAGCGGAATTCAGCGATTGTTCGCTCCCCTTTCCCTTCACAATAAATCCCGGCGCTGTCATAGAGCCTGGGATTATTCCCAATACTCCGGGTCCGGCGGGTGTCGCTCCTTTGCGATGAACGATCACGTCACTTCCATCAGAAAGTTTTTCCTTCCACGCAAAGTTGTGATGGTTCTCGACCATCAGCAGAGGCTGTTCTCCAAGAGCATCGGCCAAGCGCTGATGGATCTGGTGATGATTAGCCGAAGCATAATCACCCGCCAGGTTCATGGCGATCCAGTATTCCTGTCCTGCCTCTGAATCCAGATCAAGCCAGGCAAGATTGGATGCTTCACCGGGCAAGAAACAAATTTCTTTGGCGAGCCGCGTATAGTGACGCGCTATCTCAGCACCGAGTCCTCTTGAACCAGAATGTGACAACGCTGCCAGATAATTTTCCGATGGAAGTTTCCATTCGTTGTTTTCTTTCAGCCAAACCATTCCAAATTCAACAAAATGATTCCCACTTCCTGAAGACCCGATCTGCATCGCTGCCCGGCTTTGGAGATTTTTCAGGATTGTGATTTCATCGAACGCTCTTCTTTCTAACACCTCATGCTCTTTAGGACGTTTGAAAGTTTGTCGGCCGAAACATGTGTTGTCAAGCAACATTTTTTTCAGATTGCTTCGGTGACGTTCCAGAAATTTTTCATCGAACGGATATACCGTCAAACACATGCGGCAACCGATGTCGACACCAACGCCATAGGGAATTACGGCATTACGCGTAGCCAGCACTCCGCCGATCGGCAAGCCATAGCCCTGGTGTGCATCCGGCATTAATGCTCCTGCCACGGTGATCGGAAGCTTCATCGCAATCTCCATCTGGTTCCGTGCCCCTTCTTCTATCTCCGCTCCACCATAGATCGGATATTCTATCCGACTTCGGCTCAACTCATGAACCCGCGCCTTTTTTTCAGAGGGTACAAGGGCAAGCGCCGTTTTAGTCCAGATTGAATCGTCAACAAAACGCTTGGGATCAGCCAGTACATCTTTGAGCATTCCAAAGATTTCCTCTTTATCGCTTCTGCGGAAATGTTTCAATACCGTGTTGATCGCGATGCCAACAGCCCTTCCTTCCGGGTAGCCCAGCTTGATCAAATCTTTTCCGCTTAACATTTTACGTTTCATACTAACTCCTTTCTGCGCCGGTCATCCCGAGCAAATCAAATTTTATATTTTAATCCCCGCTTCTTAAAGTTAGAAGCAAAAGGAATTCCCTGATGACGGTTTTAACCTTCATCCTGAATTTATTTTCCAATATGTCCGGATATAAAAATAAAAAACCCGGACGCGGCCCGGGTTTTCAGTTGCTACCTTGCATGAGGTCAACTGAAAATCCAAGGCTTGAATATCATACAATCTGATAGCAGATTGTGAAACCGATATGTGCCTATTTGTTTTTGCATGCCGCAAAGATAGAAGAAAATTATTTTGTGACGATTATGCATTAAGAAAAAAATTTGGGATGTAAAGCCACTGTACAATTTTGATCAGTGAAGTGTACACATTCGTATAATCCAAGGATGCCTGACAAGGCTATTGACTGGAAAAACACAACTTTAAAAACTGGCGAGGCATTTGTTACCGTGAGAAGA
Source organism: Cyclobacteriaceae bacterium (assembly GCA_036273935.1). Classification (GTDB taxonomy): domain Bacteria; phylum Bacteroidota; class Bacteroidia; order Cytophagales; family Cyclobacteriaceae; genus ZC4RG29. The sequence continues at coordinate 10,568 of DASUGQ010000248.1, read as the reverse complement.
ACCGAATTAAAAATGAAAACATTATTAGCCATACTCCTCTGGTGTATTCTACTTGTACTTTGCTGGCCGTTGGCACTGGTACTTATTGTCCTTCTGCCGCTGGTGTGGTTGATCCTCCTCCCATTTAAGATCATCGGACTAACCCTTTCCCTTGTGTTTAAAATAATCGCAGCGATTCTTCTATTTCCCTTTAAAATACTAGGCGTGGCATGATGGCCGTTGTCCATGCACAGACCCGCAGATGGTATTTTTCATCCGCGAGTCTGCGGGACTATGGACAGCGATGACTCATATCAATACTTATACTTCTTTCGATGACTCTTTGCCTCTTTGGTCATTTTTCCAAACTGCCGGTTTATTCGTTTCTTGTCCTCAACCCTGATTTCAAAACGGCGCTGCTCCTTCATCAGTTTCAGATAGCTTCCATAAACTTCCTCATCAAGTTCTCCATTATCGAGGGCCGTCAAAACCGCGCATCCTGTTTCATTCACATGTTTACAATCTGCAAAGCGGCATTGCGGCGCGAATTGCCGGATAGCAGGGAACAGGTCGTAGGAATCCTGTCCATCTTCAAACGTAACACCAAACTCGCGCATTCCCGGCGTGTCGATTATCAGACTCCCGTTATCCAGTTGAAATAACTCACGGGTTGTCGTCGTGTGTTTCCCTTTGTGCGTCGATGCACTCGTGCCAGCAATGTGCTGAACATCCTTATCGATAAGCGCATTCAGCAAAGAGCTTTTTCCCACGCCTGACGATCCGATAAGAATGTACGTACGGTTTTTTTCCAATGCCTGCTTTTTCAGTTGCTCCAGACCAAAGCCAGTATAGGTGCTGCAAAAGTATAGCGGGCAATCGCGTTGCAATTTCAAAACTTCATTACGGTATTCGTCCTGATCACTCACAAGGTCCGCCTTGTTAAGTATTATAACCGGATTGATGTTGCAAGCTTTTAATTGCACCAGGTAGCGATCCAATCGCATAATGTTAAAGTCACGATCAAGCCCCTGAACGACAAAAGCAAAATCGATATTGGTCGCCAACACCTGCTTTTGCGTTTTGTTTCCGGGGCTTTTTCGCGAAAGTTCATTGATCCTGGGTAGTACTTCAATAATGTAACCCATGCTGTCATAGGCCATGAAAAGCACCCAGTCTCCAACCTTGGGCAGATTCTCCTGTTCAATTCCATAGAGAAGCTTGCCTGATAGTTCCGTTTCACATTCACCTTTTTCTGAAACGACAAAGTACTTAAATCCTTTTATGGATGTGACCCGGCCAGTTTTCAGTTCTGTATTTGAATTGTTTTTATAATGGGATGGATAAAAACTCCATCCGAAGTTTTCCAATGATATCATTTTCTTAATAAAGATTAAGCCGGACTGCTGACGATCAGGTCAGGCAATCACGCCGTGGAGAATAATAAATGAGAAGATAGACTATGCAGACATCAATAGAGTCTGCCGCTAAGCCATCCTTATTCCGGCGAGCGAGAAACGATATGGTAGACGAGTAGTTTTCATACTGCGATTTAAAGGTAATAAAAGTATTCGTCCCGGCATGTTAGTAACCATTCTTTGTTTTGCAAGAACTAACCAACGGAGAGAACTAACTTCATGATCTGGCCTTGTTCGCCCGAAGCATTTCGGGAAAGCCCTGCTTGCAGCCCAGGGCAACCACGGCCATCGTGATTCTCTTCACTTTTGTATTTTCAGTTTTCGCGCTTTCGATCCATTTGCTAAAATAGTTCTGATGAGATTTAGAAAGGGTTTTAAAAAAATCGTAAGCAACGGGCTCATCTTTAAGACATCCAAGGAAGTCGGCTGACAAGGTGAGTTCGCGTTTATCGAACTGCATTTGAACTTTAATCGTATCGCCTTCTTTTTTACCTGTTGCCTTTCGCAGCTCCGCGTTCATCGGAAGTATAAAATTACCCTCGCCCATAGGAATCAAAGCGGTCTTCTCGATTGGATGATGATCGAGTTTGCCCTTTACGCGAAAAGCGACACGGCACCCGGGATTTAATTTCTCAGCTTGCGCTTTGCTGATCTCAATGTATCGCCATCCGGTCTTTTCTCCTTTGTTACCAAATTTTAATATTCGTGTTGAAAACGTGATCATTCGGAAAGTGGATAAACAAATTTAACAAGTGATTCGTAAACGAGACGGAGATCCATGATGAAACCGTTAGTAGACAAAAGCTATCTCTTAGAACGATTTCCCGGCAAGGGAGGTTGGACCTTTGCGCGAATACCGGAAGTTATCCAGGACAAAAACAAGCCGTTCGGCTGGGTAAAGGTGAAGGGGAGCATAGACGGGTATGAAATAAGAAAGGTACACCTGATGCCGATGGGAAATGGTAAGCTGTTTCTTCCTGTGAAAGCCGAGATCCGGAAAAAAATAAAAAAGAAAGAGGGCGACCATGTTCATGTAATTCTATTTCCTGATGATGAACCATTGGCAGTCCCTGAGGAAATGCTGCTTTGCCTGGAAGACGAACCCAAAGCGCTGAGCTTCTTCCACACTTTATCTGAAAGCGAACAACTCTTTTACATTAAATGGATCTATTCCGCGAAAAAGGAAGATACGAAAATTAACCGTCTGGCCAGAACTGTGAACCGGCTTATGCGCGGGTTAAAGCTTTACGATAAAGGTTGAGTCTATTTGCTGGTATACCGGGTTGCCCATTCAATAAAATATTTCATGTTGGGCGCGTCGGTGTGACCTCCGTCGTGCTGCCGCCAGGCCAATTCCCCATCCAGTAGGCCGACGTTAACCTGCGGCATTTTTTCTGTTTTATAGTTGTTAGAAACCCCGATGTCCTTCGCTCCCAAAAGCTTATACACTGCGCCGGCCGCCACCACCGCCATATAACTACCTTCCTGGTCTAACCATTTCGCATCTCCTTTTTCCGGGATGCCATAGCTTATAAAAACCGGGCGCGGAGCGCATAAGGCGATCAACTCATGGGAGTCCACGGGAAGATAACTCGCGTTCATATTTCCAGTTTTTCCTTCTGACGCCCCATATTTCAAATAGTTTCCTGCCATCCAATGATATTCCCCACTTCCCGTCAGGTTTTCTACCGCTTCTCCGAAATTGCGCCGATGAAGAGTAACACCACCCTTTCCTGATGATCCGATCAATCCGAAGGCAAATCGATCCTCGAAGGCAAGTGTCACCAAAGCCGCTTTGCCATACCGTGATACACCTTCAATTCCCACATGCTTTGCATCAACGGTGGGATCCGTTTCAAGGTAGTCCAGTGCCCGCGCAGCGCCCCAGGCCCAGGCGCGAAGGGATCCCCAATCATCAGGCTTGCGGGGCTGCCCTTTATTTACGAGCCCAATGATTCCTCGTGTCAATCCCGCGCCGTTATCCGCCTGGATGGACGAGGGATCGAGCATCACGTATCCCCAGCCGGCCTCCAGTAATTTTTGTGTCGAGGGAGTATCCTCTACGGGCGTGGGTGGCAGCGGGTAGCCAGATGGAGAAATTCCCGTTGGGCGAACCAGCGGGTTATAACCAGGGTACCGATCGAGGATCTCTTTGATCTCCGGATCTTCTGCAAGCAATTTCTTGAGCGCAGCATTCAATTTGTCAAAGTCCTGCAAGTTCGGCTGAACGGGTGCAGGAAGATAGCTGGGACCAAACATAATCAACACGGGTACCGGCCCGGTGGCATTGGCAGGAGTCACCAGGGTCATCGCTATGTTGACATCGATGAACGGGTAAGAAGAGTTGTCAACATGGCCGATGAGTTGCCGGGCGATTACCGGCGTGCGGGCAAAAAACTCACGCTCCTGTACTTTGGTGATCCATTTTACTTCTGGAATATTTTTCGGCAATCGTCCATAGACCTCGCTTTCAAAGCCCTCGACAATTTCGGGCCGGCGTTGTTTCCACCAGGTGTCGGGTGTTGTAACTTTCTTCCCGTTTTTCAGCGTGAGTGCATCGGGAAGATCCGGGTAGGGATTGGCAAGAGATTCATCGTAGTTGGCGTGATTTGGCGCGGATTCATTTCCACCTGGCCCCGGTCGGAGAACCTTGATACCCAACTGATCCATCATATTCTTGTGGTCTTCCTGGGTAGTGAACGTTACCGGTGGCGCATATTTTTCAGACCTATTGTTCTGTCCAATGGAAAAACCATAAATGCAAAGCATTACAACGGTGAGGGCAAGTTTTTTCATGCAAGCGGGGTCTGAACGTTTGTCCGGCTCCCGAATGTAGTGTCATGAAGCAACGAAGCAAAAGACAATCTACGCAACGTGATAAGTGGTCAATTAAAAAGTCTTTTGGGGCGGCCGGCTTATTTTTACCCCTTGTCCTTTGGCCACTTAAGGACATGGACGATGGCCATGCCCTGCGATTTGGCGTTGTTCATTACGTTGTTGCCCTTGCATCCTTCGCATTTGAGTGCCAGGATGATTGTATCAGCAGGCTCTTTCAATGAAAGGCGCAGCTGTTCAATCCCCGGTTTTTCGTTAAGCCGGGCCAGCCCTAGCGGATACTCACCCGTGCACGAGGAAGTGCTTTCCCCGTTAACCCCAATTACGACCAGGGTAAGCTGATAGCCATCTATGTAGCTTAACGGAATGTGGGGTGGTGCCTGTAGCTGAAAGGAGATGCAGAGTTCTGAGCCGTTGATGCTCGCGTCGATGGCTGGCCGGCCGCGAAGAAGGGAATCGAGGGTATGCTTCTTATGAAATTCGAATCCTACTAATTCATAGTAATCGATGCTGCCGCTCCTGACCTGCTTACGGAAGAACGAGCGTAGCCTTGACCACAGGGTCCAGTCCCGGCAATTGGATAGAAAGGGATTCACACTGTCCTTTATGAGCTTGGCGTACGGTGTGGCCATTTTCAGTTCGTCGGATGATCGTTTGAACGCTTCGTTGACCCGGGCGGGTTTAACGGAACCACGCTTTCTTCGTACATGATCGCCATAGGCGGCACTCCGGACGAAGGTTAACTTATCTAACGTTCCACTAAATTTTATGATGCTGTCTACCTTGGCCATAACGATTATTTAAGGATAGTATAACAACGGCCGCACAAGATAGCCAAATATCCCCTGTGTGAGAAGGCCGCGATGTGATTTTTGCGGGTCGTTCAATAGCCAGTGTGTGTCAGAGAGTAACCAGGGAAAACAGGGGCAGATATAGGGAGAAAACCATATGAATACGGGGTGATGATAGCTATAAGGTAGCTATAACGTAGCTGTAGCGTAGCCTTAAGACAGCTTTAGTATATTGGCAGCGAGGGCTTAGGGACCGGGTCGAAGAAGCGGTGCGGCCACTGGAAGAAAACCTCATCAAACAAATCCCATCCATAGTGTGAAAAATAACGATTTGCCTTTGATTTTGTTTAGGGATGAGTTGATAAAATTAAAGGGTCACGACCGAAGCGTCTCACTGTTATCAACTCGTTAGGATTTGCGTTCAGGCATTTGTAATTGTGACAGATTTTGTCAAGACGGCTCAATCGCTTCGTTTCCATCGGTGTTCATGAAACTGTGTCTTATTTCACGGCGAAGCGAAAGAAGAAAGATCACTTTGGCGGAAGCGCGATGGGCTCATACACTTCACCCGCGGGCACCTGGACCATGGTGATCCTTACCCGCGTGGGGAAAAATTTCTCCTGGTCCGGTCGTTTATGCGCATGACCCAGACCACCGCTGTCGTCCTTGATCACGAGATCCATCTGTTTGATACCTTCTGACCAAATGATGGATTCGTTCTCCCAGAATGACGTCATGGATACGTCGCGTTCGTAAATACCCGGCGCAGTATAAACGCCCGTGCCGGTGCAACCATATCCGTTGCCCTGGCCCCTATTGGGAATATAGCACAGCGTCCACGTTGTGGGGGCGTCACCCGGAGGTTTTCCCAGGACTTCCAGGCGGATATGAACTGTTCCATTACGATAGTCGACGGGAGAGGTCCAGTCTGTAGGTCGGTCAGGGTTGATCAGATCACCCTTTACGTAAAAATGCGATTGGCTGGGTGTGGAGCTGTCAGCGTCCTGCTTCGTGTAAGTGAATTGCACGTCGAAGAGAATAAACTGATGATTGGTTGATTTGGAACGCGGTGTGGCGGCAACCATCAGGAAAATCATTATGGCAAAGGGTATGCGAAGTGTATATCCTACGAGCTTTCCAGTTTTGTTATAAGATTCTCTCTTCACCGTTTATTCATGAAAATCAGTTGAATCGGCTACATGTCGAGGTAACAGCTTTGCTGACTATTTAAAGATGTTAAAATCCGTTACCATCTTTTTGTACTCTGGAAGGATGCTTTCATAGAGCGCTTCGTCCACTTTCTTCAAAGTATTCATTAGCCCTCCAATGCCCGAGGCTTTGAGCGTCACGCGTTGTGCCTTGATATCCTCCATTTTCATGCGGATCGTTCCTTCCAGTTTGATTAGTTCTCGTTCCGTCATGGACTATTTTTCAGTAATACAAATTAAGTGAGATTTCCGGCTTCCTGATATGTAGATTAAGCAATAAGGGAAAAATTAGGACGTGTACAATGGGTGAACTTAGTCATCTCATTATTTATTATCAATGGACATTTAAACAGTAAAACCAATCTGCATAAAGTGACCGGCAACAGTGACGTTATGTTATTCAAGGCACGATGCTCACAATTATTCTTTTGTATCTTGATAACTGTGGTTCTCCTTTATCGGTCACTTTTAAAATGAAATGAGCGGTCTCCTTCTTTTCCACTTCAGGTGCCACAATAAAAGCGCCATGGATGTTTTCCGCAGAATTAATTTTTATCATCTTGTCATAAGAGCCAGGCTCCGGATAATGAAACCATAAGAAACTGACGTTATCTCCATCCGGATCAGTGGTGCCGACAGCACTTAAAGTAAAGCCGCTGCCCGATTTAACAGTTATTTCTTCGGGGTTGTCCAGAACTGGCATCGGTGGATGGTTTGCTTCCTCATATTTCTTTGTACACCAGTCCATCCGGGCGGCAAAGTCATTTTGAAAATCATCTCTCCAACGCCATAATGTAACCTTGAAATCACTAAAAGCATTTTTATCAGGCCTTACTGCGCGTCCATACTCGCTATGTGCATAGGGCGTATAGTTATCAATGGCATTTGTCCAGATCTCGCGGGTCTCAGGTTCAAAAGGAACCCCCGAGCCGCCTTTCTTAAGCGTAGCAAAATCAGGTTTATACCACTCATAACGGCCACCCCATCCGCCCCAGTCGGGATGGTCCGGGCTGTTAAGTCCATTAGGTATTAAAGTCAGCCACGAGGGCGTGTCTCCCTCCATGCCGTAGGCCACATCTGGATAGACCGCGCCAAGAGGCCCGTGATTGCGCTGAATGTTTTGCTCAATCCAGCTATTACTGATCCTGGAATTATCTATCCCCTCAACAACAGTATTGATCGCACTCCAGGTTGCATCACCATAAGAATCGCCAGGACTGACAATGTAGAACAAGGAAGGGAACTTATTTCTGATCCAAATTCCGCTGTCATCCTGGTCGGATATAGTATAAACCCTGAGTTTGGCAATTAACCTCTTGGCATCGTTCCTGGATTTTGTTTTTTCAATTTTATACAGGGCCTGCGCCAGCGTATTCACACCTCCCCATACTGATACCCACACGGGGCGCTCATCTTTTACCTCCAGCACTTTGATAATCCAGTCGGAACCTTCTGAATCTCTACCCTCACCAACACCCAGCATGCCGTATTTTGGTAGGCCCTTTTTTATTTTCGATAAAAGCACTGCAGCATCCGGGAAACCGGCTTCATGCTTAATCAGGTTAGGTTGCACCTTTGCATAAGCTTTAACGATCCTCTCAATTGCCTCAGGGGCTATGCTCGTTCTTTTCCAAACCGAGGTAGTTGCAATGATCCCTTCAATATCGATGACATTTGAATACAGCATCAACCGAACCATTGATTCAGTGTCATCGGGCTCAGCCTCGATATCAGTTAATACAATCAACCTATGCTTTTGACTGACTTGTGCAACGAGTAATTGTGAGCAAAACAACAAGCAAAATGCAACGAAGAGGAATTGTGTTTTCATGGGTTCAGGCGTTCTATTGAGATTGCAATGCGAGCAGCAATAACCGATTCAAAGATAACTTCAACGACCATTAGTCAGCATTTTCCTATACAGCTGGGTATCATTTTCTCAAGCTCACAGTTGTCAGCCCTGCATTTCTCAAGAGAAATTGTGAGCTCGTTTTTTATTTCCTGTAGGAGTCTGATTTGTTCATCTACACGATGGATCTTGTCGGTAAGGTGGTTGATAAGATTGTTGAATGACGCCGACTCATCTCCCCACGCCTGAATGAATTCACCAGTTTCATTGAGCGTAAAGCCAAGAGCTTTCACTGTTTTGATTAACATGAGGCGTTCATAGACAACTTCCGGATACTCTTTGTAATTATTCTGGCGTCTTTCCCTTCGGTTAATAGTGATCAATCTCTTCTTTTCATAAAAACGGATGGTGTCATGCGAAAAACCTGTGCGATTTGAAAGTTCTCCGATCAGCATAGTCTAAAAAGTTTTTGAAAATTTTTCTTGACCGTGGACTGTAGTCCATGTCGTATCATTGAAATATAAAACGAAAAGACAAAGAAAACGAATATGGAAACTGCTTCAAAGAAAGCCGGAAAATTGGCCAAAAATATAGGCTTATTGGGAATTGGACTGTGTGCACTCTGCTGCGCTTTGCCCGTCGTCGATATGGTGGGTGGGGTGGGGATTTTGGCCACCGCAGCCCTGTATGCCGAGAAGATCGCCGTTGTACTGCTTATAACTTCTGCCGCCTTTGCAATTTGGCAATACCAGAAAAGACAGCCACCACCGGCCTGCTCCATTGACTGTCATTGCAAAACCGAAAATGAGGAAACAAAGTCGATCACAGAATTAAGAACAAAATGAAAATGCTGAGATTGATATTTCGTGCAGTCCTGGTTTTACACCTTACTTCAAGTGCAGAGCAAAAACAAAAGAAATGAACACAGTAATGGAAAAGTCTAAGCTTAGCCGCAAACTAACTGCGCCTGAATTGCAGCAACGAAAGAAGACCTTAATTGCTAAATTGAAAAATCGCATACTGGAGAAAGCAGAAACCGATAAGGGATTCAAACACAGGTTTGAAGGCTCCGACAAAACGCTCGATCTGCTCAACAGTTTCATCAAAACAGAGAGATTGTGTTGTGATTTCTTTGTCTTTATGCTTACCACATCGAGCGATACCAGTTTCACCTGGCTTGAGTTGTCAGGGCCGGAGGGGAAGAAGGAATTTATAGAGCTTCATTTTTTGTAAATTGAATGGTCACGCTTATATGACTACCTCAACATCCAATTCCATCGAAATTGACGGCTTCCCATTACGGTATGTTGTAAAAGGACAGGGAACGCCAATGCTCATAATCGGAAGTTCATTGTATGATGAACGGAATTTCTCGAATGAGCTTACGAAGGACTTTCAGCTGATCTTCCTCGATCACCGGGGATTCGTTGCACCTAACGTGCTGGAGAAAGTTGAAAAGCATTATGAGCTTGATGTAATCCTGAACGACATTGCATTGGCCGCTAAAAAACTGAATTTACAAAAGTTCATTATCTGTGGACATTCAGGTCATGCGTTTCTTGCACTCGAGTATGCCAAGGAACACCAGGACCAGGTTATTGGTGTTGTTTTGATCGGGGCCGCCCCGAGCAATAGCGATGCGCGGAGACAGGTGTGTTACGAATTCTTTATGAATCATGCATCAGCCGATAGAAAAGATAAATTTTTCAGGGATTGGAGTACCGTAGAAGAACGAATAGCGCTGACGCCTGAAAAGCGTTTTGCAATCATGTGTCTGGCAGCGGGCGCCCAGAGTTGGTATGACTACAACTTTGATGCGAGTTTCATGTGGGATGGCGTGTATACAAACATGCCAATCATCGATCACCTTTGGGGAGTTGCTTTTCGTGACATCGACATCACTGATGGACTGAAGAACTTCAATCTTCCTGTGTTTCTTGGTCTTGGTGGGCACGACTACCTGACCGGGCTTCCGCAATTGTGGAATGATCTACTCGAAAAATTTCAAAATATCGATGTTCACGTATTTGAAAAAAGTGGACACAATCCTCATTATGAGGAGCCCACTTCTTTTAACAAAACACTTCTAGATTGGAAACATAAAATTTACTCGCGATAGTTAACATCTACCACCGCTATCAGGAAAACTTGTTGTGTCACGAACAAACCAAAATCAGTCATCGGCAGGTCTGGAACCAAGGAATCTATCAGTCATAAGATTGAATTTTGATTCAGTTCATCGCAACTCCGTTTTCAATTCTTCCAATAAATCTCAAATAGAATTAGGATAATCCAGAAGCCTTCCTTGAGTAGAGGTTGTTAAAAGACAAGTTGCGGCCCATTCTCCAATGAAATGAAACCGAAAGGACACCTCCAAATTGGCGACTATCGAATATCCTGACAGCGCGGGACAAACAAAAAACCCCGAATCGTTTGCGAATTCGGGGTTTTGATTTTGTTTGATTTGTACTCAGCAGAGGAGGAGGGACAA
>DASUGQ010000247.1:0-2362 GCA_036273935.1 Cyclobacteriaceae bacterium | reverse complement strand
GGTTCATTGTAATAGGTTTAAGTTTGCAATTATAGGAATTTTAGGGGTTAAATCGCAAGGCGGATTCCCTGGTTTAAATTATATTTTATGGTATCCTGATGCCATTTTTAGATCTTTTTCATTTTGAAACAAGTTAAAAAGACCATGTCTTTCATTCGCTGGTAAAAACAAGATTTCGTCGTACTTCATATACCGAATATCACTTAAAATCTGGCACGAGTCTGGCATTTCCGGATCCGTACCGATTTTAATCTGACCCGATATGCGCATTACATCAAAAAACAATTCTATAGCATGAAGGGGTGGATTGATAAACTCACAGACGAATCTGAATTCCCCTGGCTCGACAATCAATCCTGTTTCATCCCTGAACTCATGCATCAATGTGCTCCCGATACTTTCGCCAAAATCGACACCTCCACCCGGCGGAGCCCAAAAATCACCGCTTGTCAAATCTTTGTGGTTAACCAGGAGAAGTCTGCTGTCCTCCCAGCACAACCCACATGCACGCACTCTAACTTTTCCACCAAATAATTTGTCGATTTGTTCGTTCATTTAGGTTACCAATTGTGTTAATTCGCAATCCAACATTAAGTCACAATTTAAGGTGGCCAAAATTTTATAAGAATTGGCAGAATTGTTGCAAAAAGAGTTATTAAATTTGAAAAAAACTGAGTTTATGAAGAAGTTCTCATTATTGATTGTATTTTTTGCTATTGCAAGTTTGGCATTCGCCCAGGACAACGCCAAACCCAGTGGACCAGTTATAGCCTGGGAAAAATCTTCCTATGATTTCGGGGATATTTATCAGGGTGATAAGGTAGAGCATACCTATGTTTTCACCAATGCGGGTACCGAACCACTGATCATCACTAATGTGCAGGTAACCTGTGGATGTACAACGCCAAAGGGCTGGCCAAAGGATCCCATTCCTCCTGGCGCTAAAGGCGAAATAACCATTGGTTTTAATAGCACTGGCAAAATGGGTAAGCAAAATAAAGTTGTCACAATTGTATCCAACGCTGTTGGAACCGGCAATACTGTTTCTTTCACCACTAATGTCATGGATAAGAAACCGGCGCAGTAGTAAGAAAATCAAACAAGACGAGAAGGCTTCACGAAGGGGAAGCCTTTTTGTTTTGCACGATTCCCCATAACAATGAACCCCATCCGACAATAAAGAAAATACCTCCCAACGGTGTCACCGCACCAAGTACAGGTTTATTCAGCACAGCAAGTAGGTAAAGACTCCCGCTGAAGAGAAAAATGCCTAATGTAAATGAGACACCCGCATAGCCATATTTCTTGGACGACGATGTAAGAGAGAGAATCCCGGTCGTCAAAAGCGCAAGTCCATGATAGAATTGATATTCGACGGCGAGATGATAGGTATCATACCTTCCTGTTGCAATCAACATATCTTTGAGCCCGTGTGCACCAAACGCGCCTAAAAGAACCGCGATCATGCCATTGACGGCTCCGAAAGTTAAAATCGTTCTTGAGGACATGTGGTAAGATTAGTTCTCTAATGATAAATCCGCTCTCCAAAAATTCCTGACCCTACCCTAATAATTGTGCTTCCTTCTTGCAGGGCGATCTTATAATCATTGCTCATTCCCATGGAGAGCTCGCGCATGTTAACGTTGTGAGGCAGTGTTCTGGATTTTAATTGGTCAAAAATTTCCTTCAGCGTCTTAAATTCCTCCCTTATTTTCTTCTCATCATCTGTGAAGGTGGCCATTCCCATTAAGCCAACGATCTGGATATTGGTTAATAACTCGATGTGCCCCGTTGTGATTAAATGGATAACCTCGTCTGCCGTGAATCCAAATTTAGTTTCCTCGCTGCCGATATGAATCTGCAACAGACAGGAAATTATTCTGCCGGCTTTCAGTGCCTGTTTGTTAATTTCAGTCAGCAACTTCAGACTATCCACTGAATGGATTAGGCTGACAAATTGCGCGATATATTTTACCTTGTTGGTTTGCAAATGCCCTATCATATGCCATTCAATATCCTTCGGCAGGGCATCGAATTTTTGAGCCAGTTCCTGTACCTTATTCTCTCCAAAAATCCGCTGTCCCGCATGATACGCCTCCAAAATGCGTTCGACAGGCTGAGTTTTACTGACTGCCACGAGTTTGCATTGTGGAGGCAGGTTTTGGATCAGATTCAAAATATTATCTTTAATACTCATTCATTACTTTTGGCCTCGAAAATCGCTGCAAAATATGGCTATCCTTGGAACATTGCTAAAAAAAGGTATTCGGATCAGGGAGATGCTGGAACAGGAATATACCTCGCCCTTTGATCTTCAGAAAAAGGAATTAAAGGAACTCTTGATTACGGCGAGTCAGACCGA
>DASUGQ010000246.1:0-6104 GCA_036273935.1 Cyclobacteriaceae bacterium | reverse complement strand
TCATACGCAAAAGTTGGAATTTGTTTTGAGCATTTTACAATTTGGAGCCTCAACCAAAGATATTAAAGCGAGACAAATGAATTCTGGACGCCTCATCCAACCTTTTTTAATACCTGTCATGGTCGGCATTTACTTTAATGTACAAAGTATCTCAATTCGCTGGAACCAGCCTAATAAACAACTGCTCCTCGCCGATCATGCATATGAGGATAATGTCAAAACAATTCAACTCTACCCAGCTTTTGGAGCCCGCGAAAATGAATTATTGCCAGCTGTTATCCCACTGAATCAACCCAATCTGCAACTGGAGTTCGATGTACTTGACAGCGATTTCGAGACTTATTATGCAAGGCTAATTCACTGCAATCACGACTGGACCAAATCAGACTTAGCGGACCTTGATTTCATGCTGGATTTCAATGAATTTCCAATTACTCAGTATGAATTCTCGAACGCAACCAATATACCTTATGTGCACTACCGCTTCCTGGTACCCCGCGTGAAGTTACCTGGCAATTATGTACTTGCTGTTTACCGGGGAAGTGATCGTGAAGATCTGATTCTTACCCGCCGCTTCATGGTCTATGAAAACAGGATCAGTTTCACCCGTGACGGGAATACGATTGGGCCCGGACAAATGGCCGATGTTAATCAGCAAATCAACTTCACTATTAACTACAAGAATATAGAAATACTTAACCCCTTGGTAGATGTCAATGTTACCATAAGGCAAAATAATCGATGGGACAATCTGCTCACTAATTTAAAGCCTTCATTCGCGAGGGAAAACATTAAAGAGTTGGAATATCGGTTTTTCGACCCCGATAAATTTTTTAAAGGCGGAAATGAATTTCGTTTTTTTGACCTCCGTTCAATAAACTACCCCGGGAGAAACATTGCTACTGTAGACAAGGCAACCGATCCACTTACGGCCTACATTGCTGTCGATAAGAGTCGTCATGACGAATCCTATTCTCAATACAATGATATGAACGGAAATTTTGTGATTGAAAATTTAGATTTCCCGGACCTCTCTGCATCAAACTACGCCATGATTCACTTCACGCTGGCAAGCCCGAAAGTTACAGGAGAGGTTTACGTTCAGGGAGCTTTGAATCAGTGGGAATTAAACGAGCAAAACAAAATGACTTATGACGCGAAGATTAGCGCCTATTCTGCAGATATACTGCTAAAACAAGGCTGGTACGACTATCAATACCTGGTTATGTCAAAAAATCTACCGCAACTTTATTTTGAGGGGTCTCACTTCCAGACTGAAAACAGTTATGAAATTTTTGTTTACTACAGGCCCTTTCAGCCGCGCGCTGACTTGCTTATCGGCTATGTAAAGTTTTACACCAATCCGCGTTAAGCATAATTCATCTCAAGCTGATTCTCTCTCTTGATTGAGTCATTGTTGGCAAGGTCAAGCATACCGAATCCTTTGTGAGAAAAATGGCCGAGCCCATTTTCATATACAAACCGTTGGACCTCCTCAATTGCATACAAGGTAAAAGGGAAGGTATACCCTCTCACTTCAAACTTGATGTCATTGTCATACAACGGATAGATTCGGGCGAACTTTTTATGTGACGATTGTATGCGGTTGATGTACTCTGCGTCCGGAACGATTTGGAATTTATAGAAGGACGCCAACTCCTCCGGTTTATATTTTCCCGTGGCTTCCATTCGTGAGATCGTCGCTTCATATAAGAGGTCAGAAAATTCATCGCTATCTGGCGAGATAAATTTCTTTGCCGACTCATCGTTGAATGAAGGTGTGATGAGGACGATAGGGGAAATACACAGGAACTTGACCTCATCTCCCGTGACGTGCGTTTCCTCCGTTTCTGTGCTTTCAGGAACGAGTTGCATATTCCCCACCACTACTTCTTTTTGTTGAAAGAGTCTGTTTAAGAAATACTCGAGAAACTCCTTATCCTGGCAGGAAAATACCAGCGTCACTTTCGACGAGTAGAAATGAAGACCTTTTCGGCTGATCTTGGTCTGCCCTTTTAGTCCGGAGAAATTGTACATTATGTAATCTTTGTAACGCGGATCCGATCCGAACAAAAGAATTCCCCGAATCAATTGTGCCAAAAGATACTGATGATGAAAAGGTACGTACGATCCCCTGTTCTTAAGCGAAAAAATAATCCTGGTTCTCAAAATCCCAAAAAATTTAGTTGGGGTTAAAAAATTAAATAAACCAAACCCTGCTTTAAAAATGAATCTGAGCGGATTATAAAACTAATAAAAATTCAGAAAGGTTCTATATTCATTCACCGGAATCTTCAGACGTTGAACCGGAAATGCATGATGTCTCCATCCTTTACAATATAGTCCTTGCCCTCAATTGCAACTTTACCGGCTTCTTTACACGCCTGTTCTGTCTTAAATTGCTGATAATCAGACAATTTAATAACCTCTGCTTTAATGAAACCTTTCTCAAAGTCAGTGTGGATAACACCTGCCGCCTGGGGAGCCTTCCACCCTTTTTTGATTGTCCAGGCTCTCACCTCCTTCTCTCCAGCTGTAAAGTAGGTAATCAAGTCCAACAAATGATAAGAGGCACTAATGAGCTTATCTAATCCGGATTCCTTCAAACCGTATTCGGCCAGAAAAACTTCGCGATCTTCTTTCGATTCAAACTCGGCAATTTGCGCTTCGATGGCGGCGCTGATAATTACTAATTCGGCGTTCTCATCCTTAATGGCCGCTGAGAGCATCTCAACGTACTTATTCCCCAGGTGGATAGATCCTTCGTCAACATTTGCAACATATATTACGGGCTTGGCGGTGAGTAGCTGAAGGTCAGCAATCGCCTCCTTGTCCTCCTTTGAAACGTCTACAGACCGGGCATTTCTCCCCGAAAGCAGTGTGTCTCTGTACAGGGTGACCGTAGCGAGTTCTTTTTTGGCTTTAGCATCACCACTCTTGGCGATTTTTTCCAGCCTGGACACCTTCTTCTCGATGGACTCCAGATCCTTTAATTGTAATTCAGTATCGATGATCTCTTTGTCCGAAACCGGGTTTACCCTTCCATCAACGTGAACAATGTTATCATTATCGAAACACCGAACGACGTGAACGATGGCATCAACTTCCCGGATGTTTGCCAGAAACTGATTGCCCAGACCCTCCCCTTTACTGGCGCCCTTCACGAGGCCGGCTATGTCAACAAACTCAATTGAGGTTGGTATTACCTTTTGTGGCCTAACGAGATCTTCTAAAATTCTTAGGCGTTGATCCGGGACGCTAATTATCCCAACATTCGGCTCGATAGTACAAAATGGGAAATTCGCAGCTTCTGCTTTGTTGTTAGATATTGCATTAAAAAGAGTTGACTTCCCAACGTTTGGTAAACCAACAATTCCGCACTGAAGCGCCATAGTTATTTTATTAAGGGCGCAAATATAAATCTCAATGGGCAATAAAAAAGCCCCTAATGGGGCTCAATATTCGCGTTTGCCAATTATGTCTTAATCCCACTTCAATTCTGTGTCAATTTGCGTAGGTTTTGCAGAGGCAACCTCCTCCTCTCGTTCAGCATGATCAAATTGAGTGAAATCAATATTCGGCATCAACTCCTTTTTAACATGATTCACCGTGTTGTTAAGTGCTTCTACGAACTTGTTAAAATCTTCCTTATAGAGAAATATTTTGTGTTTCTCATAGGTAAATCCATCTTCTTTGAAACGCTTCTTGCTTTCCGTTATAGTCAGGTAGTAATCGTTTGAGCGGGTCGCCTTTACATCAAAGAAATAAGTACGCTTTCCAGCCTTTACCTTGGTAGAGAAGATCTCATCCCTACCATTTGTCTTGTTTTCTTCCACAATCCTTCAGTTTTAAAAGTTAGGTTTATTGGTTTGGTTATTTCGAAGATACGATTTTGCTAAATTATAGCAAACGATGTCTTTAATTATTTAAAGTATTGATATTAATGTTTAACCACTCAACGTAGGAAAATTGTGATAAATTAATTACGATTATTCTTTATTTGCAAGCCAGTGGAGATAGATCTTAATGAAATAAAGAAAGGCTCAAACTTGGAGCTATTGGCCAGGCAGCTCGTTGAAGGGTTCATTACGGGACTTCATAAATCCCCATATCACGGCTTCTCAGTTGAATTTGCTGAGCACCGCCTCTATAATGAGGGCGAAAGCACGCGCCACATTGATTGGAAAGTGTATGCAAGGACAGATCGCCTCTATACCAAACGATATGAAGAAGAGACGAATTTACGATGCCTTGTCGCCATTGACAGATCACCATCTATGTTTTATCCAGCCGAAACAAGGGATAAAATACTCTTCAGCGTCGTCGGTGCTGCATCGTTAGGATATCTCCTGCAAAAGCAGCGCGATGCCGTCGGACTTTGCTTGTTCTCAAATCAAATAGAGACCCTAACATCAATAAAGTCCTCGCCAACTCATTTAAACAAGCTCTTAACATTACTTGAACAGGCGGCGAAATTTGAAAAATCTGAAGCATCAGTCAAAACCAATGTCAGCCAGGTCTTACACGAGGTTGCTGAAAAAATTCATCGCCGTTCCCTCGTTTTGATTTTCAGTGATATGTTCGACTCTAACGAAGACACTGATGAGTTGTTCAAGTCGCTCCAGCACCTGAAGCACAACAAACACGAGGTGATTCTTTTCCATGTGATGGACAGAAAAACAGAATTGGAGTTCGAGTTCGAAGACAAACCAATAGAATTCATTGACCTTGAAACGAAGGACAGGATAAAACTTAATCCTCAGGACATTCGTGATCGATATAAATCTTCACTTTCCGATTTTCATCAGCGTATCAAAATGCGCTGCAATCAATACAAAATTGATTATATCGAAGCAGATGTGAGACAGGGATATGATCAGATTCTTCAAACTTATCTGATCAAACGAGCCAGAATGAGGTAGTTGATTAGGAATTTTCTTCGACCTCCTGGTGAAGCCAGGCCTTCTTTGCCAAGAGTGTTTCTTTATCTTCAACGTTATCGGGATCCGGTACGCAGCAATCAACCGGACAAACTGCCGCACATTGAGGTTCTTCATGGAATCCTGAGCATTCTGTACACTTGCCAGTAACGATATAGTAGAATTCGTTTGACACCGGTGTCTGTGCTGATTTAGCATCCAACGAAGTGCCATCCTCCAATTCCACTTGCTCCAGTTTTGTACCGCCGGCCCAAGTCCACTCCCGGCCACCCTCATAAATTGCTGTATTAGGACATTCAGGTTCGCATGCACCGCAGTTGATGCATTCGTCCGTGATCATTATTGCCATGCTTTTTCTACTTTTGCTATCAATTTATTCTACAAAAATACGTCTTAAAAGGTTATCGACAAAACAACCCAACGTCCTTAAAAGTTTTATCCGGAATGCAACTTGAAGATCGATTATCAGCTTTTTTGAACCTGGGAAAACGTCTTGAATCAATCGATAATGTAACGCTCTCCACCCTAACAGAAAAAACCAAGAGCGAAAATTCGTGGTTTACCGACAACAACGTTGTAATGGCCCTAACAGGAGTTAGGAGGTTGCTGGAGGCCCGTGCTCTGGAGACCTGGGTGTCTGGCTATAACATACCCCCCTTGAAGAGCCCCTCAGAGGTGGCTTTAATCCTCGCAGGGAATATCCCCTGCGTGGGTTTCCATGACATCTTATGTGTTCTGATTACCGGAAACAGAGCCCAAATCAAGCGGAGCTCAAAAGATAGCGTGCTGATAACGTTTATCCTCGACTCGCTTGTTAAGATCGACTACCGATTTGAAGAGTACATCTCATTTACTGAAAAAGTGAAAAATTTTGACGCCGTCATTGCCACAGGAAGTGACAATTCATCCAGATATTTTGATTACTATTTTAGCAAATACCCATCCATAATTCGCAAAAACAGAACATCAGTCGCAATAATGTCTGGCACAGAATCGGTTGAGGACATTCAGCAACTTGGCGTTGACATCTTTTCTTATTTTGGCCTTGGATGCAGAAATGTTTCTAAAATATTTGTTCCCGAAAAATACTCGATCCCAATGTTGTTTGATCACTGGAAAAAGTTTGAACCCGTTATTTGCCATCATAAGTACGCTAATAACTAT